>JBBQXN010000087.1:0-13976 GCA_038209585.1 Burkholderiales bacterium
ACGGCTTCAAGCTGCGATGCGCAGTGCAGCGCGGCTTGATAGAAGGATGCGGCTGTCTGCGCGCCGGCTGCATCTAGCCAATCGCCTTTCAAGACCAAGGCGCCGATGTGCCGGGGCTGCAGCGCCAGCGCTGCGTCCAGCGCTTCGTTGGCCTCTTCCAGCTGCCCCAGCCGCTTGCAAGCCTGCGCCAGCCCCAGGTGGGCATCGGCCAGGGCGGGGTTCTCAAGAACGAGCTGCTTGAATGTGACGTACGCAGCGTGAAACTGCGCTGATCGCAGCTGCGCCACGCCGCGCTCGATCACTTGGCGAATGGCTGCGGCATTCCAGTCCATGTTCTGCATCTCAGGGCAAGCGCCGAACTTTCGGGGATCGGTTCGTCCCTTCAATCTCCAGGTAAAAAGCGCCCATCGCGCCACGGCGGACAGTCACCTTCGGGTTCGACGCGTTCATGACACCCCGGCTGTCGTCTGCGATTTGCCAGCGCTGGCCGTTGGCCAGTTGAACAGTATCGTTAGGGGCCCAGCCCTTGAACGCGCCTGTGATGGTGCTGGCCATGGCTGCTGTCAGTGAAGGCGCCAGCCTGTTCTCGATGCCGAAACGCGCGTCGTCAGGCGCGGCCGCAGCGGCGCCGGGCACCACGATCGACTCGTAACAGATGAAGCGTTGTGCCAGATCGGCCACCGCGCGGCATTGCAAGATCTGTGCACCGCTGGCCAGGGCGGGTACGGACCACACGGACAGCACAAGCATTGGCGCCAGTGCCTGCGCCGCCAAGGCCAGGCGCTGGCCAGCGTGGGACATGTTCAGTGGCATGGGTGTCTACTCCGGACTCTGTTCTAAATGCCGTAGCCCTGGGCGCCATCGCGACCAAAGCTGTTCAGCGCCGCATTCAGCGCCGTGATCATCTGTCTTTCTGCATCGCTCAACAGAGGGTGCCAGGTATCAAAGATGAACACCACGCGCGGCTGATCGCTGTCATTGGCCGCTTCATGTTCGATGGTGTCGTCAAACACCCAAGCCTGGCCTGGCATCCACTCGCGGCGGGAGTTGCCAACACGGAAACTGCAGCCCTTGGGCACGATCAAAGGCAAGTGCACGACCAGGCGGCAGTTGCTGGCGCCCACATGCGCGGGGATGCGTGTGCGCGGCTTCAAGACCGAGAACATGGCCGTGGGGGTGCGGTGAGCCTGCTCTGGCCAGGGTGTCTTGCGCCAAACAGACATCGTCAGCGGGCACCGCTCGGCGTTATCGGGCACAGCCACGCCGTCTTTCATCAGGTGCAGCGCACTCCAGCTCGGCGAATGGTTAAGTTCCTTCCACTGCGCCACGGGTTGATCTGCGCCATAAGCGATGTAAGGCACGAAGCTGCTGTCGTTGCCGGTCTCTGCCACCGCGAGAAATTCACCGCGTATGGCGTCTGTAGCGGCTTCGACTTCGTCGAGCCAAGGAAAGTGCTTACGCGGAAAGAACTCTATGGCGGGCAATTCAGGCATGTAGTAGCGCATCGGCTGCGACTCGAAGCGCCGTTTGCGTCCGAGCAAAATATCCAGCGACAAGCGGAACCGCTGCAGGCTTTGGTCGTCATGACCTTTGAAAGAGGACGCCAGGCACGCATCGATGTGCTGGCCAAGTTGCTGATTGTGCTGGTCAAGAAAATTCATCGCGTGCGTCACCGCAGGCCGCAATTCAGGGCTCAGCCGGCTCATTTCAGGCGCAACCGCCGCCGCTGCACCAAATGCAGAAGCTGCTTGGCTGGCCTTGCCCTGGCGCTCGAACATGGCGCCGCGCAGCACCAGCGCCAACAGGTCGTACGGGTCTGCAGCCAGCGCCTGAAACAGCGCGTGCTCTTCCGCAGCCTCGTCTTTCAGTTGCTGGCTGGCCAAGGCCACATTGATCCACTGCCGCGCAGTCTTGCCGTCTTTGGTTGCAACACGCAAGAAAGCACTTTGCGCTGACTGAAAGTCGCCCTGCCTGAATGCGGCTTGGCCAATCTGCGTCAGCCCCACCACATGGTCGGGCTGCAAAGCAACCACCCTGGCCCAGGCATGCAAAGCTTCTTGATCGCGGCCTGCCTGCATCGCCTCGATGGCGTGTTGGGCTGTGGCTGCCACTTCAGCAGCGTGTGAGGGTGTGGACATGAAAATCAGCGCCTGATTGATTTGTACTGAGCCAATAAAAAACGGCGAGCAGATGCTCGCCGTCGATTCATGGCCGATCTGACCGGACGGTCAGAACTTGTAGCTTCCGTTCAGGAAGATCTTGCGACCCAGCGCATCGTAAACACCCGGGAAGGTGTTGCCGTTGCCGTTGCCCGTGCCGACCACCACGATGGGCGGGCTGCGGTCGAGCAGGTTGTTCACACCGAAGGCGAGTGTCAAGCCCTTCGTGGCCTGCCAGCTGCCCGCAATGTCCAGGTAGTTCTGACCAGCCAGCGTCTTGTTGACTGGCTGGAAAGAACCTGCCAACAGAGCTTGCGTACTCGATTCCTGGATCTCGACCTTGGCCAGGTGGCGCCAGGTGACCGCGACATCCACGTCCCAAGGCGTGGACCAGTTGGCCCGCAGCTTATGACGCCAGTCAGGGCTGGGTGAGCCGCACTTGTTCAAACCGTACAAACCCACGCAATCGTATGAACCGAGACCTTTGATCTCTTCCACGGTCAGTGCCGACAGCTTGGTGCCAATGAAATTGACACCGAGCCTGCCCATGCCGCCCAGGCTCATGGCGTAGTTCACCCCGATGTCCCAGCCTTTGGTTGTCGTGCCGCCGATGTTCTGATTCGTCGCCACGATCTGCGATTCAGGCAACAGCCACAAAGTGCCCGCACGGTCGCGGGTAATGAGGCTACAGAAAGTCGCGTTGCCTGTCTTCAGACACTGGTCAAGCGTGGTCGCCGGGGGAACGATGTCGATCGTTTCTTCCACCTTGATATCGAAATAGTCGACACTGACATTCAGATCCCTGACGGGCTGCAACACCACACCCACGGTCAAGCTCTTCGAGCTTTCTGGCTTCAGGTTGGGGTTGCCACCCTGGAGGAAGTTGTACTGACCTGCCGGGCTGTCCAGGTCGGTGCCGTACAGGGCAGGCGTCAGGCCGGTGCGCTGACATTCAGCCAAGGTAGCGGTGGGCGTTGGCCCGCTACAGGGGTCGGAGTTCAGGTCGTAAAGATTTGCGCCCTGCGCCTGGAACAGCTCGATCAGGTTCGGGGCACGCGTTGCTGCTTGATAGCTCGCGCGCAGCTTCACCATCTTCACAGGCGCCCATTGCAGACCCAGACCGTACGTATCGGTGGATACATCGGTGCTGTACGAAGCATGGCGATAGCTGCCGTTGACGGACAGCTCTTCAGCGAAAGGCTTGCCTGCCAGGATGGGAACGCGAACTTCACCGAAATACTCGTTCACCGAGAAATTACCGTTCAAGCCTGGGGTCGGACCGCCCGAGCCGGAAAGCTCACCCGCCGTGGTGGCGGCGTCCGTTGACAGGGACAAGGCCTCCTTGCGATGCTCGAAACCGACGACCACGCCCACGCCCTCTTTGGCGCCAGGCAGCTTCATGCCGTACTCGCCCAAATCGGTGGACACGGTGGCGCCCTGCATGTCGAGTTGCGTTGAACCCTTGCGAAAGCCTGGTGTCTGCAGGTAGTCCAGCTGCGCCTGTGTGACGCCGCCCAAACGCCAGATGTTGTAGGGCACGCAGGCCGGGTCTGTGCCATCCCTTGCAGACCGGCAAGTTGCCACGCCGCCGACGTCCACCACATCCATGGCCTTGGTGATGCGCGACGCTAGGAAGTAGTTGTTTTCGGTCTGGCTGTAGATGACTTTGGCCGCGATGTTGTAGACGTCGTAACTGAACTTGCCCACATCGCCCTTCACGCCGATGAGCGTGCGATACGACGTATTGCGGTATTCAGATTGACGGCCACCGCCCTCGACGTTTCTGCGTCCCATCGTGAAATCGACCGACTGACCCGGCGCCGTCAGACCGAGCGCGTTACGCCAGCTTTGCGAGAGCAGCGGGTTCTCGAAGTTGGTCGTGTAGAGGTCGATGAAAGCGCCGCCCGGCGCGATTTGCGCAACCGTCAGGTCGTCGTGAAACGACAGCTCGGTGTAGACGTTGGCGGCCTTGGCTACCTGGTAATTGGCGAAGGCGTTGAAACCATAGCGCTCAGAAGGCCGCTGGAAATAGTTGAGCGGGCCGAAGTTGTACTGGTCCAGCGCGTTGTTAAATCTGCGGGCGGTACCCGTCGCATCAGAATTCGTCCAAAGCGTACTGAAACCCGCGCCAACGCCAATGCGGCCGGTCGCGTTGGTGCCAGAACCGCCGCACGAGAACCCCGCTGCACCTGCACCCAGCGAACAGGAACTGAAATCGCGCTCAGACTGCAGCAGCGGGTCGGTTTTCTTGTAATTCAGGAAGACAGTGGCATTGCCTTTGTCGCCTGCAAAATTACTGCCCAGCAAAACGCTGAGGTTGGTTTCCTTGCCGTCGGCGCTTTTGTTGCCGGGCACGGCGAACTGGGCTGAATTGGTCGCGGCGCGAGCAGCCACGATGTCGGCAATACCCGCTGGGTTTTGCTGCCGGGTGTTGAAGAAGCTGTGGCTCACATCGACCTGAACGCCTTCGAACCGGTCGTTCATGATGAAGTTCACAACGCCAGCAATGGCGTCCGAGCCGTACACCGCTGAAGCGCCGCCTGTCAGCACTTCAACCCTGCGAATCAGCCCGGCTGGAATCTGGTTCAAGTCAGGCGAAATGGTGTTGGCACTGCCGGCAGGCAGGCGCCTACCGTTCACGAGAACGAGTGTGCGGCTGGCGCCCAGGCCACGGAGATCGACCGAAGCGGTGCCCGTGGCGCCGTTGACAACGTTTCCACCTTGGTCAGAAAAGACCTGAGGCAGGTTGTTGAGCAACATCTCGACGTTGCGAACGCCGTCGATCTTGATGTCAGAGGCACCCAACACGGCGACAGGGCTGGCGCCTTCAGCCGCGATGGACTTGATGCGCGAGCCCGTGATCTCGATGCGCTGCGGCTCAGCAGCGGTCTGCTGCGCCTGAACCCCGGTCGCGCCTGCCAGCAACAGGCTCCCCAAGGCTGCTACCGCAGCACTACATACCTTTGTTTTCCTGAACATCTGATTCGCTCCTGAGGGTGGATGAAGAAAAAACCATGCTTCTAAACATTAAGCAAACAGCGAGCCATATCGATTGGACCCGACCGCCTCAGGGATTCTGCGACGCAGAGCGCAGCGCGCACCTGGGGCATGACCCGACAGGCGCTTTAAATGCCTGCGGTTTTGGGTGCTTCGTTGTCGATTGGCAACAGCTAAACCGCCCGGACTGCAGCTTCAGGATCGCCACAGCTTTGAGCGCCCCAAAAAAAAGCGGGCCGAAGCCCGCTTTTCACTGATAGCTGTTTGAGGGCTGTCAGAACTTCAGCGTCGCGCCCACCGTCCAGTAGCGGCCGACCACGTCATAGAACGACGGGAACGTGTTGCCGCTGTTGGTCGACGTCGTGCCGATGGTGCTGCCCACGAAAGGCGGCTTCTTGTCGAACAGGTTGGCCACCGAAACCTTGAGCTTCAGGTTCTTCGTGGCGTTCCAGTCGACCGAGGCGTCGATGTAGCTGGTGGACTTGACCGTGGAGTACTCAGGCAGGTAAGCCTGCCCGCCCGGCTCTTCAACCGTCTTGCCCGTGAAGCGCCAGTTGTAGCCAAAGGTCCAATCGCCCATGTTCCAGGTCGCGCGCTGGCTGAACTTCGTCTTGTAATTCGGGCCACCGCAGCTCGTTCCGTAATAGCCCAGGCAGTCCAACAAAGGCACGCCAGGGATGGTCAGGAATTCGTACTTGGTGGTCGTGTTCGCGCTCAGGCCCAGGTCAACACGGCCCCATTTCGGGTCCAGGCCCAGGTTGCGCAACGGCAAGCGGTACTTGACTTCGATGTCGTAACCCGAGGTCCAGTCGGTACCCAGGTTCGATTGCGAGGTCACGACACCGCGCGACGAGCCACCGTTCAAAGTGCCGTCAGCGGCGCTGCGGTTGATCAAGCCGCACAGCGCATTGAAACTCAGGCCAGGGTTCAGGCTGGTCTGATAGCAGCCGTTGATGACCTGCGGCGCCGTCGCCGAGCTCACCGACTTCTGGATCTCGATGGCGTAGTAGTCGATCGAGAACGACAGACCGGGCACGAAGCTCGGCTCAAAGACGAAGCCCAGGGTCGTCGTGTCAGCTTCCTCAGGCCCCAGCGTCGGGTTGCCACCAGAAACGATGTTGATCTGGCCTGCCGAGGGCTGTGGCACGGCGCCGATGGCACCTGCCGGCACGCCGGTCTGCACACACAAGGCGGCCAGCGCGCCCGTGACCGCGCCAGCGCATGGGTCCACGGCCAGGTTGGACAGGCCCGTCACTTCAGGCTGGTATAGCTCGTTGACGTTGGGCGCGCGCGTGGCGCGCTGCTTCATCGCACGGATGCGGAAGCCGTCCACGGGTGTCCACTCGCCGCCGTACTTCCAGCTGCCGTAGTTCTTGCTGTTGATGCCTGATTCGAAGTCGGTCTGGCGATAGCCCAATTCCAGGTTGAAGCGCTTGACGAACGGCAGGTCTGCGGCCAACGGGATGATGGCTTCGCCGAACACTTCGTTCAGCTTCAGGGTACCGATACGGTCAGGCAGCGGTGCGCCCGTGCCCAGCACTTCGCCTTGAATCTGCGAAGGGCCGTCTGAAGCATTGCTGCCCTGCGTGGTGCGCTGCTCTGTACCAATGGCCACCGAGATAGGCGCTTTGGCAAACGGGCTGCGAACCGGACCCAGGTCGCCAGAGAACGACAGCGACTGCACCTTCTGCGTCACCAGTTGCTGCTGGATGGTGTTGACGTTGAAGAACGCCAGCTGGGCGGGGGTGATGCTGCCTTCGGCGCCGAACACGTTCAACGGCACGCAGCCGTTGGTGGTGACGGTACAGCGGGTGGTGCTGACAGCGTTGATGGCCTGGCGACTGCGCGACAGCGAGCCCCAGTTGATGCGCTGGCCGGTCTGCGCGGCGCGACCGCTGCTCAGATAGGCGTCGTAGCCCCAGGTGTCCAGGAAAGGCAGCGTGCCCTTCACACCCACGGTGTACTGCGAGGTTTCGTTGTTGAAGTCGTTGATACGGGGACCGTTCTCGACAAGACGGCGGTTGACCTGCATGGCCACCGTTTGCGTGCTGCCCACCGCGCAGTTCGTGATGGCGCGCGACGTACCGGCCAGGGCAGCGCAAATTTGCTGGCGCATGGCTTCAGGCATGTACGGGTTGCCGATAGGCACGTCGTACGTGTTGTTGAACGTGCCCGTCGACGCCAAGTTCAGCTCGACCTTGGCGCGCGTATAGAACAGATCAGCATAGACCTGGACGTTGTCGTTGATGCTGTACTCGGCCAGGGCCGTGAACTGGGTGCGGTCCAGCGGCGTGATGAAGTAGTTGGGCGGGTTGAAGTTGAACGGCGTCACCGGCGTGGCCAATGACCCAGTCGTCGGATTGATCTGACGCGCACCGCTCAGGTTGCGGCCAGTCCATTGGGCCGCTGTCAACTCGGTCGGGGCAATGACGGTGAATGCAGCCGGCACCGTGGTTCCCGAACCGCCTGGGCTGCCGTTGACAGAGTTGATCGAGAAGACCGAGAACGGCCGCTCACCTTGGGTCAGCGGGTTGGTCTTGGCCTGGCCCACGCTCAGTGCGACGTTGCCCTTGCCGTCGGCAAAGCCTGCGCCGATGGTCAGGTCGGTACGGTACTTCTTCGCATCGTTCTCTTCAGAGACGCCGTACGAGGTCGAAGCCTCGACGCCGCGGAAGTTCTTGCGCAGAACGAAATTGACGACACCGGCCACGGCGTCAGCGCCATAAACAGCTGAAGCACCGCCCGTGACGATGTCGACGCGCTCCAGCAGCGAGATGGGAATGGAATTGGTGTCGACCACGCCTGCCAGGTTGAACGGCACCATGCGGCGGCCGTTGACCAGCACCAGGGTGCGGTTCGTACCCAGGCCACGCAGCTGGATCGTGGCGCCGCCGCCCGAACCGTTATTGACGTTGGCGCCAATGGCGGGTGTGGCTGCCGAGAGCGTCCTTACGATGTCCTCAACCGCGACCGGCTGGGTGGTGTTGAGTTCCTCGAAAGTGACGCTTGAAATGGGGCTGTTGGAAACAGCGCCCAGGCTGCGAATACGCGAGCCGGTGATTTCGACGCGTTCTGCCGTCTGTGCGTATACGGGCGCCGATGTGAGCAGCAGGACGCCGCCGAGTGCAACCACCACGCCTGTAAAAACTTTTGTTCGCTTGAACATTTGAGCCGAGCTCCTGTAGGAAAGAAATTGCCTGAACCGAAAACCAACCAGCCGTGGTGCAAGACGCGAACCGAACCGGTGCACGTTGTCCACCCGTAGACAAATGGCTTTCATAAGTATTGTTAGTGGAAGCAAAAAGCCTGGCGCGTACTGGTAAGTACCGATGGGCAAACACAAATACACATTTGCGCCGGTAATGCCCAGCACTGGCGCCAAAGCAGGCGCAACCAAGCCGACTTCACGGCGGCGGCATCAGGGTTTGTATCGGAACAGGCGTCGTCTTTCTCACTCGCCGGCGTTGGGCGTGGACAACAGGCCGCTGTGCGGCGGTGCGAGCAGCACGCTCGCTCGTGGGGGATAGCTCACATGTTGCGCCGTATCGCGCGCTGGCGCCAAGCCGATGGCGGGCCCAGCCACGGCGCTTTCGACGAGCGCACTGGCACCGGCTCGGTGCATTCAGTGCGGTGGCCCCGGGTCTTACCAGCCAATCAACGCGTCGCGCCCCTGCACCAGCAATTGCACCTGGCGGCCCAGCGGCAGGCTGACTTTGGTCGCCACGTGTCCGAAAGGCAGGCCCGTCAACACCGGCACCGGGGTGAGCGAACGCACATGCGCCACCACCGTCTTCATGCTGAAACCTCGGTCCAGCGGAGAGGGTTTGAAGCCCGTGAACTGGCCCAGGACCACAGCCTTTTGCGCGCCCAGCACGCCGGCCTGATGCAGTTGCAACAGGCCGCGCTCTACCCGGTAAGGGTGCTCGTTGACGTCTTCAAGAAACAGCACACCGCCCTTGATCAGCCGCGCGGCAGGCCAGTGCGGTGTGCCCAGCAGCGACAGCAAGATGCTGAGGTTGCCGCCCCACAGGCGGCCACGCACTTGCAGGCCGTCGAAACCGGGTTCGGTGCGGAAACCGACAGCTTCCAGTTCGCCAGACATGGCTTCAAGAAAACAGTCGCGTGTGACCTCGTCCACGCCCCCTGCCTCGTCCGCACGGCCAAAGTCATCGGTGGCCATCGGGCCGGCCCAGCTCATGCTTTCGCCAGCTTGGCCGGCGTGCGCCAGCAGGCCGATCTGCAGGCCGGTGAAATCGCTGTGGCCAACCCAGCGCGTGCCTTGCGCCACGCTGCGCGCCAGCAGGGCCCAGTCGATACCGTCCAGCAGGCGCGTCAGCCCGTAACCACCGCGTGTGGCCATGGCAATCGACGGCGCCTCGGTGGCCACGCGGTGAATCGCAGCCAGTCGCACATCGTCGTCGCCGGCCAACCGCTGGTGGCGGGCACGGGCGCTTTCATCCGTGTGCACGTTCAGCCCCAGGGCACGCATGCGCCGCGCCGCACGCGTGAGCGCAAGGGCAGCAGGCGCAGCGAGCACGCCGCTGGGGGAGAAAAGGTGAATCGTTGTCATGAAGGGGGCCCTGTCTTGCCCTACTGCTGCCGCGCTGGCGAATCGGGCGGTGGATCGAGCTCTACCGCTTCGGCTGTGGGAATGGGGCCCTGGGCCTCCGTGTCTGCATCAGCGTCGACTGCAGGCAATGTGCCTGCCGACAGCGCATCTCGCTCAGCTTTGTGCTGCGCACGGCGCTCGGAAAAAAACTGGCGCAGCATTTGCCCACAAGCCGGCGCCAGCACACCGCCAGTCCAAGCTGTGTGGTGGTTGAGCCTGGGCTCGGCAAAGACGTTCAGCACCGAGCCAGCCGCGCCCGTCTTGGGGTCAGGCGCCCCGAACACGACCCGAGACACGCGCGCGTGCAGCAACGCCATGGCGCACATGGCGCAAGGCTCCAAGGTCACGTAAAGAACGCAGTCGGGCAGGCGGTAGTTGGACATCAGGCCAGCGGCGTGGCGCAAGGCCACGACTTCTGCATGCGCTGTGGGGTCGTGCGTGGTGATCGGGCGGTTGTACCCCGTGGCTACCACCTGCAAACCGTTTGCCGTGACGCGCGCGAGCACGGCGCCGACAGGTACTTCGCCCACCAGCCAGGCGTTCTGCGCCTGGTCCAGTGCCAGGCGCATGCCGTACTCGTCCAGCTCCGCCGGTGTCATGCCAGGTTCAAGCCCGAATCACGAAGCGTGTTCCCAGGCCAGGCGGCGCGATGATCGCTCGGCTTGGTGTCGTTGCCTTGCGCCCCACACCCAGGCCGTTATGTCCAAACCGGAAACAGCTTGAGCCGTGGCTTGCAGATGAACTGGCAGCACGTTGATCTCGATGCGCTGATAGACACGCCCGAAGCCGTCTCGTGTCAGCCAGTCGGCGTCGACCAGCCAGCGCCGCAATTCGACATGGTCGGTTTCCAGCCAGCAAAGTGCCTCGGTCAAGGCTTGGCGCAGAGCCAAATTGACGTCGCCTTCGCGCAGCGTCCCGGCTGGCATGCAGGCCCAGGCACATGCCAGCGCCAGCGGGCGGTCGTCGGCTGGCAACGTGCCCAGTCCCACACCGTTCTTGAGCGCCATGCGGGCAAGCGTGTGCAGCAATGAGGGCTCATCCATGGGCTTCATGTGTCGATTGTGCCGCGTTGCCTGAGCCTGAAAAACCCGATCAAATCACGACCCGCTGTCTGCCTCACCCTAGAATGCATCTTCAAGAAAAAGGAAGCGTGGCCGAGCGGTTTAAGGCACCGGTCTTGAAAACCGGCGACGGGCAACCGTCCGTGAGTTCGAATCTCACCGCTTCCGCCAGAACCGCCATACAGGCGGTTTCTTTTTGCCTCAGTTACCCCAAAAATCACACCCTCTTCATTGGTAAGTTCGAATCCGGAGGTCTCGGACGGTTTCAAACAAGCGCATAATCTTATGGGGTAACTTATGGGGTAACTGCGATGCCGAGACTTGCCAAGGCACTGACGGCTATCGAGGTCAAGCGGCTCGTCGAGCCGGGGCAGCACGCCGTTGGCACCGTATCCGGGCTACGCCTGTTGGTCAAGGCAAGCGGCGCCAGATCCTGGGTCTTGCGAACGATGGTTGGCAGCCGACGAACGGATTTGGGCTTGGGCGGGTACCCGACCGTCACGCTGGCGCAGGCCTGCGAACGGGCCCGCCAGGCACTGGACCAGATCCGCAGCGGAACCGACCCGGCGGCCGAGCGACGCTCGAAACGCAGCACTGTGACGTGGACGTTCAAGCGCGCCGCCCTCGCCTACATTGCCGCGCATCGCACCAGCTGGAAGAACGCCAAGCACGCACAGCAATGGGAGAACACGCTCGCGACCTATGTTTACCCGTTGTTCGGCGACAAGCATGTCTGCGACGTGGGCAAGGGTGACGTCCTGGCCGCCATCGAGCCGATCTGGGCGACGAAGAACGAGACCGCCGTTCGCGTTCGCAACCGCATCGAGATGGTCATCAACTTTGCCGTCCAGCGAGAGTGGCGACCTGAGGGTCCGAATCCTGCCCGATGGCGCGGCAACTTGGACATCGCGCTGCCAGCGGCCAACAAGGTCAAGCGGCGCGAACACTTCGAGGCCATGCCGATCGACAACATGCCCGCCTTCATGGCGCAACTTCAGGCTGTCGAGGGCTCGGGCGCCCGCGCATTGGAGTTCACCATCCTGACCGCCAGCCGCACCGGCGCCGTACGCATGGCAACCTGGGACGAGATCGACCTGCAAGCCAAGGTATGGACAGTGCCGGGCGAGAAGATGAAGTCGGGCCGGCTGCACCGCGTGCCGTTGTCAGCCGCGGCAATCGAATTACTAGAGGCGCAGCCGCAATTCGAAGGCGTGCCCTTCGTTTTTCCCGGCAGCAAGACCGACAAGCCGCTGTCGGACATGACGTTGACGCAGTGCATGCGCCGCATGGGACTGTCGGCAGTGCCGCATGGATTCCGCTCCACCTTCAGTGACTGGTGCGCCGAGCGCACCGCGACGCCGGCAGAGGTGCGCGAAATGGCGCTGGCGCATGCCATCGGCGACAAGACTGAAGAAGCCTACCGACGCGGCGACTTGTTCGACAAACGGCGGGAGCTGATGGATGCCTGGGCGATGTTCCTGGGTGTACGGCCAGAGGCCCTGGGCGGCAATTGAAACGACGAGGCGCTTCGTGCCGTGGCGCCTCGGCGTCTTGAGCCTGGCCAGGTCGGCTGCGTTGAATTCCATCTGATCGTCCGACAAGGCCGAGCGTTTGACTTAGCGGAGATCAATCCAGCTACCGCGTTAAACCGTCGAATCAAGCAGCTTTTTTGCCAGCCTCGGGCGCCTTGGGTTGAGATCTGGGCAATGTTGCTGGCCGGTGGGCTGCTTATGGCCGGCATTCGACGCCGCCAGGTTCGCCATCTTTGAACGAATCGGCATAGTGGAACGGGGCTTGGAGGGGCCGGCCCCGGGACTTGTACTGCGCGCCGACCGAGCCCAGCACCCATGATTCACTCTGCTCGCCGAGAACGTGTTGCCAATGTTTCAGCCCCGGCAGCCTGCCAGCAAGCTGCCCGCCGCCATCGTCGGCAATTGGCCGGGACCCCCAGTTAGCGCTCGTGCCGGACAGCAGTCGGTCAGCTCTGGGACGACCCGCTGACGCGCCGCCGACTTTGGCACCCCCCCTAACTTGAAGTTCAGCTTTCTGGCGGTTCTGCTTCTGGCTGGTCCCGGCCAGGAGCTGCCTGTCGCTTCTGGCAGCTTTCGGGCACTTCCGCACTGCGCGTTCGAGAACATGTTGCCGACAACGCCAATTTGAGCCACCTCCCGACCGGCTACCAAGCCGGGGAAAGAGAGGCGCACACAACGTCGGACTTCAGCCTCGGTGAGCTCACACCGGCTTACCGGAAACCAAGCGCATGGCTAAAGCTGCCGTCAGCGCCTCCATGCACAACGTCAGCCAGCTCTGGCAGCGCCCTTGCGTGTCGCCAACCCAGGCCCCGATATATCAGACATTAGGGGGTAGGCAGCTTTCGGGCGTAGACCTATCATTTGGTCATGTGCTGAAAGTGAAGTCGAAGTCAGAGGCTGTTAACCAGTAGCTAAGGTGAGTCTTCGGCCGCACGGTGTGGAGGTGTGCAATGGCGGAAAAAGAGAAAACTGAGTCTGTGTCATCGCCGGTCGATGTCGGTCCGGCGGCCATAGCCACTCTCAGTTCGGCAGGTCATGCGCCAGGCGATCTATGTGACGAAACCTGCTGGTTCCGATCTTCCGACGACGTCCGCCACGGCTACGTCCGAGGCATTTTCAAGTTCGACCTCAAGCCGGTCACCTACAACCAGATCGGCGAGATGGCGATCTTTGAAGGCGACATCGCGCTGGGCAGTGAACAGGAAATGGCGGAGATGGTCACCGCCGTCGCGGCTGAGACAGCGGACAGTGTGCGCGAAGCGGCCGATGGAGGCACGCCAGGAACGAAGGTTGACGGCGTCGGACTACCCGGGCTCCGGTTTCGCTGGCGCGACGGGCTCATGCCCTACACCGTGGTTCCGGCATTGCGGAACGTCGTCAATCAAGCGATTGAGCACTTCCGTGTCAACACGCGCATCCGCTTCGTCGAGCGCACGGCAGCCAATCAGGCGCTACATCCCAACTGGGTTTCATTCGAGCAGCTTGACGGTTGCTGGTCGCAAGTGGGCATGCGTGGTGGCAGGCAGGTCATTTCCCTCGGAGCCGGCTGCGAGACACTCGGCATTGCCGTACACGAGATCTGCCACGCGCTTGGCCTCTGGCATGAACAGAGCCGCGA
>JBBQXN010000088.1:0-13921 GCA_038209585.1 Burkholderiales bacterium
CAACCTCATTCCCACGGTGGCTGGTGGCACGCACGAAAGTGGCCTGAAAGACGGCCTGTTCGGCGCCATCAAGGGTTTCATCGACCTGCACAGCCTGTTGCCCAAGGGCGTGAAGCTGATGCCGGAAGACGTGTTTTCGCGGGCCAGCTTCGTGCTCAGCGCCAAAGTGCTGGACCCTCAGTTCCAGGGTCAGATCAAGGAACGCCTGAACAGCCGCGATGCGCTGCGTCTGGTGTCGAATTACGTCAAGCCGGCGCTGGAACTGTGGCTGAACCAGCATGTCGAGCAGGGCAAGAAGCTGGCTGACCTGGTCATTCGCCAGGCGCAAACGCGCCAGCGCGCCAGCCAGAAAGTGGAAAAGCGCAAGGGCAGCGGCGTGGCCGTGCTGCCGGGCAAGCTGACCGATTGCGAAAGCCGCGACCTGAACCTGAACGAGGTCTTCCTGGTGGAAGGCGACAGCGCCGGCGGCAGCGCCAAGATGGGCCGCGACAAGGAAACGCAGGCCGTGCTGCCTTTGCGCGGCAAGGTGCTCAACACCTGGGAAGTCGAGCGCGACCGGCTGTTCGCCAACAACGAGATTCACGACATCGCGGTAGCCCTGGGCGTAGATCCGCACGGGCCGCTGGGCACCGCTGGCGCAGCCGACTTCAGCGGCCTGCGCTACGGCAAGGTCTGCATCCTCAGCGACGCCGACGTCGATGGCTCGCACATCCAGGTGCTGTTGCTGACGCTGTTCTTCCGCCACTTCCCGCAGCTCATCGAGCGCGGGCATGTCTTCATTGCCAAGCCGCCGCTGTACCGCATCGACGCCCCGGCGCGCGGCAAGCGCCCGGCGGCGAAGATCTATGCGCTGGACGACGGCGAACGCGACGCCGCCCTGGACAAGCTGCGCAAGGAAGGCGCCAAAGATGGCAGCTGGAGCATCGGCCGCTTCAAGGGCCTGGGCGAGATGAACGCCGAGCAGCTGTGGGAAACCACGCTGAACCCGGAAACGCGGCGCCTCTTGCCCGTGCGCTGGGGCGTGAACGGCTTCGAGGCCACCATCACCTCGTTCACCAAGCTGATGGGCAAGGGCGAAGCGGCAGCGCGGCGCGAGCTGATGGAACTGCGCGGCGACGCTGTCGAAGTGGACGTCTGAGTCGTCTGCCGACGCGCCGCGGCTGGCGCTGAGCGCCTGGGCTCGTTCGCCAGCGCCGCGCCTCCAAGCAGGCCAGCGCACCCATCGCGCGGCGCGCCAACGCGGGCAAGTGCGGGCCAGCGCGGGCCAGCACGGGTCAGCGCGGGTTTTAGCGCGTGCAGGCGCCTCCCCGATGTCGGTGCTGTCCGACGCGACAAGCCGTTCTGAGCCGACCTTGCGTTCGCCCGTGCATGCCTATGCTCGATTTTTTTGGCGTGAACGCCGCGCAATCTAACGCGCTCTGCTGAAAGTACTGTCCCGTGAGCAAGTTTTGGCTGATACGGCTGAAGCTTCGCCCATCGAAAGTTTTCGGTAACCGGTGAACAGTGAATTGCGCCACGTCGACAAGTGCCTGGCCGATCTTTAGGAGAAAACATGAACCGCATTTCCACACCCGTCACTGCAAATCCGCCCCGCCGCATCGCCAGAACGCTGGCAGCGACCAGCCTCGTCAGCCTTGTCATCCTGCTGGGTGCCTGTGGCAGCAAAGGGGAAGCGCCGGTGTCCGAACTGGCCACAGCCCGTGCTTCGATCTCTCAGGCTGAAAGCGCAGGCGCGACGCAGTCGGCTCCTGTTGAACTGCTGGCAGCGCGCGACAAGCTCGGGCGCGCCGAAGCGGCCGTGCGCGATGAAAAATTCGAACAAGCGCGTCGCCTTGCGACGCTGGCCGAAGCCGATGCCGAGGTGGCTGAGCGCAAATCGCGCCTGGCCAAGGCGCAATCTTCCGCCACCGAATTGCAGCGCAGCAACGAACTGCTGCGTAAGGAACTCGAGCGCAAAAGCAAGTCTTGAGCCGCGCGGAGGCATGCCCTGAGCGCTGCCCACGAACCAAACTTGAAGGAACCGACATGAAATCACTGCTTCCCCGCTTTTCCCGCCCTGCCGTGGTGCTGGCCACCGCCTTGGTATTGGGCGCCTGCGCCTCGGCCCCCAGCCGCAACGCGACGCTGGATGAAGCGCGCATCGCGTACGACCGTGCTGCCACCGACGCCGCAGTCGTGCGTAGCGCGCCGGTCGAATTGCGACGCGCTCAGCAAGCGCTGCAGCAAGCCGAATCTGCTTTGCGTGACGGCAAGGAAGTGGCGGACGTCGACTACTTCGCCACCCTGGCCAGGCAGCGCACCGAAGTCGCCTTTCAGGCTGGCAAGGTGGCCCAGGCCGAAATGGCTGCCGCCGACGCCGCCAAGCAGCGCGACCGCATCCTCATCGACTCACGGACCAGCGAAGCCGACACACAGCGTGCTTTGGCCGAGAAGGCACGTCTGCAGGCAGAAGCCGAGCGCAAGCTGGCCGAAGACCGCCTGGCCGCGGTGCAGTCGTCGCAGGCGCAAACCCAGGCCGAGCGCGCGCGCAGCAAGACCCTGGAAATGCAGCTGGCCGACCTGAAAGCCAAGCAGACCGATCGCGGCATGGTGCTGACGCTGGGCGATGTGCTTTTCGACACGGGGCGTGCAGAGCTGAAGTCGGGTGCCACGCGCTCGATCGAGCAGCTTGCCGCTTTCCTGAAGGAAAACAGCGACCGCGCGGTGGCCGTCGAGGGCTACACCGATTCGGTCGGTTCCGATGATCTGAACCAGGTGTTGTCAGAGCGCCGCGCTCTGGCGGTGAAGAACGCCCTGGTGGACCGCGGCATCACGGCCAACCGCATCACGTCTCGCGGTCTCGGCAAAGCCAGCCCGGTGGTGGGCAACGACACGGCTGCCGGGCGCCAGCAGAACCGCCGCGTCGAGATCGTCATCGCCAACAAGGCGGGTTGATTTCAGCGCTTCTTGTCGCGCCGCTTCAAGGCCGGGTCTGACTAGACTCGGCTTTTCCATTTGCGCTTGCCGATTTCATGACGTCCTTTTCCTTTGTCTTGACCGCGCTGATGGCAGCTGTGCCTCTTGCCCAGGCTGCTTCCGAGCCCGGCCGGAGCCTGTTGCCCGTGCTGGATGCTGCTGCCATCAACCAGCGCTGCGACGCCGAACTGGCGGCGGTGCGCAAGACGGTGCGCGAGTTGGAAGTCAGCCAGTCGGGCAAGCCCATCCTGGCCGGCATGAACCGGCTGGCGCGGCAAAGCGGCTCGTTCGGCAATGCGGTCTATCTGGCCGCCAACGTGGCCGTGGAAAAGGCCACGCGTGATGCTGCGCAGGCCTGCGTGGCCAAGTTCACGCCCTTGTCCACCGAGGTTTACCAGAGCCAGGCGCTTTTCAACCAGGTCAAGGCCTTCAAGCCGCAAGACGCCATCGACCGCAGCTACCGGCAAGACCTGCTCGACAGCTTCGAGGACACGGGCGCCGCTTTGCCTGCGCCCCAGCGCGCACGCGCCAAGGCCATCGAGGACGAGCTGGGCCTGCTGGGCCTGGCCTACCAGAAAGCTGTCAACGAAGACCCGACCACGGTGACGCTGGCGATGGCAGACGCCGCCGGTCTGCCCGATGCCTGGCTGGCAGCGCGCAAGCGTGACGCACAAGACCGCCTGGTGCTGGGCATGGACTACCCCACCGTCGTTCCTTTCTTGCAAAACGCCACGAAGGAAGACGCCCGGCGACAAGTCTGGACAGCCTTCCAGAGCCAGGGCGGCCCGGCCAACATCGAACGCCTGGACAGGGCGCTGAAGCTGCGCTTCGAGCTGGCGCAGCTGCACGGCAAGCCCGACTTCGCCAGCCACGCGCTGGCCCGTCGCATGGCTGGCAACCCGAAGGCGGTGCTGGACTTTCTGGCCCAGGTGCGCAGCGCAGTAAGCGAACTCGAAAGCCGCGAACTGGCCGAACTGCGGGCCGAGAAAGCGCAGTTGCTGGGGCAGCCGCTGGATCAGGTGCAGGTCCAGCGCTGGGACGTGAGCTACCTGCAAGAACGCGTGAAGCGCGCCAAGTACAGCGTCGATCAGGAGGGTCTGCGCGCCTACTTCCCCACGCAGCCCAGCGTGCAGTTCGCCATCCGCGTGGCCGAGCGCTTGTACGGCATCGAGTTCGCAGCCACCGATGTGCCGCGCTGGCACCCCGACGTGCAGTACTACGACGTGTATGAGAGGCCTGCTGGCGCGGGCCAGGGCACGCGCGGAGCGTTCATCGGTGGCGTGTATCTGGACCTGTCGCCGCGCGAAGGCAAGTACAACCACGCCGCCGCGTTCCCGGTCACGCCGGGCTCGCTGCTGGCGGGGCAAAAGCCGATCTCGGTGCTGGTCACCAATTTCAACCCGCAAGGCCTGGACCACGACGAGCTGGAAACCCTGCTGCATGAATTCGGTCATGTGCTGCACGGCGTGCTGTCGAAGACGCGCTATGCCGACCAGTCGGGCACCTCGGTGAAGCGCGACTTCGTCGAAGCACCATCGCAGATGTTCGAAGAATGGGCGCGCCGGCCGGAAACGCTGGCCGTGCTGGCCGAGATCTGCAAAGACTGCCCGCGCCTGTCGGCCGAGCAACTGAAGCAACTGGACGCCGCGCGCACTTTCGGCCGCGGCATGCGTTACAGCCGCCAATGGCAATACGCCACATACGACATGCAGTTGCACACCGGCGCACCGCGCCAGGCGCTGCCCACCTGGGTGGCGCTGGAAAAGAGCATGCCGCTGGGCTATGTGGAAGGCACGCTGTTCCCTGCCGGTTTCGGCCACCTGATGGGCGGCTATGCGGCGGGCTACTACGGCTACATGTGGTCTGAAGTGATGGCGCTGGACATGCTCTCTGCCTTCGAGGGCAAGCTGATGGACCCGGCCACGGGTCAGCGTTATCGCCGGTTGATCCTGTCGCGCGGCGGTGAAGTGCCGCCGCAGCAGATGGTCGAAGACTTTTTGGGGCGCAAGCCCGATGCCGATGCCTTCTTCAAGGAAATCACCGGCAAGCGCTGAGCCCTGGGTACCCGAAGGCGATGCACCAGAATGCATGGTTTGATTGCGCCAGCGCCAGACGCTGGCAGCCGCAACACCGCCTTCGATGACCGATCTCTTTGACACGCCCTTGATTCCCCCCGCCGGCCCGGATGGCCCGGATGGCGAGGGGCCCGCACTGCCCCTGGCCGACTACGCAGAACGCGCCTACCTGGAATACGCGCTCAGCGTGGTCAAGGGCCGCGCGCTGCCCGATGTCTGCGACGGCAACAAGCCGGTGCAGCGGCGCATCCTGTACGCCATGCACCGCATGGGGCTGGCCTTTACCACGGCAGGCGGCCCGCGCCCGGTCAAGAGCGCCCGCGTGGTGGGCGACGTGCTGGGCCGCTACCACCCGCATGGCGACACCGCTGCCTACGACGCGCTGGTGCGTATGGCGCAGAACTTCAGCCAGCGCTACCCGCTCATCGACGGCCAAGGCAATTTCGGCAGCCGCGACGGCGATGGTGCAGCGGCCATGCGCTATACCGAAGCGCGGCTGGCACCCATTGCCAGGCTGATGCTGGACGAGATCGACGAAGGCACGGTCGATTTCCAGCCGAATTACGACGGCAGCACGGAAGAGCCGCGCCAGCTGCCGGCAAGGTTGCCATTCGTGCTGCTGAACGGCGCCAGCGGCATCGCCGTCGGTCTGGCCACCGAGATTCCCAGCCACAACCTGCGTGAAGTGGCGGCTGCCGCTGTGGCCTTGCTGAAGAACGACAAGCTGAGCGACGACGAACTGTTCGCCCTGCTGCCCGCGCCTGACTTCCCCGGTGGCGGCCAGATCATCAGTTCGGCAGCCGACATCCGCGAGGCTTACCGCACCGGCAGGGGCAGCCTGAAGGTGCGCGCCCGCTGGGTCATCGAAGACCTGGCGCGCGGCCAGTGGCAACTGGTGGTGACGGAGCTGCCGCCGGGCACCAGCACACAGAAAGTGCTGGAAGAAATCGAAGAGCTGACCAATCCGAAAGTGAAGGCGGGCAAAAAGGCACTTTCCAGCGAACAGGTGCAGTTGAAAGCCACGGTGCTGGGCGTGCTGGACGCGGTGCGGGATGAATCAGGCAAAGAGAACGCCGTTCGCCTGGTGCTGGAACCCAAGAGCCGCGCCATCGGGCAGGCTGAACTGATCCAGACCCTGCTGGCCCACACCAGTCTGGAAAGCAGCGCGCCGATCAACCTGACGATGGTGGGCGGCGATGGCCGGCCCACGGGCAAGAGCCTGCGCCGCATGCTGGTGGAGTGGCTGCAGTTCCGCATGACGACGGTGGAGCGCCGCACGCGCCACCGGCTGGCGCGGGTGCTGGACCGCATTCACGTGCTCGAAGGCCGGGCGCTGGTGCTGCTGAACATCGACGAGGTGATCCGCATCATCCGCCATGCCGACGAGCCCAAGCCGGCGCTGATGGAGCGCTTCAAGCTCAGCGACCGGCAGGCCGAGGACATCCTGGACATCCGCCTGCGCCAGCTGGCGCGGCTGGAAGCCATCCGCATCGAACAGGAACTCAAAGAGCTGCGTGAACAGCAGGGCAAGCTCGAGGACATCCTGGCCACCCCGGCAGCGCTGAAGCGCACCGTGGCCAAGGAGATCGAGGCCGATGCCAAGACCCACGGCGATGAACGCCGCACCCTGGTGCAGGAAGCGCGCCGCGCGCTGGCCGAGGTCAAGCTGGTGGACGAAGCGGTGACCGTGGTCGTCAGCGGCAAGGGCTGGGTACGCGCGCTGAAAGGGCATGAGCTGGACGCGGCCGCGCTGACCTTCAAGGCCGGTGATTCCTTGTACGAGACGTTTGCCTGCCGCAGCGTCGACAGCCTGTTGGTCTTCGGCAGCCAGGGGCGCGTGTACAGCGTGGCTGCGGCGGGCTTGCCGGGCGGGCGCGGCGACGGTGTGCCCATCACCAGCCTGATCGACCTGGAAAGCGGCACGCAGATCGCGCACTACTTTGCCGGTGCGACTGATGCCACCCTGCTGCTGGCCAACAGCGGCGGTTACGGCCTGCTGGCCCAGGTGCGTGACATGCAGGGCCGCAACAAGGGCGGCAAGGCCTTCCTGACGCTGGAAGCGAGCGAAACGCTGCTGGCGCCCGTGGCGCTGTCACCGGCGCACGCGCAAGTGGCCTGCCTGGCGGCCGATGGACGGCTCCTGTGCTTTGCGCTGGACGAGTTGAAGCTGCAACGCGCCGGCGGCCGTGGGCTGACGCTGATGGACGTGGATGCGAAGACACCGCTGCTGGCCGTGGCCGGCTTCAGCGCGGCGCTGAAGGTGCTGGGCAGTGGCCGCGGCGGCAAGTCGAAGGAAGAGGACCTGCGGCCCGCCGCGCTGGCGGCCTACTCGGGCAAGCGCGCGCGCAAGGGGCGCAAGGTAGAAGGCCTGGTCAAGGTGCTGGGCCTGGAGGCGCTGTGAGCACCTGACCATTGACGCGCTCAGTCATGTGATGAGTCGCTCGCTCAGTCACTTGCTCAATCACTCGATCAGTCACCCGATCAGTAGCGCGATCAATCATTCGATCAATCATTCGATCAATCACGCAGGCGCTTGAGCAGCAGCCAGGCGCCCGTGGCGCCCAGCAAGAAGAACAGCAACAGGCTGTAGGCCTCGTACGGCAAGCCCAACAGGTTCACCTTGGCGTCAGCGCAACTGGCGTAGGCGGCAAAGACTTCGGGCAGCCGCGCGTCCAGCGTCAACGCGCTCAGGATGCGGTCGGCCATCGTCAGGTTGCAGCTGGCCGAGCTGGCGGCCACGAAATGCTGCCACAGCGCCGCGGCTACGCCCAGCAAAGCCGTCACCAGCACGCCGGCCGCGGCGATGCGCTGGCCCCAGAGCGATCGCCACAGCACCCCCAGCAGCGCCGCTGCGGCCACGCCCAGGAAGATCAGCCGCTGCAGCACGCACCAGGGGCAGGGCTGCATGTCGAAGCCATGCTGGCTGACCAGGGCGGCAGCTACCGCAAGAATTGCCGTCAGAGCCACCGTGCCCAGCACCCCGGTGGCCGGGGTCGGGCTGCGCATCAGCCTCACTTCAATTCGGCAATCATCTCGATCTCGACGCAGGCCCCCATGGGCAATTGCGCCACGCCGAAGGCACTGCGCGCATGCGCGCCCACACCGGGGCCGAAGACTTCGACCAGCAGTTCGCTGCAGCCGTTGGTCACCAGGTGCTGTTCGGTGTAGCTGGACGTGCTGTTCACCAGGCTCATCACCTTGACGATGCGCACCACGCTGTCCAGTGTGCCGGCTGCTGCTTGCAGCGTGCCCAGCAGGTCGATGGCCACCGCGCGGGCGGCTGTCTTGGCCTGCTCGGTGTCCATGTCGGCACCGAGCTGGCCAACCCAGGCCTTGCCATCGCGTTTGGCGATGTGGCCGGACAGGAAAACGAGCTGACCGCTGCGCACGAAAGGCAGGTAAGCGGCAGCGGGAATGGCCACGGGGGGCAGCTGGATGCCCAGGGCTTGCAGACGGTCTTGAACGCTCATGAGGGGGTGCCCGGAAGAGGGGTGGAACTCGATTCGGGCCATCCTACACTGGGCCGATGAGGGGCCAGCCACAGGCCTGGCCACTGCCAGTGCTCACTCCCGAAACCGCCGGGCCGGGGCTGGGAATGCGCGTGGCCGGGCCGCTGTTGGGCTGGCTGGCCGGGGTAACGCTGCAGTTGCAGCAGGCGGTACTTCTTTCTGAAGAATGGCCCATGTTTGCTGCGCTGGCGGCAGGCGCGCTGACCTGGCTGGGCTGGCGCTGGCGCCGCCGCTGGGTGGGCTGGGCGATGCTGTTCCTGGCGCTGGCCAGCGCCGGCTGGGCCAGCACCGAATGGCGTGCGGCGCAGCGCCTGGCCGACGGCCTGCCTGCGGTTTTGGAAGGGCGCGACTTGCTGGTCACCGGCGTGGTGGCCGACCTGCCGCGTGCCAGCCTGCAAGGCACGCGTTTTGTGTTCGAGACCGAGGCTGCCACGCTCGACGGCGCGCCTGTGCACGTGCCGCAGCGCTTGAGCCTGGGCTGGTACCGCGGCTTCGACGGCGAATCCCTGATCTTCAGTGCCGGCGAAGACCTGCGCGCCGGCGACCGCTGGCAGCTCACCGTGCGCCTGAAGCGTGCCCACGGCAGCCTGAACCCGCATGGCTTCGACTTGGAACTGTGGTTGTGGGAACGCGGCATACGCGCCACCGGCAGCGTGCGCGCGGTGCCGGGCTCGGTGAACCGCCGCATCGAAACCAGCGCCGCAGCCCCGGTGCAGCGTGCACGCCAGGCGCTGCGCGATGCCATCGGCCGGCAGGTCGATGATGCCGCCAGCGCCGGCGTGCTGGCGGCCTTGGTAGTGGGCGACCAGGCGGCCATCGAGCGCGCCGACTGGGAGCTGTTCCGCATCACCGGTGTGGCGCATCTGATGTCCATCTCTGGCCTGCACGTGACCATGTTTGCCTGGGCCGCTGGCGGCGTCATCGGCTGGCTGTGGCGGCGCAGCCCACGCTTGATGCTGGCTGTGCCGGCGCCCTTGGCAGCGCGCTGGGGCGGGCTGGCGATGGCTGCAGCCTATGCGCTGCTGGCAGGCTGGGGCGTGCCGGCGCAGCGCACGGTGTGGATGATCGCCACCGTCGTCTTGCTGCGCAGCCTGGGCCTGCGCTGGCCACTGCCCGTGGTGCTGCTGGTGGCGGCCGTGGTGGTCACCACGCTCGACCCCTGGGCGCTGCTGCAGCCGGGTTTCTGGCTGTCCTTCGTGGCCGTGGGGCTGCTGGTGGCGGCCGATCCGGCGCAGCGGCAGCTTGCCATCCCGCCCGAAGGCCGGCTTGCACGTCTGCGTGAAGCTGCCGTGGCAGGGTTTCGCACGCAGGCAGTGGCCACAGTGGGCCTGGCGCCTTTGTCGATGCTGTTCTTCCAGCAGCTGTCGTTGGTGGGCTTTGCCGCCAACCTGGTCGCCATTCCGCTGGTGACCTTGCTCATCACGCCGCTGGCGATGCTGGGTGCCGTGCTGCCGCCGCTGTGGACGCTGGCGGCCTGGGCCGTTCAGGGCCTGTCCCTTTTTCTGCATTGGCTGGCTGCATGGCCGCTGGCGCTGTGGACGGCCGCAGCCGCGCCGCCCTGGGCTGTGGCCGCTGGCCTGCTGGGCGCGCTGCTGGCGGTGTTGCCGCTGCCCTGGCGGCTGCGGTTGGCCAGCCTGCCCTTGATGCTGCCGCTGCTGCTGCCCGCCGTGCCACGCCCGGCAGACGGCCACTTCGAGCTGCTGGCCGCCGACATCGGCCAGGGCACCGCCGTGCTGGTGCGTACGCGCCAGCATCTGCTGGTCTACGACACCGGCCCGGCTTACGGACCTGACACGGACGCCGGCAGCCGCGTGCTGCTGCCCCTGCTGCGCGCCCGCGGTGAACACCACATCGACCTGCTGATGCTCAGCCACAGTGACACCGACCACGTGGGTGGTGCAGCCAGCCTGCTGGCAGGCCTGCCCGTGCGCGCCATGAGCACGTCGCTGCCAGTGCGCCACCCGCTGCTGCAAAGCGGTCTGCCCCATCGCTCCTGTCTGGCCGGAGATCACTGGGTTTGGGACGGTGTGCAATTCGAGGTGTTGCACCCGTCGCCTGGCAGTTACGCCGCTCCAGGCCGGCCCAACCCCATGAGCTGCGTGTTGCGGGTTCAGGGCGTACGTCAGGGTCAGGGTCATGGTCCGGGCCAGCGCAACAGCGTGCTGCTCACTGGCGATATCGAAGCCGCCCAAGAAGCTGACCTGGTGCAACGCCTGGGCCCGGCGCTGCGCAGCGACATCCTGCTGGTGCCCCACCACGGCAGCCGCACCAGCAGCACCGCTGCTTTCATCGACGCTGTTTCGCCGCACACTGCCGTGGTCCAGGCGGCTTACCGCAGCCGCTATGGCCACCCGGCGCCTGCTGTGCTGGCGCGCTACCAGACGCGGGGCATCGCGGTCGTGCGCAGTGACTTCTGCGGCGGCTTCATATGGTCCACAGCCCAGGGCGGTACATGCACGCGGACTCAGCGCGCACGGTACTGGCATCATGCAGGACAGATAGACGCCGCCCGCTGAACGCGGCGTTGATCCACGCGTTCAGGGCCCGGATGGCCCGGAGCATGCAAACCATCACATCAAGCCGCACCCATGTTGTGCTGCGCAGGAGCCGAACACTGTGTCCACCCATGTCGCGCTGAACCATGTCACGCATTACCGCTACGACCGCCGCGTGAACCTGTCGCCGCAGGTCGTTCGGCTGCGGCCGGCGCCGCATTGCCGCACACCCATCATCAGCTACTCGATGCGGGTAGAGCCGGTGGACCACTTCGTCAACTGGATGCAGGACCCCTTCGCCAACTACCAGGCGCGGCTGGTGTTTCCGGAGATGACGGCAGAGTTCAAGGTCACCATCGACCTGGTGGCCGAGATGTCGGTGCTCAACCCCTTCGATTTCTTTTTGGAGCCTGAAGCCGAGACCTTCCCCTTCAAGTACAGCACCGAGCTGGCGCAGGAGCTGGCGCCGTATCTGGAAAAAGGCGAGCTGACGCCGAAGTTCAAGGCGCTGGTGGAAAGTGTCTCGAAAGAGCCGATGCCCACCAACGACTTCATCGTCGCCATCAACCAGCGGCTGCAGGGTGACATCGCCTACCTCATCCGCATGGAGCCGGGCGTGCAGACGCCTGAAGTCACGCTGACGAATGCCAGCGGTTCCTGCCGCGACACCGGCTGGCTGCTGGTGCAGTTGCTGCGCCATCTGGGGCTGGCCGCGCGTTTCGTATCGGGCTATCTCATCCAGCTCCGGCCCGACGTGAAAGCGTTGGACGGGCCTTCGGGCACCGACGTGGATTTCACCGATCTGCATGCCTGGTGCGAGGTCTTCCTGCCTGGCGCAGGCTGGGTGGGCCTGGACCCGACCTCAGGCCTGCTCGCCGGTGAAGGCCACATCCCCGTGGCCTGCACGCCTGAGCCGTCGAGTGCCGCGCCCATTTCTGGCGCCGTGGACGAATGCGAGGTCGAGTTCTCGCATGAAATGAGAGTCACGCGCATCTACGAGAGCCCGCGCGTGACCAAACCCTACACGCCCGAGCAATGGCAGGCCATCGACGCCTTGGGCGAGGCGGTGGATGCGCAGTTGCTGGCGCAAGATGTTCGCCTGACGATGGGCGGCGAGCCCACCTTCGTGGCCGTGGGCGACCGCGACGCGGCCGAATGGAACACCGACGCTCTGGGCCCCACCAAGCGCGGCTATGCCACTGAACTGGTGCAGCGCCTGCTGGCCAAATACGGCCAAGGCGGCTTCCTGCATTTCGGCCAGGGCAAGTGGTATCCGGGTGAACAGCTTCCGCGCTGGGCCTTGTCTATCTGCTGGCGCACCGACGGCCAGCCCTGCTGGCAAGACCCCAGCCTGTTCGCCGATGAACGCGACGCGCACCAGTACACCAGCGAAGACGCCAACACCTTCCTCACCGGCCTGACGCGCCGCCTGGGTCTGGACCCGCAGTTCGTGCAGCCGGGTTATGAGGACACCTACTACTACCTGTGGCGCGAACGCCGGCTGCCGGTGAACGTGGACCCCTTCGATTCGCGGCTGGAAGACGAAATGGAGCGCGCCCGTTTGCGCCGCGTCTTCAGCCAGGGGCTGGACACGCCGGTGGGCTATGTGCTGCCCCTCAAGCGTGAATGGAATGTGGCCCTGGCCGGCCCGGCCTGGGTCACGGGGCCCTGGTTCCTGCGCGACGACCGCATGTTCCTGATCCCCGGCGATTCGCCCATGGGTTACCGCCTGCCGCTGGATTCGCAAGCCTGGGCGGCCAAGGGCGACATGCCCTGGACGATGGCGCAAGACCCGTTTGCGCCGCGCGGTGAGCTGCCCCATCACGCCATGCTGCGCACGCAGGTGGCGGGCGCCGAGCTTGGCCGCTCTGGCCCTGCCGTGGCGCGCGCCGGCACGGAACACCCCCCCACTGAGGCCTTCCCGCGCGATCCGCTGAAGTCGCCCGACCGCTACGAGTCGGCTGGCGAATTGACCCGCACCGCGTTGAGCGTGGAAGTGCGCGACCCGCAGCGCGCGAACGGACCGAAGGCAGAAAGTCAGGCCGAACGCCAGCAGGGCGGCGAGGGCGGCAAGGGCAGCGGCATGCTCTACGTTTTCATGCCCCCTCTGAAGTTCCTGGAGGACTACCTGGAACTGCTGGCCGCGCTGGAAGCGCAGGCCGCCGAGCAAGGTGTGAAGATCGTGCTGGAAGGCTACCCGCCGCCGCGTGACCCGCGCCTGAAGCTGCTGCAGGTGACACCCGACCCGGGCGTGATCGAGGTCAACATCCACCCGGCGCACAACTGGGCAGAACTGGTGGACCACACCGAATTTCTGTATGAAGCCGCGCACCAGACGCGCTTGTCGGCAGAGAAATTCATGCTCGACGGCCGCCACACCGGCACCGGCGGCGGCAACCACTTCGTGCTCGGCGGCGCCACGCCGGCCGACAGCCCATTTCTGCGCCGCCCCGATGTACTGGGCAGCCTGCTCACCTACTGGCACAACCACCCGTCACTGAGCTTCTTGTTCAGCGGCATGTTCATCGGCCCCACCAGCCAGGCGCCGCGCTTCGATGAAGCACGCGACGACCAGGTCTATGAAGTGGAAATTGCGCTCAACCAGATCGACCAGCAACTGGCCGCGCATGGACAGGTGCCGCCCTGGATGATCGACCGCAGCTTGCGCAACCTGCTGGTGGACGTGACGGGCAACACCCACCGCAGCGAGTTCTGCATCGACAAGCTCTACAGCCCCGACGGCCCCACCGGCCGCCTGGGCCTGCTGGAACTGCGCGCTTTCGAGATGCCGCCGCACCCGCACATGAGCCTGGTGCAGCAGTTGCTTTTGCGTTCGCTCCTGGCCTGGTTCTGGAAGACACCCTATCGCGGCAAAGGCGCCACACGG
>JBBQXN010000089.1:0-13761 GCA_038209585.1 Burkholderiales bacterium
GGATCTACCGCGGCGGCGGCCTGGAGATGTACCAGGAGCTGCTGAAGAAGATCAACCTCGACGTGGTTGGCTACTTCGCCATGCCGATGCCCACCCAGCCACTCGGCTGGTTCAAGAAGCCGATCAAGACGGCGGACGACCTGAAGGGTCTGAAATACCGCACCGTGGGCTTGGCCGCCGACCTGATGCAGGAAGTCGGCTGCAAGGTCACGCAACTGCCGGGCGGCGAGATCGTGCCGGCCATGGACCGCGGCGTGATCGAGGCTTTCGAGTTCAACAACCCCACCTCTGACCGCCGCTTCGGCGCTCAAGACGTGGCCAAGTGGTACATGATGGGGAGCTACCATCAGTCGATGGAGTTTTTCGAGATCGTCTTCAACAAGAAGAAGCACGACTCGCTGCCCAAAGACCTGCAGGCCATCCTGCGCTACGCCGCAGAAGCGGCTTCGACGTCCAACTTCAACACCGCGATGGACAACTACTCGCGCGATCTGGACGAGCTGATCTCCAAGGACAAGGTCAACGTGCGCCGCACGCCCAAGGCGGTCTTCACCGATCAGCTGAAAGCCTGGGACGCCGTGACGAAGAAGATGACGTCTGAAGATCCGTGGTTCAAGAAGGTCTACGACAGCCAGATGGCCTGGGCCAAGCGCATCGGCCGCTACCACTATCTGAACACAGCTGACTATCAGCTGGGCTATGAGCATGTGCATGGCAAGGTGCCCGGCCTGGGCTGATCGCCACCACGGCCCGCCGCCAAACTGAAGGGAGGCCCGCATGCCTCCCTTCTTTCTGTTCAAAGGCCGCTTAGAACCAGATTGAATC
Organism: Burkholderiales bacterium; assembly: GCA_038209585.1. GTDB lineage: Bacteria > Pseudomonadota > Gammaproteobacteria > Burkholderiales > Burkholderiaceae_C > Rubrivivax. The sequence continues at coordinate 826 of JBBQXN010000089.1, forward strand.
TGGGTAGAAGGACAGCGACATGCTTCGTGCCGTCATCAAGACCATCGACTTGCTCAGCAAGTCGGTGGGCCACGCTTTTGCGTGGTGCATCGTCATCCTCACGCTGGGCGTCAGCTACGAGGTCTTCGTGCGCTATGCGCTGCGAGACCCCACCAGCTGGGCCTTCGACCTGAGCTACATCCTCTACGGCGCGCTGTTCATCATGTCGGGTGCCTACACGCTGTCACGCGGTGGCCATGTGCGTGCCGACATCTTCCAGCGGCGCTGGAAACCGCGCACCCAGGCCAGCCTGGAAATCGTGCTGTACCTGCTGTTCTTCTTCCCAGGCGTGCTGGCCATGATCATTGCTGGCTGGGGTTATGGCCACGACTCGTATCTGATCAGTGAGGTCAGCGTCAACAGCCCCGTGGGCGTGCCTATCTGGCCGTTGAAGCTGCTGATCCCGGCCGCTGGCATTTTGCTGACGCTGCAAGGCATTGCAGAGATCCTGCGCGCCGTGATTTGCCTGCAAGAAGGCGAATGGCCCGCACGCATGCACGACATCGAAGAACTAGAGGACCAATTGCGGAAAACCCACGCCAAGCCCGCTGACCAGCCAGGAGCAGGCGCATGACCGATCCCCAACTCGCCCTGCTGATGCTGGGCCTGTTCATCTTCATCATCATGTTGGGGTTCCCCATCGCCTTCACCTTGATGGCGATGGGTGTGGGCTTCGGCTTCTACGCCTACTTCACCCCCGACGAGAGTTTCTTCGACAACCGCGTCTTCTACCTGTTGACGCAGAACACCTTCAGCGTGATGAACAGCGACATCCTTGTCGCCATCCCGCTGTTCTTGTTCATGGGTTACATGATCGAGCGGTCCAACATCCTGGACAAGCTGTTCCTGAGCCTGCAGGTCGCATTCCGCAGAGTGCCCGGGGCCATGGCCATCGCTGCCTTGGTGACGTGTACGCTGTTTGCCACGGCCACGGGCATCGTCGGTGCCGTGGTTACGCTGATGGGCTTGCTGGCCTTTCCGGCGATGTTGAAGGCGCGTTACGACCAGAGCATCTCTGCCGGGGTGATCTGCGCCGGCGGCACGCTGGGCATCCTGATCCCGCCGTCGATCATGCTCATCGTCTACGGCGCCACGGCCGGCGTCTCGGTGGTCAAGCTGTATGCCGCCGCGCTGCTTCCGGGTTTTCTGCTGGCTGGCCTGTACATGGCTTACGTCATCGTGCGCGCCATCATCAGCCCGCAGCTGATGCCGCGCTTGCCGGATGACCAAGGCCGCATGGGCTTCCTCGAAGTCGTCTGGCTGCTCGCCAGGGCCTTCTTGCCGCTGGCCGTGTTGATCATGTCGGTGCTGGGTGCCATCCTCTTCGGGCTGGCGACGCCCAGCGAAGCGGCGGCCATTGGCGCCCTGGGCTCGGTGATCCTGGCTGTGGCCTACCGCGCCATGACCTGGGGCAAGCTGCGCGAAGCCGTGTACCTGACGGCGCGCACCTCGGCCATGGTGTGCTACCTGTTCATCGGCTCGTGGCTGTTCTCGTCGATCTTCAGCTACCTGGGCGGCGAAAGCGTGATCAAGGACTTCGTGCTCGGGCTCAACCTGAACACCGTCACCTTCCTGCTGCTGACTCAGCTCATCATCTTCGTGCTGGGCTGGCCGCTGGAATGGAGCGAGATCATCATCATCTTCGTTCCCATCTTCCTGCCGCTGCTGGAACACTTCGGCGTCGACCCGATCTTCTTCGGCATCCTCGTGGCGCTGAATTTGCAGACCTCGTTCCTGACGCCGCCCATGGCCATGTCGGCCTACTACCTGAAGGGCGTGGCGCCGAAGGAGGTGCTGCTTTCAACCATCTTCAAAGGCTGCCTGCCCTTCGTCTCGATGGTGTTCGTCGCCATGGCCTCGATCTACATCTTCCCGGCCATGACCGAGTACCTGCCCGACGTGCTGTACGGCAACCGCTGAAGCGATGACTCTGGACGCCCACACCCTGATCGCGCTGAGCGCCACAGAAGCCCAGCGCCGTCTGCTGGCCGGCGAGGCTTCGGTCACGGACTACGCGCAAGCCCTGCTTGCCCGCGTGGACGAAGTCGAGCCGCAAGTGCAGGCCTGGGCGCATCTGGACCGCGCCTACTTTCTGGGGCAAGCCCAGCGCGCCGACGACGACCGCGCGCTAGGCGATCCACCGGGTCTGCTCTTCGGCCTGCCAGTGGGGCTGAAAGACATCATCGACACGGCAGACATGCCCACCGAAGACGGCACACCCCTGCATGCCGGGCGCGCGCCCAACACCGATGCCAGCCTGGTGAAGCGCCTGCGTGCCGCCGGCGGCCTGGTGATGGGCAAGACGGTGACCACTGAACTCGCCACCTACAGCCCGGGCAAGACGCGCAATCCGTACCACTTCAGCCATACGCCTGGAGGCTCTTCCAGCGGTTCAGCCGCCGCCGTGGCAGCCGGCATGGTGCCGCTGGCCGTGGGCACGCAAACCAATGGCTCGGTCATCCGCCCGGCGGCGTTTTGCGGCGTGTTCGGCTTCAAGCCCAGCGCCGGCGTCATCGCGCGCACTGGCGTGCTCAGGCAGTCGCCTGCGCTGGACAGCGTGGGCGTATTCGGGCGCACGCTGGACGATGTGGCGTTGCTGGCAGAAGCATTGGCCGGGCACGACGCCGAAGACCCCAAAAGCCTGCTGCGCGCCGCGCCACCACTGCTGCGCATGGCTCGGGCCGAGCCGCCACTGCCGCCCACGCTGGCCTGGGTGCAAACCCCGTTCTGGGACCGTGTAGCGCCCGACGCACAGGCCGCTTTCAGCGAACTGCTTGAACTGCTGGCCGGCCGCGTGGCACCGTTCGAGCTGCCCGCAGCCGCAGCTGATGCCATCGGCTGGCATCGCACGGTGATGGAAGCCGACATCGCCGGCTCATTCGTCATCGAATACGACCGTGGGCGCGAACAGCTCTCGGCTTCGCTGCGCGATCAAATTGAACGCGGGCGCGGCGTCAGCGCTGTTGACTACAGGCAAGCGCTGGACCGCGTGCCTTACTTGCTGGCAGGATTCGACAACCTGTTCGAGCACTTTGATGCCATCCTGACCCCCGCCACCCTGGGCACTGCGCCAGAAGGCCTGGCCACCACCGGCGACCCGCTGATGTGTACGCTGTGGACCTTCCTGGGCATGCCTGCTTTGAGCCTGCCGCTGCTGCACGGCGAAAACGGCCTGCCCCTGGGCGTGCAGCTGGTGGGCCGGCGTGGCGACGACGCGCGACTGTTGCGCACGGCGCGCTGGCTGGTGCAGACCGTTCAAGCTGCCCAGGCCGCCCCTTGAAAACGAGCATGAGGAAACATCCATGAAGCTGGTTTTTGGTCTCCTAGGCGCCGGACTCCTGAGCGCATTTCTCATCGCCATCATCGTCAAGGTGCAAGAGCCTTCGCTGATCGTCGTGGTCAGCATCGGCATCGGCATGGCCTTGGTCGATCTCTGGCAAGCGCGCAACGAAGCCGACACCTGAAGCTGTCGATTCACGGCCGCTGCGCGCGGCGGTGAATCCACTTGAACGCCGGGCCGCAGTCAGGCGCACATACTGTGTGCCATGCCAACCCCGCGCCCTGCCCACCCGCGCTATCACCCGCGCTACACGCTGACCGCCATCGGCCTGCACTGGCTACTGGCTTTGATGATCATCGGTTCGCTGAGTGTGGGCCTGTACATGTCTGATCTGCCGTTGTCGCCGTTGAAGCTGAAGCTCTACAACTGGCACAAGTGGGCGGGGGTGACGATTCTGGTGCTCTCGGCCGCCCGGCTGCTTTGGCGTCTGACGCACCGGCCACCGGCACAGCAACCCATGCCGACCTGGCAAGCGCGCACTTCGAAAGCAGCGCATCTGGGCTTGTATGTGTTGTTCTTTGCTGTGCCCCTGGCCGGCTGGGCTTACAGCTCGGCCGCAGGATTCCCGGTGGTCTGGTTCGGCGTGCTGCCGCTGCCCGATTTCGTTCCCGTGGACAAATCCCTGGCCAGCGCGTTGAAGGAAACCCATGAACTGCTGGCCTGGGGGCTGGCGCTGACGATAGGCCTGCACGTGGCAGCAGCGCTGAAGCACCAGTTCATCGACCACGACGGGCTGCTGCGGCGCATGCTGCCTGGGCAACACCGAGAAAGCACACCATGACATCTCGCGTACGGTTCAACTGCAGGCCATTCTTTTTTTCGGCCGTCTTGCTGGCTGCAGCCGCCCCGGCGCTGGCCCAGACTGCGGCGCAACTGGTGCCGAAGGAAAGCGAGATCCGCTTCACCACGCGCCAGATGGGCGTGCCTGTAGAGGGGCGCTTTGGCCGATTCTCAGTGCAGATTGCGCTGGACCCGAAGTCGCCCGCCGCCGGCAGCGTGCGTTTTGAGATCGATACCGCCAGCGCTGGCTTCGGCGCCCCGGAACTCGACGGCGAAGTGCCCAAAGCCACCTGGCTGGCAGCGGCCCGTTTTCCAAAAGCCACCTTCAAGTCAACCGCCATCCAGGCCGCCGGTGCCGGCCGTTTTCAAGTCAGCGGCAAGCTCGACATCAAGGGCGCCAGCCGCGACATCGTGGTGCCGGTTCAGTTGGCGCAAACGGGCAGCGGGCCAAGCCTGGTCAGCACGGCCAGCGGCAGCTTCACCATCCAGCGGCTGGACTTCAAAATCGGTGAAGCCGAATGGGCGGACACCTCGCTGCTGGCCAACGACGTACTGGTGCAGTTCAAGCTGAAGCTGACCGGACTGGCGCCGCTTTGATGCTCTCTACACAACGTTCAGGAAAAATCCCATGAAAACCATCTTCGCTGCTGCCAGCTTGGCCTTGCTGTCCATGGCGCAAGCGCCCGCCAAGGCGCAAGCCGCGAGCTACAAGCTGGACCCGACCCACACCTTCGTCACCTTCGAGGTGCTGCATTTCGGCACGTCTACTGTGCGCGGCCGCTTCGACAAGAAAGAAGGCAGTGTGCAGTTCGACCGCGCCGGGCGCAGCGGCCAGCTGGAACTGACGATAGACACCACGTCCATCAGCAGCGGCATCCCGACTTTCGACAAGCATTTGAAGGGCGCCGACTTCTTCGATGTCGAAAAACACCCTGCGGCGCGCTTCACGGCCGACCGCTTCAACTTCGACGGCGACCAAGTCAAGACCATTACCGGCAGCCTGAGCCTGCTGGGCAAAACCGGCCCGGTGACGCTGACGGCCAGCCGCTTCAACTGTTACATGAACCCCCTGTTCAAACGCGAGGTTTGCGGCGGCGACTTCGCCACCACCATCAAGCGCAGCGATTGGGGCATGGGCTACGGTCTGAACTTCGGCATCCCCGATGAAGTTCGGCTGGTGGTGCAGGCCGAAGCCATTCGCCAATGAAGCACCAGGCAGGATGGGCGGCGCGCTGCCTGATGGTGGCGGCCTTTTCTCTGGCGCCCGGGCTGCATGCGGAACCGGTGGTCTATCAGCTGGACCCCGCACACAGTTCGGTGACTTTCGAGGTGCTGCACTTCAACACGTCGACCATTCGCGGGCGCTTCAACGGCGTGGCGGGTGAAGTGGTGCTGGACCGCGCGGCGCAAAGGGGCGAGGTTGGGCTGCGTATCGGCACCACAGCCGTCGACACAGGGTTGCTGGTATTCAATGCGCGGCTGCGTGAAGCCGACATACTGGCCAGCGAGGAGTACCCAGAAGCCTTTTTCGTTGCCCGCAATTTTCGTTTCGAAGGCGACAAGCTGGCTGAAGTGCGCGGCGAATTCAGCTTTCGCGGCCGAAGTCAGCCGCTGTCACTGTTCTCCACACGCTTTGTCTGCCGCGATGACGCGCGCCTGAGACGTGAAGTCTGCGGCGGCGACTTCGAGGCCGAATTCCAGCGCAGCAGCTTCGGCCTGAACTTCGGCCTGCCGTTCATTGGCGACCGTATTCGCCTGCTGGTGCAGGTCGAAGGCGTTCGCCGCTAAAAGCTTCTTTTCAACGGGCGAAGGATCGCCCGAAGGCAAACACCGAATTCGGTGCCCGCGGTGTCATGGGCTTGGGAAGGGGCTTGACCGGCTCGGCACGACGCGGCGCGCTGATCTCGATGGTCACGCCCTTGGCTTGCTGCTCAGCCACCAGGCTGCTCAGGGCCACTTGCGACATCTGCTCGTGCATCACCTGGTTCAGGCGCAGCCAGAGCTCGCGCGACGGGCCGGAATCTTCACCAGCACTTTCAGCCGCGTCATCGACAGCGAAAACGATGTCGGCCACCGAGATGTCGTCAGACGAACGGCCCAGCGTGTAGCCGCCACCCGGCCCGCGTGTGCTGACAACCATGCCCTGCTGGCGCAGGCGGGCAAACAGCTGTTCCAGATAGGACAGCGAAACACCCTGGCGGGCGCCAATGGCAGCCAGAGCCACGGGACCGTGGGCTTGGCGCAGGGCCAGATCGATCATGGCGTTGACGGCGTAACGGCCTTTGGTGGACATGCGCATGGCTTGCTCCTTCAATGGTCAGCAGGGCTGTGAATGGTGCCGGGGTGGCAGCGACAGTACGCAATGTAGGGCCGGTAACAACGAGCGTAAATTCGAGTTTTCAGGTTATTAAACTTCGTTTTTTTCGAAGCTTTGGCTTTCCCCGGCCTTTTCTCCGTAGGAACCCGCATGAACTACAAGCACCTTCAATACTTCTGGGCCACGGCCAAGGCCGGGGGCCTGACGCGCGCCGCCGACCAGCTCTACACCACGCCACAGACGCTGTCGAGCCAGATCAAACTGCTCGAAGACCGCCTGGGCCGCAAGCTGTTTCGCAAGAAGGGGCGTGAACTTGAACTTACCGAAGACGGCCGCGTGGCGCTGGGCTATGCAGAAGACATCTTCACCCTGGGCGGCGAGCTCGAAGCCGCTTTGCGCGACCAGCGCCACGACGGCCCCAAGCCGATCGAATTCCGCGTCGGTGTGGCCGATTCGGTGGCCAAGCCCGTGGCTTACCGCCTGCTGGAGCCGGCACTCAATCTGCCTGAACCGGTACACATGGTGTGCCACGAATGGAAATTCGCCGACCTGCTGGCCGAACTCGCGCTGCACCGGTTGGACCTGGTGATTGCCGACGAGCCAGTGTCGCGCAAGGTCAGCGTGAAAGCCTTCAATCACGCACTGGGCAGCTCGAAGATGAGCTTCTTTGCCGCACCCGCATTGGCAATGCGGCTCGAAGGGCCGTTTCCTGAATGCCTGAACGGTGCGCCGATGCTGATTCCCAGCCCGGCATCTTCAGTGCGCACGCAGTTCGACGCCTGGCTGCAGCGGCATCGCCTGCAACCCCGGGTGATAGGCGAGTTCGACGACGGTGCGCTGATGAAGGCTTTCGGACGCGAAGGGCGCGGCGTCTTCATCTCGCCCAGCGTGGTGGAAACGCAGACGGCGCAGCAGTACGGCGTGCAGGTGCTGGGAAGCAGCGACGAGTTGATCGAAAGCTTCTACGCCATCTCGGTCGAGCGCCGCATCCACCACCCTTGCGTGGCAGCCATCACACAGGCCGCGCGCGGCGAGCTTTTCGGCAGCTGAAACAAACCGGCTCCGGCCTGGCGCACGCCTGTCGCACACCTGTCGCACTGCCACGCAGCCTGTGCCCGGGCCAGCGCAGTGCATCGTGCGGCGCTGGCGCCCGCGCCGACACTGCGTAGAGTGCACAACATCGGCCTTTCGGCCAAGCCCCACGAAGAAGCAGACCGCTCATGAACGCACCGGTGCCTCCCGGCTCAAACAGCACCGCGCCATCGCCCTGGCGTGCGCGATGGCAGTCGTTTTCTGCCACGGCCTTGCGCTGGTTCCATGTCTACGCCAACTGGCTGGTGGGAATCAGCTGGAAACGGTTCTTCGTGCTGTCGCTGCTGCTGGTGATCACGGCAGCCATCCTGCACGACTTGCCGCCCTTCACTTGGCGCATCACGCAAACGCTGGACCCGGCGCCGCGGGTGGTCCTGCCGCCACGGCCGCCGCGTGCGCCTGTCGAACCTGTCGAACCAGCCAAGGCAGCAAAGGCGGCCAAGGCGACCGAACCCCCGATCCAGCCCGCCAAAGAAGGCAGCGGCCCGGGCGTGCACATCGACATCCCGCCGGGGATGAAGCCTGGCGACGGCAGCGGCGTGAATATCAGCATCGGCAAGGACGGCGTGCGCATCACCGCCAAGCCAGCCATGGAAGCCGCGTCGGTGGCACAGGCAGCGGCTTCGGATGCAGCGCGCGCTGCAGACACCATCGCCTCGGCGGCCGAAAGCTTGCAGAAAATCCTGCCGTCTGCTGTGGACGCGGGCGTTTTTCGGGAAGCCATCGACGAAGCCCGGCGCGAGATGGCAGATGCCGTGCGTGAAGCCAAGCGCGATGCCGAGCAAGCCGCACGCGACGCAGAACAGGCGCGACGCGACGCGCAGCAAGTCATCGAGGACATCACGCAAGAACTGCGCGGCCCGCGCACACGCACCACCCGCGTGGGCCCGGGCGACCTGATGATGAACCTCAGTCTTCTGTGGGTGCTGGCATCGCTGATCCTGAAGATCACCTACAAAGGACGCGTGCAGGCCGAGGTGAAGGCCGCGCAAGCCACCGAAACGGCCGAAGCCGAATCGCTGAAGCGCCAAGTGGTGGAAGCGCGCATGGCAGCCATGCAGGCGCAGGTGGAGCCGCACTTTCTGTTCAACACCCTGGCCAGCATCGACCACCTGATCGAAACCGACCCGCCGCGCGCCAGCCAGATGCAGAAGAACCTGATCGCCCTGCTGCGCGCCAGCATGCCCACCATGCGCGAGGCCAACGGCCAAAGCGGCGTCAACGGCGGCACCCAGGGCGTGCGCGACCTGGGGCGTGAGCTGGCCGTGATCAGGCCGTACCTTGAAATTCTGAAGGTGCGCATGGAAGAACGGCTGACGACTCAAGTGAACGTACCCGACGGTCTGTTGTCGGCAGAGTTCCCGCCCATGATGTTGCAGACCCTGGTGGAAAACGCCATCAAGCACGGGCTGGAACCCAAGGCCGAGGGCGGCAGCCTGCGCGTGGCCGCAGAAGTGATGCACGGCAAGCTGGCTGTGAGCGTGACCGACACCGGCCTGGGTTTCGGCCGTGCTGCCACCGCCGGCACGGGCGTGGGCCTGGCCAACATCCGCGAGCGGCTGCAACTGCTGTACGGCGCCCGCGCTTCGCTGACCGTCGCCGCCAACCAACCCAGCGGCACGCTGGTGACCATCAGCGTGCCCTACAAGCCGGTTGAAGGCGTGGGCGGTTGATCGAGCAACACATTTGCATGTCAGGAAACCATCATGTCCGCTGCCGTTTCATCACCCACTGTCTCAACCACGCCGCGCCGCAGCCGACCACGCCGCTGGCTGTGGGCTGGCGCTTGGCTTGCCACGTTCGCTCTTCTGGTCTGGGGCGGGCTGCATCTGGGCCAAGCGCTGTGGCACGAAGGCCATGAAATGGGTCTGGGGCTGGGGCTGGGGCTGGGCGCGCAAGCCTTCGACATCACGGTCAACGGGCAGCCGTGGGGGGCGGAGGGCCTGGGTGACTTGATCGGTTGGGCTGTGGGCGCGGCCCTGCTCTGCGGCTTACTGCTGTTGATGCTGGCCGTGTTCCTGCCCATGGTGCTGGGCGCCGTGCTGATGGGTTTGTTGCTGGTGGTCGGCCTCGTGCTGGGGCTGGTGGCCCTGCCCGTGTTGCTGGTGCTGGTCTTGCTGATGTCGCCCCTGCTGTTGCTGGGCGGCTTCGCCTGGCTGCTGCTCGCCTGAACGTAGCATCGCGCCATGGAAACCACACCTCACCCCACTGCCGTGCTGGCCGACGACGAACGGCTGATGCGCGATCAGTTGCGCGCGCGCCTGGCTGAAGTCTGGCCAGAGCTGGAAATCGTCGCCGAGGCCAAGAACGGCCTGGAAGCCGTGCAACTGGTCGATGCACACCGGCCCGACATCGTCTTCCTCGACATCCGCATGCCCGGCCTGACGGGTGTGGACGCCGCGCGGCAGATCGCTCAGCTGGGCCCACGCGACGAAGCTGACGGAACGGCAGACGAAGACGAAGACGAAGACGAAGTCTTGCTGCCAGAAATCGTCTTCATCACTGCCTATGACCAGTACGCGGTGGAAGCCTTCGAGCAAGGCGTGGTCGACTATGTGCTCAAGCCCGCCGAGCGCGAGCGCCTGCAGCTGACCGTGCAGCGCTTGAAGGAACGTCTGGCCGTGCGCCAAGCCGGCGGCGAGCCCGAATCGCCGGGCCGGCCCATGCAGCAACTGCTGCACGAGCTGTCATTGAAACTCAGCCCGGGCAAGGCTGCCAGCTACCTGCAATGGATTCAGGCCACGGTGGGGCAGACGATCCAGATGATTCCTGTGGAAGATGTGCTGTTCTTCGTCAGCGACGAAAAATACACGCGCGTACAGACGGCGCAGGTCGAAGCCCTGATTCGCAAGCCGATCAAGGAACTGGTGGACGAGCTGGACCCTGCGCTGTTCTGGCAGATTCACCGCAGTACCCTGGTGGCGGTGAAAGCGATTGCGGGCGTGGCGCGCGACTTTCGCGGGCGCCAGATCGTCAGCGTCAAAGGTCACCACCAGAAGCTGGAAGTCAGCCGCAGCTACACGGGGCTGTTCAAGGGAATGTGAAGCCCGAGGCGACCTGTCTGCGGCTTCCGTGGCGGACGCCGGACTTGCGCTTTCACAGCGGCGCCGCAGCCCCGCTGGCCTTGGCCGCCATCGCGTCGCGCAGCTTTTTCAACCGCTCACGCGGGTCGCCCTTGTCCACCGCTTCATCCAGCTTCATTTCCTTGATGAAACGGCTGGGCACGCCCTGCACCGTGTCACGGCCTTTCTTGCGCCGGCGCAGTGTGCTCACCAGCAAGGTCTGGCGCGCGCGGGTGATGCCCACGTACATGAGGCGGCGTTCTTCTTCCAGGCGCTCGGCGGTCATCTCGTCGTCGCCGCTCTTGAATGGCAGCAAACCATCGTTCACGCCCACCAGCATCACGAGCGGCCATTCCAGGCCCTTGGCGGCGTGCAGGGTGGACAAGGTCACCACGTCCTGATCGTCGCCGCGCTCGGCCAGGCTGATGATGACGCTGATGGTCTGCGCCACTTCCAGCACGGTCTGGCGTTCTGTCTCGAAAGTACCCGTCTCTTGAACGATGTCGCCGCCGCAACGCTTGGCCATCCAGTCGATGAAGTCCAGCACATTGGTCCAGCGCGCGGCCGCGAGCTTCTCACTGTCTTCGCCGTCGAACAAGTGCTGCTCGTAGCGGATGTCTTTCAGCCAGCCGAGCAGCAGTTCGCGCGCTTGCTCGCTGCCCGAGGTGTGCTTGGCGCGCTGCTGCAAGTCGTTGATCTCGCGGCCGAACTGCAGCAGGCCGTCCACCGCCTTGCCCTTCAGCGCCATGCTCAGGCTGGGCGCGAACAGCGCCTCGAACAGGCTCACCTTCCACTTCGACGCGAACTCGCCCAGCGCCAGCAAAGTCTGGTGGCCGATGCCGCGTTTGGGCGTGGTCACGGCGCGCAGGAAGGCGGGGTCGTCGTCGGGGTTGACCAGGAGCCGCAGCCAGGCGCAAAGGTCCTTGATCTCGGCGCGGTCGAAGAAGCTCTGCCCGCCTGAAACCTTGTACGGAATCTGCGCGGCACGCAGCTTTTGCTCGAACACACGCGACTGGTGGTTGGCGCGGTACAGAACGGCAAAGCTGGAAAGCTTGTTGTTGCCATCGTCCGCGCGCAGGCTCTGGATGCGCGACACCATGCGCTCGGCTTCGTGCTCTTCACCGTCGCACTGCAGCAAGCGCACAGGCTCGCCGTCGCCGAATTCGCTCCACAGCTTTTTCTCGAACAGCTTGGGGTTGTTGGCGATCACGGCATTGGCCGCGCGCAAGATGTGGCCGGTGCTGCGGTAATTCTGTTCCAGCGCGATCAGCTTGAGTTGCGGGTAGTCCTGCGGCAGGCGTTTCAGGTTGTCCAGCGTGGCGCCGCGCCAGCCGTAGATGCTTTGGTCGTCGTCGCCCACCGCCGTGAAGCGCCCGCGCTCGCCCACCAGCAGCTTCAGCAGTTCGTACTGCACGGCGTTGGTGTCCTGGTATTCGTCCACCAGCACATGGCCGAAAGTGGCCTGCCATTTCTCGCGCAGCTCGGCATGGCGTTGCAACAGCAGCAAAGGCAGACCGATCAGGTCGTCGAAATCGACCGCCTGATAAGCCTGCAGCCGTTCCTGGTAGCGCTGCATCACGGCAGCAGCAGCGACTTCGTCGGCATCGGTTGCTGCGGCCGCCGCACCCGCAGCGTCGAGCCCCCGGTTCTTCCAGCCGCTGATGGCCCATTGCCAGCGCTTGGCGGTGGCGGCATCAGTGGTGCCGCCGGCGTCGCGCAGCACGCCCAGCACGTCGTCGCTGTCGAGGATGCTGAACTGCGGCTTCAGCCCGGCGGCGGCGCCGTCGCTGCGCAGCAGGCGCACCCCCAGGCTGTGGAAGGTGCTGATCGCCAAATCGCGCGCTGCACGGCCACCCACCAGTGCTTTGGCACGCTCGCGCATTTCTGCTGCAGCCTTGTTGGTGAAGGTGATGGCGGCGATCTGCTTGGCCGGCAGGCCGCTGTGCAGCAGCTGCTCGATCTTGTGCACGATGACACGCGTCTTGCCCGATCCAGCGCCCGCCAGCACCAGGCAGGGGCCGTGCAAGTGGCGCACGGCTTCCATCTGGGCGTTGTTGAGGCTGGCTGGGGCTGAATTGGGAGCGCTGGACATCGAACGCGGCATCTTAGCCGTGCACCTTTGCGCCGTCGTTGCCGGATCAGGCGTTCAGAAAGCCCAGGTTGCGCTGGCCAGGGTCCCAGTGGGCCAGATTGGGAAAGATGCCCAGCAGGTTGCTGTCAGACAAACCCAGCCAGCGGCCCAGCGTGGCGCCCAGCTGATCGACAGACGTGCCGGGCAACAGTGAGCCATTGCCCAGCTGGTCGGG
>JBBQXN010000090.1:0-13755 GCA_038209585.1 Burkholderiales bacterium
GGCACAAACTGCTGCTCAACCGCCGCTTGGACCCGATTCCTTCTTGCGATCGGTTTCGGTGTCGAAAGTCTTCGTGGGCGTGGGGCCCGTGCCGTCGGGTTCTACGCTGACGATCTTGTCCGTCAAAGCGTCTTCCTTGAAATTGCGCGGCTGCTGGGCGTTGGCGGCTCGCTCCGATGCCAGCAGAGCTTCCCGCTGGTCGTCGGGTTTTGAAGGCGAATCGCTAGAGGTATCGCTTGGGGCATCGCGAGGGGCAAGCCTACCCGGTTCATTTTCGGTGGTGGCCATGACATATTCTTTCGCTGAGAAGGCAGTGCCTGGAGGCTTACCAGCGTGGCGCAGACCTGTGACTCGGCCCATGCGCTCGCGCCTGCATCTAGCGTAGGACGATGACTCGTGTCTTGCCTGCGCCCGGCCCTGGAGCAGGTCTTTCTGCCGCGCCGGTCTCCCCTTAAAGGTGGTTAGAGTTCATGGCCGGTGCAAAGGTCGGTACTGACTGCTGCTCCGAAACTGCCCCGAAATTGCGCCTTCGACCTGACCTGCCTTGTACGCATCGCTGCTCTCTGCCGTGTTGTCCATGCTCTCCGGCCCTGCCTGGGCCGGCTCTGTGGCCTTATTCGACCCGCAGTGGTGGCAGTTGCAGCATGGGTTGTGCGCTGCCTGGCAAGCGCAGCAGCCTGGGCTTTTTCTGCTGGGCCATGTGGCGCTGTTCGCGGTGCTGAGCTTTCTCATCGCCCGCCACTGCACACCCACGCGCTGGCGGCAAATGTTGCAGGCCCGATGGGGCGCTCCCATGCAGCGCTTCGACGGGCTGATGCGCAGCCAGGGCGGGCTTTGGCTGGTGGCACTGCGCCTGCTGCCGGTGGTGCCCTTCCCGGCCCTGAACCCGCTGCTGGGCTTGAGCAGCATGCCGCTGCGCAGTTTTTTCTGGCCCAGCCTGGTGGGCTTGACGCTGGGCAGCCTGCCCTATGTGTGGGCCGGCCTGAGCCTGATGGACGCCTGGCGCACCGGGCAAGCCGCCTGGGGCGCGGCAGCCGCAGCTACCCTGCTGCTGCTGGCCGCGCTGGCAGGCTGGCGGTTGCGCAGATGAGCGCTTCGCAGCCACGGGCGGGCTGGCTTTTTGCTTACGACTGGGACCGGCTGGCACTGCTTCGCTTGACGGGTCAGGCGCAATTTGACCATGCGGGTTTCGACCTGTTCGCTACCCCCAGCAATGCTGCACTGCTGTGGTTCGACATCGAACGCTTCGCCGACCGTCAGGCCTCGCGCGGGCTCCGCCTGGGCTGGCGTGCCGTGCTTTCGCACCACGAACAGTTCGGTGCGCTGGCTGCCAGCCTGGTGGCAGAACGCATGGGTCTGCCTGGCGCCAGCCCTGAATCCATCCTGGCCGCGCAGCACAAGCTGTATGCGCGCCAGATATTGCAAGCGGTGGCACCCGAAGCCAATCTGCCCGCACAGGCGCTGCCCGCTGCCTACGGTGAAGACATCCCGCCTGGCCTGCCCTACCCCAGCTACGTGAAGCCGGTGAAAGCAGCGTTTTCGGTGCTGGCCAGGCGCGTGGACAACCGCGAAGAACTGCAGGCGCACACCCGCTTCGGCCGGCGTGAACTGTGGGTCATCCGCCGGCTGGTCGAACCGTTCGAGCGCGTCTGCCGCCAGCGCTTGCCGCAAGCCGGCAGTGCGCACCGCATGCTGCTGGAAGAACCAGTGGACGAACACGTCGCGCAGTACAACCTGGACGGCTGGGTGCAGAACGGCAGCATCCACGCGCTGGGCCTGGTCGACGCCATCATGTACCCCGGCACGCAAGGCTTCATGCGCTGGGACCACCCCAGCCGCGCCAGCACCACGGTGCAGCAACGCGCTTTGGATGTGGCGCGGCGCTTCCTGAACGCCATCGGCTACCACCACGGATTCTTCAATCTGGAGTTCTTCCACGACGCCGCCACCGACCGGCTCAGCGTCATCGAATGCAACCCGCGCCTGGCCTCGCAATTTGCCGACCTGTACCTGCGGGTGCAGGGCCGTGACGCCCACGCCATGGCGCTGGCCCTGGCCTTGGGCGAAGACCCACTGGCGACACCATGCAGGGCGCCCACGGCAGGTGCTGCGGCCAGCCTGGTGTACCGCCACTTCGACCCCCGCACCCTGCCCCCGGCCGAGCCGACTGCGGCCCAAAAGGCAGCCTTTGCGGCCCGCTTTGCAGACGGCTTGCTGTTCACCTTCCCCAAGCACGGGCACGGTTTGCAAAGGGACTACAAATGGTTGGGTAGCCACCGCCATGCCATCATTCATTTGGGCGGTATGGACAGGCGTGACCTGCGCCGCCGCGCTGATGAAGCCAGCCAGCTTTTCGGATGGACCGCGCCGTATCTGGACGCGCTGCCCGAGGACGCCTTGGCCCCGCCGTACATCGCGCCCCACTTGCGCTCCGTTGTCGAGACCACCTGATGAAATCGAAGAACCTGTTGATGCGCCTGGCGATGATGTGGCTGCTGCTGCCACTGTTGCCCGTTTTGGCAGGCTGCAGCGCGATGACCGCGCAGAACCCGTCTACCGCACTGCGCCCGGTCAACGCCACCGCCGCACCCGGCGCTGACCGCCTGATGCTCAAGGGCGCCGACCTGGTGGCCTACTTCACCCAGGGCCGTTACGTGCAGGGCCAATTTGCTTTCAGCAGCGTTCATGAAGGTGTGAATTTCCATTTCGCCAGCGTTGAACACAAGGCGCTTTTTGACGCGGCGCCGCAGAAGTACCTGCCGCAATACGGCGGCTACTGCGCCGACGGCATCGTCTATGCCATTCCCTGGGGTGGCGATGCAGACACCTGGCGCATCGTGGACGGCAAGCTCTACATCTTCGGCGGCCAGGGCTCCAAGGACGCGTTCGAGTTGGACCTGCCCGGCAATATTCGCCTGGCCGACCAGTACTGGGCCAGCGAAGTGGCGGGCACCAACAGCTTCTGGCAGCGCAACAAACGGCTGGTGATGCGCGTGCCGCACTACAAGAGCGGCGAAGAACTGGCCAGGATGGTGGCGGCGGCCAGGGCCGCGAACAAGTAGAGGGCTGGGTACTCGCCGCTGCCGTTTTCAGCGCGCTGCTGCCAGGCTGGCTGCGATTCGCGCCGACAGCTCCCACAGCGCAGCACGGTGCGCGCGTGCCAGCGCATCGGCATCGGAGACGGCGGCAGCGGGCGTGTCGAAGCGGGCCTCAAACACTTGCGGCGCTCTACGGCCTTGTGGGTCGGCCAGGGTCCAGCGCGCCTGCAAACGCACGTGGCGCAAGTCTGGTACGACGTCCAGCGCCTGCAGGTCCACGCGCAGTTGAACCGCAGGCACCAGCCCAGGCGGCAGGGGCGCCGCCCACACCGGGGCGCCCAGGCGCAGGGCCAGGTCGGCATGCAACAAGCGGGGCACGGCGTCGCGCAGCGGCTCGGCCCAGCGCGCGGTGCCCAGCGGTTGCAGGCCGGACAAGCCTTGCGGCACGAGCAACGGGTCGCGGTCCAGATGCCCAGGCAGTGCGACAGCGCCCATCAGTTGCACTGGGCCGGACACGACACGGCTGACTTGTGCGGCGTCTGGCGGGTTGGCCTGCAGGCGCAGCCACTGCACCGCAGGAAGCGGCGTGGCGCAGGCCGTGAGCAGGGCCACGGCTGAACAGAGCCATGCACAAAGCCAGGGCCGGCCGGGACGTGATGGGAAGGGCATGGCATCAGGTCTCATCAGGGCAATGGGTACGGAGCAGGAACGGGTTGCACCGGCGCAGCGCGACCCCGCCACAGCGCATCAGGCTGGCGTTCCAGCGTTTCGCCCAGTTCGGCCAGGGCACGCGCGGCGCGCGACACGTCTTGCAAGGCCCGTTCCGCATTCAGGCGCAAGGCTGAATCTGCATCTGCAGCCGAGCCCAACGCCCGCGCAGCGCGCGCCAGTTCGGCTGCACCACGCTGCACCTCTTCCACCAGCGGCTGCCCGTGGCTGGCCAGGGTCTGCACCTGCGAAGCGGCAGCCGCCACCTGCTGCGCCGCCTGCCCCAATTGCTGCAAGCTGAGTTGGCCCGCTGTCAGCGTGATTTCGGCGTGACGCGTCAGCCGGTCCAGGCGTGGCAATGTCGTTTGCAGGCTGGCCACCAGGCTTTCCACCGCCAGCGCTGCATCAGCCGCATTCTTCAGTGCGCGCGCGGGCTCGGGGCCATCGAGCAGGCGGCGAGCGGCGGCAGCCACCGCAGCCACGTCACGGCTCATCTGCGCCAGATCGAGATCCTGCAAACCTGCCAGTTGGGCTTGCAGGTTCTGCAGTTGCGTGGGTGCGGTGGGGATCAGCGGCAGGCCGTCCTGCATGGCCACGGCCACAGCCGGGCCCGGCTGCATATCCAGATCCACATACAGCTGCCCGGTGAGCAGGCTTTGTGTGGCCAGCCGCGCGACCAGACCTTGCGCGATGAGCGCCTGTATGGCCGAGCCCGAAGCGGCTTTGTCTTGCACTGCGCCCAACAGCTCCTTCAGCGCCTGGTGCTCAAACTCGACCTGTACTGGCACGGCCAGTGAAGGCCCCAGGCCGATGCGCTGCACCAGGCCCAGCCTGACCCCGCGAAAGACCACAGGCGCCCCGGCCTGCAAACCGTAAACCGAGCTGTCGAACCGCATGACCGCACGCTCGGTCGGCGCGAACCAGCGCCCACCGGCCAGCACCACGGCCAGCACCAGGGCGGCCAGGCCGACGACGGCAAAAGCACCCACGCGCCAGGCGGCTGGCTTCATGCTGGCGCCCCGTGGCGAAGAAATTGGCGCACGGTCTCAGGCCCGTGCTGAAGCAGGTGCTGCGGGCTGCCGATGGCGGTCATGGTGCGTTCGGTCTCGTCCAGGTACAGGGCGCGGGTGGCAACGTTGAAGATGCTGGCCACATCGTGCGTCACCATCACCACGGTGGCGCCGCCATGTTGCCTGAGGTTGCGCACCAGCTCGTCCAGACGCGCCGCGTTGATGGGGTCCAGGCCTGAACCCGGCTCGTCCAGCAGCAGGATTTCCGGGTCCAGCGTCAGCGCACGCGCCAGCGCCGCACGCTTGCGCATGCCGCCGGACAGCTGCGCCGGCATCAGGTTGAAAGCGCCGTCCAGACCCACCAGAGCCAGGCGAAAACGCGCCTGCTCTTCGCGCGCCGCACGTGGCAGGTCGGTGAAGAGCTGCAGCGGCAGCGTCAGGTTCTCACCCACGGTCTTCGACGACCACAGCGCGCCGGCCTGAAACATCACGCCCAGCCGGCGGCGCAGCGCTGCGCTCCACGCATCGTCGGCGTCATACAAATCCTGGCCGTCCAGCAGCACCTGGCCCGCCAGCGGCGCCTGCAGCCCGGCCAGGTGGCGCAGCAAAGTGCTTTTGCCGCATCCGCTCTCACCCATGATGGCCAGCACCTCGCCACGCTGCACCTCGAAGTTCAGACCGCGCAGTACCTCGCGCCCGCCCGCAGACACGGTCAGACCACGGGCTTGCATCATCGTTTGCATCCCCACTGCGTCCGTCTGCATCAGTAACCCAGGCTGGTGAACATGATGGTGCTGGCGCAGGCCGCCATCACGATCCACACCAGGGCCTTGACGACGGCGCGCGTGGTGGCCTCGCCCACGGCTTGTGCACTGCGCCCGGCGTGCAGGCCTTCGCGGCAGCCGGCCAAGGCCACCAGAGCGGCGTAAAGCATGCCTTTGAACAGGCCAATCCAAAGGTGCGTGGGCGTGACGGCAGCGATGCTCTGGTTCAGATATTCAGCGCCACCCACGCCGTAAACGAACACGGCAGCCGGCCAACCAGCCAGCACGCCTGCTGTCGCGCCCAAGACGATGAGCCCGGGCGCCACCAGCAGCAGCGCCAGAACCCGGGGCAGCACCAGGTAAGCCACCGGGTCCAGGCCCAGAACGCGCAGCGCATCAATTTCTTCGCCCGCCTGCATGGTGGCCAGTTGGGCAGCAAAAGCAGCGCCCACGCGGCCGGCCAGGATGATGCCGGTCATCAGCCCGCCCAGCTCGCGCACCATGCCCACGGTGACGACATCGGCCAGAAAACCCTGCGCGCCGATGCGGCCCAACTGCGCGCCGCCCATGTAGGCCAGCATCACGCCCAGCAGCGCGCATGCCAGCAGCACGATGGGCAGGGAACGCGGGCCTGTCAGATCAAGCTGTTGCAGCACGCCATCGGCCGCCACCAACCTCGGCCTGCGGCGCGCTCCCAGCGAACGCAGGCTCTGCCATGTAGCCAGCAGAACCTGGCCGAAGAAGTCCAGCGTCAGCAGCCAGGCGGGCACCGGCCGCTGGGATTGCGGCGTTGTGGGATCGCCGGATGGCACGGCATCCGTTGCCGGCTTGCAAACCGCCTGCTCCAGCACAGCGCGCAAGCCTGCGGGCAGCCCTTGGGTATCTACCTGGCCACCTGCGTCCTGCCACCGGGCGAGCAAAGGCCACAGGCGCGCCGCCAGGCTCAGGTCCCAATTCGCCAGCGCTTGCGTCTCGAAGTTCAGACAGCCAGGCATCGCACCCGGCTCGGCACCCGCAGACAGGTCCGGCCGTTCATCCGCAGGCAAACCACGCCAGGCACCCTGCAAGCGCAGCGTCGAACCCTGGGGATGGCTGTGCCAAGTGGCAGATGGCATGCAGGGATGCTATGCGCTGCAAGGTGTAAGGTTGCTCGGCCAGGCTTCGACCCAAACAAATGTCCCTGCAACCATCCACGCCACCACGCATGCGCCGCCGCCAGATGTTGGCGATGCTTCCCTGTGCCGCTGTTTTTGCCGCGGGCAGCGTCAATTTCGACGTCCGTGCCGCTGGCTTTGACCACAGCCATGCCGCCTTCACCGCCTTGCTGAAAAAGCATGTGCTGGTGTTGCGCAACGGGCAGGCTTCACAAGTGCGCTACGGCGGCTTGGCCGCAGACCGCCCGGCGTTGAAGGCCTATCTCGACAGCCTCAGCGCCATCACGCCGGCCGAGTTTGCGGCCTTCAGCCAGCCGCAGCGCATGGCTTTCCTGATCAACACCTACAACGCCTTCACGCTGGAATTGATCCTCACGCGCTGGCCGAATCTGGAATCCATCAAAGACCTGGGCAGCTTGTTTCAAAGCCCATGGAAGCCCAAGTGGGTGCCGCTGCTGGGCAGCAAGGTTTCGCTGGACAACATCGAACACGACATGCTGCGCGAACGCGGCCGCTTCGATGACCCGCGCGTTCACTTTGGTGTCAACTGCGCCAGCATCGGCTGCCCTTCGCTGCGCGAAGAAGCCTTCACTGCCATGCGACTGGACGCGCAGCTGGAGGAGCAAACCCTGCGCTTCATGAGCGACAGCAGCAGGAATCGATATGACCCTGCCAGCGGCAAGTTGCAGGTGTCGAGAATCTTCGACTGGTTTGGCGAAGACTTCCGCCTGGGCCACAAGGGCGTGGCCACGCTGCCCGGCTTCATGGCCCGCTACGCTGACGTTTTGACCGAGCTGCCCGCAGGGCGTGCGCGCGTACGCGCCGGCCAGGCTGACGTCGGTTTTCTGGATTACGACTGGAAGCTGAACGACGCACCGCGCTGAACTGCCAGGCCTGTGATTTTTTTGCTTTATCACTGCACACTGATATAGTTCCTGTCATCGAAATCAGACCCGTTGCGGCGCCCATGAGCATTGCCTGGAATCAGTTCACGCCTTGGAGCAGCCTCATCGGCGGGCTGCTCATCGGTTTGGCTACAGCGCTGTATCTGCTGGGCAACGGCCGCGTGGCAGGCATCGCCGGCATCGTCGCCAGCCCCTTGCGGGCCCTGGTCAGCGGCAAGAGCTTGCGCCCGGAAGCCACTCGGCTGGTCTTCATCGCAGGCTTGCTGGCAGCGCCCTGGCTATGGCGCCTGGCGGCACCCCTGCCCCCCGCGACCCTGGACGTGGGCCTGCCCGCCTTGATCGCAGCCGGGCTGCTGGTGGGCGTGGGCGTGCGCATGGGCAACGGCTGCACCAGCGGGCATGGTGTGTGCGGTCTCAGCCGCTTCAGCCTGCGGTCGCTGGTCAATGTGCTGGCCTTCATGGGCGCGGGTTTCGCCACCGTTTTCGTGCTGCGGCACCTGCTGTGAAAGGCGCTGCGTGATGCGACTTCTATTCGCTTCGATCGCCGGCCTCGTCTTCGGCCTGGGCTTGATTGCCGGCGGCATGACCGACCCGGCCAAGGTCAAGGGCTTCCTCGACCTGTTCGGCGCCTGGGACCCGAGCCTGGGCCTGGTCATGGGTGGCGCTATTGCCGTAGGCGTTTTCGCTTTCGCTGCCGGCACCAAGCGTCAGAGGTCGTGGTCGGGCGACACCGTGGAAATTCCCAACAACACGCGCATCGACGGCCGGCTGATTGCAGGCGGCGTGCTCTTCGGCGCGGGCTGGGGCATCGCCGGCTTCTGCCCCGGCCCGGCTCTGGTGGCCTTTGGCGGCGGCATGGGGGAAGCAGGCATTTTCACTGCAGCCATGCTGGCCGGCATGTGGGCCCACGACCGCTGGTTGAACAAGACCTGACTACGGTATTCAGCGCATGATCTTCCGCCAGCTATTCGACACCGTCTCATCGACCTACACCTACCTGCTGGCTGATGCAGGCCAGGCCTTGCTGATCGACCCGGTGTTCGACAACGCCAGGCGCGACGCCGCACTGCTGCGCGAGCTGGGTTTGCAACTGGTGGCCACGCTGGACACGCATGTGCATGCAGACCACGTCACCAGCGCCTGGCTGCTCAAGCAGCAATGCGGCTCCACCATCGCCCTTTCAGCCGCAGCCGGTGTGCAGCATGCCGACCGGCTGCTGCAGCACGGTGATCGCATCAGCTTCGGCAGCTGCTGGCTGCAAGTGCGCGCCACGCCCGGACACACCAGCGGCTGCCTGAGCTTCGTGCTCGACGACGAAAGCATGGCCTTCACGGGCGACGCCTTGCTCATCCGTGGCTGTGGGCGCACCGACTTCCAAGGCGGAAGCCCGGACCAGCTGTTCCATTCGGTGCGCGAGCAGATCCTGTCGCTGCCCGCGCAATGCCTGCTTTATCCGGCCCACGACTACAAGGGGCTGACCGTCACCAGCGTGACTGAAGAACTGCGTTTCAATCCGCGTCTGGGCGGCCAGGTAAATGCTGCCGACTTCATCGGCTACATGAACCACCTGGGCCTGCCCCACCCTAAACTGATGGATATCGCGGTACCGGCCAATTTGAATTGCGGCCGCCCCGACAACGCAGCCGGCCTGCCAACTGAACCGACCTGGGCGCCGCTGACCTACACCTTCGGCGGGCTGTGGGAGATACAGCCGGCCGCGCTGGAAGAGCGGCTGCGCCAGGTGCAGCTGGTAGATGTGCGCAGCGAAGCAGAATTCAACGACCCGCTGGGCCTGGGTCGCATACCCGGCGCGCTGTTGATGCCCTTGCCTGATCTGCTGCAGCAGGCCACGGCGCTGGACAAGGCGCGGCCGGTGGTGACCGTTTGCCGTTCAGGCGCGCGCTCTGCACAGGCCGTGGTGTTGCTGCAGAAAGCAGGCTTCGAGCAGGTGGCCAATCTCGCCGGCGGCATGCTGCGTTGGCGCACGGAGGCCGCGCCGGTGCAGGGCACGACGGCCTGATTCACACAGGCGAGCTGGCCACCAGGCCCACCAAGGCCGAGCGCCCGAGATGACCTGACCCCTCCGTCAGATCGGCCTCGAATTCGCGCAATTCCTCCACCGACAAGCCTTCGGCGGCAAAGGTCTCATGCAGCATCTCAGAGGTGTACAGATGCGACAGCTCGCCCGGCCCGCCGGTCTTGTAGACCAGCTGCTGGGGCGTGTAGCCCAACACCAGCAACTGCCCACCTGGCTTCAGGCTGCGCGCCATGTGACTGAACAGGCGGCTGCGCATCAGGGGGTCGGCGAACTGCACGAAGATGGCCACGGTGGCATCGAACGCCCCGGGCTGCCAGTCGTAGTTGTCGCAATGCGCCACATGAAAGACAAGCTCCACGCCCTGGGCTTCGGCCAAGGCGCGGGCCTTTTGCACCCCCACTGCAGAAATGTCGAAAGCCTCCACCGCATGCCCGCGCGCAGCCAGCCAGACGCTGTTGCGGCCCTCGCCGTCGGCCACGCACAACACGCGCTGGCCGGCAGACCAAGTCTGCGCATGCTCACGCAGCCACGCGTTGGGCTCGGTACCGAAGAGGTAGCCCTCGGTTCCGAAGCGTTCGTCCCAGGTCTGTTTCGGGCGGCTGAAAGGCAGGCTCATGGATGCTCCAGGGGTCGGTTGGCGCCAGGCAACAAGGCCCCGCGAACGCTGTAAGCCCAGGCCAGGCCCAGCCCGACGGCCAGCAGCACCAGGCCCTGCCCGGCGCGCAACTGGCTTTCCAGCGAATAGGCGTTGCACAAACGCAGATTGGTGCTGGCCAGATAAAAGCCCAGCCATGCCAGCATGGGCAGACCGTAGCCGACGAAGAACAACTGCACGGCCAGCGGCGCCTGCAGGAACGACTGGCGCAACGCCACGCCCGCCAGCCACAGACCCGCCACTTTGGCCACGTCGGCGCTGGGCAGCACCACGGCACGGTCGACCATGGCCGGAATCATCCAGTAGGCGGTGATGCACTGCGCCAGCATGAAGCCGGTCAGGCCATAGCGGTTGAACTGCGCCAGCCGGTTCCCCAGCGATTGCGGCCAGGCCGCTGCAGCGGCATAGCCGGCCAGCACCAGGAAAGGCATTTGCATCAGCATGTGCCAGACCATGCTTTGCTCGATGAGCGCGCGCAGCGGCGGCACCGACATCAGCGCGGCTGCCAGCGTCAGCGCGGTCGCGAGGAACTTGATCACGGTGCCCCCAGCGTTGCCGCAGCTTTCAGTGCCTGCTCGCCTGCTGCCAGGTCGAGAATCTGCACCAGACGGCCATCAGCAGTGACCAGATGCAAGGCAGCGTTGTGCTCGAACTCGCCCAGGGGCGCTGGCACGACCATGATGCCGAAGCTGTCGAGCAACTTGCGCCTGTCTGCCGGCCGCTGCAGGCTCACCAGCTGCCAAACATCGGGCTGCATGCGCATGCGCCTGGCGTAGTCCGCCAGCGCGGCTGGGTCGTCGTTGGCCGGGTCGAAGCTGATGGACAGCAGCCCGACACGCTGCGCCAGCCCCTGATCCACGATCTGCTGCTGCAATTGTTGATACACCGTGCCCAGGGCCAGGCACAGGGTGACGCAGCGCGTGTAGACGAAATCGACGATCCACACGCGACCGTCTTGCTGCAACAGTTGCTTCAGGGTGGTGGCCTGGCCGCTGGGGCCGAAGACTTTGAAGTCGGGCACCGCTACCGGTGCAACGGCCACTGCGCTGCGGCGCTGGCTCTCTGTCGTGTAGGCCGTCCCGCCTTCGGTGGCACGGAACAGGGCCACCATCCCCAGACACAGCACCAGAATGCAGGCCGCGAAACTGCCCAATAGCCCGGACATCGGATCTGGCCTCGCTCCGCGCAGCGGATCTGGCGGCGCGGCGCGTGCCTTCACGTCAAGGCGCCAGCGCCTTCAGCGCGGCACCACCGGCGTAAGGCGTGGTCTGGTCCTTGGTCGCTTCGCGCTGCGCTTCCACGGTGGCCGCCGTGACGGGCGGCGCCTGATTGCCCCAGTCGCTGCGGATGTAGGTCAGCACGGCAGCAATCTCGGCATCGGCCAGGGTGCCGAAGGCGGGCATCACGCCCTTGTAAGTGTTGCCCTTGACAACGAGTTCGCCTACTACGCCATGCAGCAGGATGCTGGCCAGGATCTTTTCATCGCCGACCACCCATTCAGCACCCGCCAGTGGCGGGAACACACCGGCCACGCCCAAGCCGCTGGCCTGGTGGCAGGCCGCGCACTTGGCGCCGAAGAGCTGCTTGCCGTCGATGGTCGCAACAGCGCCTGCCAGCGCAACAGGCGGGCGCAGCAAGGCCACCGTGCGCTGGTCGCCGTACGCCGAAGATTCGCCCGAAGGCGTGGCGGCAATATAGAAAGCACCCCACATGCCCATGGCACCCAGAAACATGATGAAGAACCAGGGCAGCGGCTGAACCTTCTCGTCCGGGTCGTCGTTCTCGCGGCGCAGGGCGGCGAATTCACTGTTGCCTGCGTCCTGGCGGCTTTCAGGCGAAGGCGGGGGCGGGGGCGGGGGCGGCCCTGGAGTCAGGGGCTTCTTATCGTTGGCCATCAGTTACCCACTTTACCGACTGCGCCAGCCACTGCCGGAACCGGCAAGGGCTGCAGCGCTGGCTTGGTGCGGTCCAGCGAGACCAGATATTCCACCAGCGCCAGTGCTTCAGGCTTGGCAATCACCACCTGGCCAGGCTTGGCGAGGGCAGGTGGCAGGTTCACCACCACTTCGCCGGGCTGCGCCGCGCCCTGTCGCACGCTGAACAGATACGGGTAGGCCGGCATGATCGAGCCAGGCGTATAGGCACGCGGCGCATACAGGTGGCCCAGATGCCAGTCGCGGCTGGGCTGGCGTGCACCGATGTTCAACAGGTCTGGCCCCGTGCGCATGGTGCCCAGCAGATGGGGTGTGTCGTAAGCGTAGTCGCTTGCGACAGACGCGCGGCCCCAGCCACGGGTGTTATCGGGCGCCAGCGCTGAGTCGCGCGGCTGCTGCGAATGGCAATACACACACCCATTGGCGATGTAACTTTGGCGGCCTACCAGCTGCACCGATGTGTAGGGTTTGAGCCCTGGCGATGGGGGCAAATCCTTGAGCAGCATGTAGGGCATCACCACCAGCAACGCTGTGGCACCCGAGAGGATGACCATGGCACCAATGACGATGCGTATCTCGTCCATTTCATACTTGCCTCGACCGAAGCTCATGCTGGCACCCCCGCGCGGTTGGGAGGCACAGCAACAGGTATTGCGTTCGGTGAAGCCAGCAGGGCAGCGCCCAGACGGCTGGGGCCGAACTTCCAACCCATCATGAAGAAGTGCGTTGCAAAAACCAGGTGGCCAAGTGTCATCAGTGCCCCGCCCACAGAACGGGCTTGCAGATACGGAATGGTGAGCTTGACGCTGTCCATGAACGGCACGTTCTTGTCCAACATCGCCAAGCCCTGGTACCAACCCCCGATGGACAGCCCGATGAAATAAATGGCGAACCCCACCACGACCAGCCAGAAGTGCGCCGAAATCATCCAGGGATAGGGCCACTCCCACTTCATCACGCGCGGCATGATGAAGTAGATGGAGCCAAACATCACCATCGTGAAGAAACCGTACAGCCCCAGGTGGGCATGCGCCACCGTGTAGTGAGTAAAGTGGGTCACGGTGTTGACCGAACGCAGCGCCTGCAGCGAGCCCTGCACCGAAGCGGCTGTGTAAAGCACAGCGCCCAACACAATGAAGCGCAGCGTGGGCGAATACAGCAGGGCACGGAAGTTGCCAGCCACCGTCAGATGCTGGTTGATGGCAACCGCAATCACGGGCACCACCATCATCATGCTTTGGACGATGCTGATGGTGACCAACCACGATGGCACGGGCCCACCAATGAGGTGGTGACCGCCGACCTGGCTGTAGAAAAAAGCCAGCGACCAGAAACCCAGCAGCGACAGGTTGTAGCTGTGAATGGGTTTGCCCAGCACCTTGGGGATGAAGTAGTACGAAGCCGCCAGGGCCAATGGCGTGAACCACAGGCCAAGCACGTTGTGACCGAACCACCAGTTCATCGTGGCCTGCTGCACACCAAAGTGCAGGCCCGGCCAGTTGGCCACCAGGAAAAGCACCGGAAACCAAAGCAGCCCGGCCGCGATGTA
>JBBQXN010000091.1:0-13311 GCA_038209585.1 Burkholderiales bacterium
TGTTCGCACCTGCTCGGCCCAGAAACCCTGCCGCATGAAGACACTCCGTTCGCCGCGATGTACTTTGGAACCGCAGGTCGAGGCGCATGCCGCCGAGATGTACCCGGTCCTTTGTGACCCAGCCATCTATGAGTACGAAGGCGTTCCACCGCCTTCGTTGGAGAAGCTTGCAAACGGCTTGCGCCGCAGAGAAGCGCCAGTCTCCCCAGATGGCCGCGAGCAGTGGCTGAACTGGGTCGTGCGTTTGCCGAGCGGAAGACTCTGCGGCTATGTTCAAGCCACCGTTTATGAGAGTGGCGCAGCCTACATTGCTTATGAGTTTGCGAGCATGTACTGGAGGCAAGGTATAGGCAGCTCGGCGGTTCTGCGCATGCTCGAAGACTTGCGGGACTCTTTCTCGGTCCATACATTCGTCGCTGTTCTGAAGGCTGCCAACTTCAGATCCATGGGGTTATTGTTAAAGCTCGGCTTCAAGCCCGGTACGAATGAGGATGCTGAGCTCTACGGCGCAGAACCTGATGAAGTCACTGTGGTCATGCCAGCAAGCCCAGTGGGTTTTGCACCCGCACCCAGCGACGCGGCGTAGCCCCTCGCTAGATCGGAGCGCTAACTGCGTAGCTGCTGTGATCGACGCGCACGCAGCTGTCGTCGCAAACCGTGCGCTGGGCTTCGGTGAAGTACTGCATCCCCCACAGCGGTAGCGCTTGAAGATGCGGCTTCTCTTCCTCGACCATGGCCCGTACCTGACGGCGTTCGCTGCGGTGGATGCGCAGCGCCGCCCACTTGGCTTCCCAGTGCTCAAGGAAGGCGTTCTGCTCGTCGATCGACTCGAAGCGCCGGCCCTTCAGCGCGGTGGCCTGGGTGTGGCCGATGGCGTTCTCCACGCTGCCCTTGCGGTTGGGGTCGCGCACGCGGGCTGGGTCGGCCACCACGCCGTAGTGCGCCAGGGCCGCGGCATAGACCGGGCTGAGTTCGGGCTCGTACAGGTCGGGCTTGAGCACGCCCTCCTTGAGGTTGTCGAGCACAACGTAGCGGCAGCAGTCGACCTGCATCTCCTCGCCGGGCAGGAAGGTCAGGCGGTCGAACTGATCGGGCTCGCGGTGGCGCAGCTTGTTCGCAAAGCGCTTGACGGAGTTGTGCTGCCCACAGCCAGCCTTTGGCGGTCAAGAAAATCGCACGAGCGCGCTGTTGAAGCCTCGCTTCGATTCGACGGCGCTTAGGCAAGATCCGGCGCTCTTGCTACGTTGCAGCGCCCAAATTAATCGTCTCGGCAATTTGCATGGTTTCAGCCTCCCGGGCAGTCGGAGCATGAACTACGTCGGCCAGAAGCAGTGTCAACACGGACCTGTGCACGCAAACCAGACACCAGGTCAGCGCATTTCAAGAGACCTTGTCGTTGATGGAGAAGCTCCATAGCGCGGTGCGCTGCAACGCCGACAGCGCTCTACAGGCCAACCCACTGACACCGGGCGCGCTGCATGATCGCGCGCCTACAGGCATAAAAAAAGGCAGCAATGACATGCTGCCTTGGTATCAGTCAGTTATGCGCCGAAGAAGCGCAGGTGTCTTTAGAGGTCGCGGCGGCGGCGCTTGACGATGAATGCCAGACCGGCCAAGCCGCCGAGCAGCAATGCGTAAGTTCCAGGCTCAGGTACCGGCGCCGCCGATGCCAAGAAGCTGTAAATACCGCCTACCTGCCCAGTTGCCGTGCCCGTAATGCTGTAGTAGTACGAGGCGCCTGGTACCAATGCCACATCGAAGAGTACCGACGAAGTCCCGATCGGGCCAGCAGCTACCAAAGCGTTGCTTGAATCAAAGATCGAAACATTGATGTTGTCGATGACCAAAATCGGGCTGATGTTGATGCTGACTGCCGATCCGGAGGCTGTAGCTCCCACATTCGGGAAAACAAAGTTGTAGATGTCGGTGAAACTGCCAGAAACGCTCGCAGTGTTGGTGTACACGGAAGGAGCTACCGGCAAACTGCCGATATTGAAAGTCGCTGCCTGCGCAACTGCACTCAGGCCCACAAGGCAAGCAGAGACAAAAAACTTGAGCATGGTGTGCGCCTTTGGTTAGATTTTCGGCAAAGCCTGGCGACAGGCTTTGCCGAAAATCAGGGGATTTCTTGTCGCAATCATGCACCAATGCTGTGGTGCCATGAGCCCCTCACATAAGGGTGTTGCGCACCGTGCTGGTTGCCCGCACGCCATCTCATGTCCGGCAGATCCAGGTTGCCAGCCATGCTGCAGCCGATTCCAGGGTTTCCTCTTGTGAGGTCACGACGCCACAAGCCAGTTGGCCAGCTGCATGCCATGGCGGCCGAAGGCCGACACGCAGTGCCGGTGAGCGCAGCCCACGCGGGCGAAGCTAATGTTTTTTGAACGGCTGGCAGCATGCGCGATGGCCTCAAAGTGTTGACTTGTCACAATCACCCAATGCAGATCCCGCACGATTCAACCGTCGGCCACGACAAGGGCGGACGCCGCCAGCTCTCCACCCGTGACACCACGCGCATCGATGACACGCGAATAGATGCCGTGCGGCCGCTCATCACGCCGGCGCTGCTGCTCGAGAAACTGCCTGTCTCCGAGGCCACGCTCACCTTGGTGGAGCGCAGCCGCATGGACATCGCATGCATCCTGGCCGGCAGCGACGATAGGCTGCTGGTCGTCGTCGGGCCCTGCTCGATCCATGACCACGATCAAGCGCTCGCGTATGCTGAACGCCTTCAAGTGGCGGCAGAGCCGCTGGGCGACGCCCTGCTGGTGGTGATGCGCACCTACTTCGAGAAGCCGCGAACGACGGTCGGTTGGAAGGGGTACATCAACGACCCGCACCTGGATGGCAGTTTTGCCATCAACGAAGGCCTGGAGCGTGCACGCCGGCTGTTGCTGCAGATTGTCGATCGCGGCCTGCCTGTCGGCACCGAGTTTCTGGACCTGCTGAGCCCGCAATTCATCAGCGACCTCGTCGCCTGGGGCGCGATCGGTGCGCGCACTACGGAAAGCCAGAGCCACCGACAACTCGCTTCCGGACTCAGTTGCCCCGTGGGCTTTAAGAACGGTACCGATGGCAGCGTGAAGGTTGCAGTCGACGCTATCTTGGCAGCGGCAGCAGCGCACGCCTTCATGGGCATGACCAAGATGGGCCAGGCGGCGATTTTCGAAACGCGCGGCAATCCCGACTGCCACGTTATTCTTCGCGGAGGCAAGCGCCCCAATTACGACGCCGAATCCGTGGCGGCTGCCTGCGAAAGTCTGCGCACGGCGGGCCTGCGCGGCCACGTGATGGTCGACATGTCGCATGGCAACAGCGAGAAGCAACCCAGGCGCCAAATCGATATTGCTGCCGACATCGCCGGCCGAATTGCGACAGGCGAGCGGCGTATTTCTGGCGTGATGATTGAAAGTCACTTGCATGAAGGTCAGCAGCAGCTTCGCCCTGGAGTGCCCTTGCGTGTCGGGGTATCCATCACGGATGCTTGCATCGGTTGGGAAGACACCACGGCGGTGCTTGGGCAACTGGCCGATGCGGTTCGCAAGCGGCGCGTCGGCTGACCGTCCAGAAACGGCTACCCCCACAGACTCTCAGGAAAAAACCTGCAGGATCTTTGTCCTGGGCCATCGTGGCGATGCGGTGGTCGCTGAAGCCTCAGCGATGGGTCAGCATGCGCCGTCGAACGGCCCGCGACGGCCAGCCTTAACGGCTATTCCGCAGCTGGTCACCGTGCCTCAATTCAGGACAAACGCAGGACGTAGCGAGGGGCCTGGAGATTGGGTAACCTGCCAACTTCTGACAGCGTTCAGAAACTGCCAATGGCGTCACACGCGAAAGCTTAGGCCGAACGAAGCTACCGCTTCTGGAGCAAGTGCGCATGCGTCAGTGCTTATGTCAGTGCTTATGTCAGCACCTACGTCAGCACACCTACGTCAGCACCTACGTCAGCGCCTACGCCGCGCTACAGGCCGTTTCGCGGGCGTTTCCGCCATGTGCTCCAGAAGATGAGCCACAGCAGTGCCGCTTGCACCGGAATCCGCAGCCACAGCGCCCACAGTGGAATGGCTGGAAAGAGATCGGGCCGCTGAAGCATGTGGAAGTGCGCAGGCGTCACGGCGATGGTCAGCAGGATCAGGCCGACGCCCGCTGCGCGTCGGGCAGGCGACCACAGCAGCGCGAGCGCGCCAGCCAGTTCCAGCGCGCCGCTCAGCAACACGGCTGCGCGCGGCCAGGGAATGAAGGGCGGGACCATGCGCATTTCTGTCTCAGTGGCTGCGAAGTGCGCGATGCCGCCGACGAAGAACCATACGAACACGAATGCCAGGCCGAAAAACCTGCCCCGGC
Source organism: Burkholderiales bacterium (assembly GCA_038209585.1). Taxonomy (GTDB): domain Bacteria; phylum Pseudomonadota; class Gammaproteobacteria; order Burkholderiales; family Burkholderiaceae_C; genus Rubrivivax. The sequence continues at coordinate 4,345 of JBBQXN010000091.1, forward strand.
TGAGTGGGTCAGAGTTGCTGGCTGGCAAGGGCCACCTCATGAACAAAAGCTGCAGGTTTCATCAGGACGATTCGGTTCGTCGAGCGCTCGGCAAGTGTGAAGGAGAGGTCTGCCCTGCTTTGTAGGACTTGGCGTGCTGCGCGACCAACCGAATGAACGCAGTGGCGCAGGTTTCCGGCGATGTGATGTCGAGGCAGGAGCGCCGCTTGCCCCCAAATTCTCATGGATCCAGCCACCATCCGACCTCGCAGCGCCGCGCGCAGTCCTGTCCTGCCCACCCACCGCCGTCTGTTGCTGCAGGGTGCCTTGTCGCTGGTGGCCGCTTCGCTGCTGGCCGCGTGTTCGCGGCCCCGTCCAGCGGCCAGCGATGCAGGGGCCGACGTGGTGGTGCCTTTGAACAAGCCTGACGAGTTCTGGCGCGACAAGCTCGGCACGGCTGCCTATGCCGTGCTTTTCGACGACGACACCGAGGCAGCCTTCAGCAGCCCCTTGAACGATGAAAAGCGCACTGGCATGTTCATCTGCGCGGCTTGCTACCTGCCGCTCTTCGACAGCCGCCACAAATATGAGAGCGGCACGGGTTGGCCCAGCTTCACGCAAGCCATTGCCGGCCATCTCGACACCCGCGCCGATTACGCACTCGTCCTGCCGCGCACCGAATACCACTGCGCGCGCTGCAGCGGCCATCAGGGCCACATCTTCGAGGACGGCCCTGCGCCGCTGGGGCTACGCTGGTGTGGCAATGGCCTGGCAATGAACTTCGTACCGCAATCCGAACCGATGCCGCCCTTGCGCGGCTAGCCCGGCCTCCGCAGTCAGCCTTCGGTCGGCGGGTCGCCCCCACGGGCCTGGAATGTCGAGTCCCGCACGACCCAATGGGTGGCGCATTTGGCGATGACGGCAACGCTGAAGCAGGGTTCGGCTGTCATGCGCTGCATCGAGGTGCACTCGATGGCGCAGCCGGCGCCCGCGTGGCTGCGGCGCAGCGCGCTCTCGGTGTCGCCCCGCGCCTGGCGCCCTGCGCCTGGCGCTCGGCGAGAAAGCGGTGTGTCTGGTGCATGGGATGCCCAGCGGGACCAGCCGGCCAGGCAGCCAGCCGACCAGCGGCCATGTGGCCATGCTGGGAAAGTCGTCTGCGGCTTTGATGGCGCGGGTATCTGGAAGGATTTGGCGGGCACTGGGCGGAGAATCCCGCTGACCATTCGTTTCCTCGCCCCTCCCGCATGCGCCTGCTCCAGTACAAAGACCTCGATCTCCGACGCGTCAAGGCTGCCTTCGCCAAGGTCAAGGCGGCGATCGAAGCCGACGACTTCCGCACGGCCGATGTCAAAAAGCTCCATGCCGGCCCGTATTACCGCGCCAAGCTGGACTACAGCAACCGACTGTTGCTGCAATTCGCACGGGTCGAGCAAGCGGGCAGCATGCAAACGGTCTGCCTGGCGCTGGAAGTGATCGAAAACCACGCTTACGAAAAGTCCCGCTTTCTGCGTGGTGCCGCGTTGGATGAGACCAAGATCGACCGCGAAGCGGCCACTGAAGCCGCAGCACCGGCACTTGCCGAAGGCGCTGCACCGTTGCGCTGGCTGGGCCCCAACCGCCACCAATTCGAGCTGCTGGACAAGCCCATCGTCTTCGATGACGCGCAAGACGGCGCTTTTCGCCAACCTGCGCCGCTGGTGGTCATCGGCTCGGCCGGCTCCGGCAAAACCGCTGTCACGCTGGCCCGGCTGCGCGAGGCCGAAGGCCGCGTGTTGTACGTCACCCTGTCTGCTTACCTGGCGCAAGGCGCCCGCGCCCTGCATGCTGCGCACGGCTTTGAGAATGCACAGCAGGAAGTGGATTTCTTCAGCTACCGCGAACTGCTGGAAACCCTGCGTGTGCCGCCCGGCCGTGAAGTGGCGCTGCCGGCCTTTGCCGCCTGGTGCGAACGCCAGCGCCCGACTTTGCGCCTGTTGGGTGATCTGGACGCCCAGGCCCTGTTCGAGGAATTTCGCGGCGTCATTGGCGCGCAGCCAGGCGGGCCGCTGCCGCTGACGGCGTACCTGGCGCTGGGCACGCGGCAGAGCCTGCTGAACACGGCACAGCGCGAAGTGGCGCACGGTTTGTTCCAGCGCTACCGCATCTGGCTGACAGAGGCTGGCCTTTACGACAGTAACCTGGTGGCACAGGCTTGGCGCACCGACATCGCCGAGCCTGCCGGCCCGGTCTACGACTTTGTCGTCATCGACGAGGTGCAGGACCTCACGCCGGTGCAGCTGGCCCTGGTGCTGGCGCTGTTGAAGAAGCCGGGCCAGTTCATCCTGTGCGGTGACAGCCACCAGATCGTGCACCCCAATTTCTTCAGTTGGGCGGCCCTGAAAACCCTGTTCTGGCACGGCTTGGCGGGCGAAGCCGCCGAACGCTCGGTAGGCCAGCCTTTGCAGCTGTTGCAAGCCAATTACCGCAACACGCAAGCCGTGACTGTGCTGGCCAACCGGCTGCTGAAGATCAAGCAGGCGCGCTTCGGTTCGGTAGACCGGGAAAGCAATTTTCTGGTGCGCAGCACCGCAGCCGATGCAGGCGGCGTGTGGCTGGTGTCGGCCAAAGACGCCGCAGTCAAGGCGCTGGACGCCGCCACCCGCCAGTCGGCACAACACGCCGTGATCGTGCTGCGCGACGACGACAAACCGGCAGCGCGGGAACGGTTCCATACGCCGCTGGTTTTCAGCGTGCACGAAGCGAAGGGTCTGGAGTACCCGCATGTGCTGCTGGTGGACATGGTGTCCAGCCAGCGCCAGGCCTATGCCGAGGTCTGCGACGGCGTGCAGGAAGCCGACCTGCAGTCCGACGCCATGGACTACCGCCGCGCCAAAGACAAGGCCGACAAGTCGCTGGAGCTGTACAAGTTCTACGTCAACGCGCTGTATGTGGCCATGACGCGTGCGGTGCAAACGCTGACCCTGGTGGAAACCGATACAGGCCACCCACTGCTGGCTTTGCTGGGTCTGCAAGTCGGCGAAGCCGCCACGCAGACTGCACGCGCTTCCACCCGCGAAGAATGGGCGCAGGAAGCGCGCAAGCTCCAGTTGCAGGGCAAGCAAGAGCAGGCCCAGGCCATCCGCGATGCTTTCCTGCAGCACAAGCCCGTGCCCTGGACGCCGTGGAGCAGGGCGCTGATCGAGACGCTGGCCCCGCAGGCGCTGGACCCGAAGAACCCCAGCGCCAAACCGCGGCAGACGCTGTTCGACTACGCCATCTGGCATGGCCAACAAGAATGGGTCACCCCGCTGGGGCAGATGAACTTCGGCCCTGCCCGGCAGTTGATGGACGACAACCGATTTGGCGGCGCCGGCAGCCTCTTGCCCCACCGCTACGGCCTGCGCCACGAAACCTGGGAACGGTTGACCACCCTGACCCGCAAGACAGTCGCCGCAGGCAGGCAGCGCCACCTGCAGGCCTGGCAGGCGAAAAGCTTCAAAGACCTGCTGCGCCAGGCAGACGTGCACGGCCCTGACCACGCCACGACGGTGGGCGCCACGCCATTGATGATGGCCGCTGCGGCTGGCAACGCCGCTTTGGTGCGGGCCCTGCTGGACAAAGGCGCCAGCCCGCAGATCCGTGACGAGTTCGGCCACACCGCCTGGGACCACGCGCTCAGCCGCGCGCTGCAGGAACCCGGCTTTGCAGGCACCGGCCTGGCTGCCGTCTTCGAGCTGCTGGCGCCTGCGGCACTGGACGTGCAAACCAACGGCCGGCTCGTGCGGCTGGAGCGCCAGCAGGGCGAGTATTGGGTGCTGATGCTGATGCTGGCGGGCCTGAAGACCCAGTGGTCACGCAGCGTGACGCGCAAGCTCGAGGTGTGGAAGTACGGGCAGGGCTTCTTCGCCGACCAATTGCACGACGTGCTGGCCGAGCTGCCGTCCTGGCTGTGGCCCGAAGCGCGGCGCAAGCGGACGTACATCAACCAGGTGCTGGCGCGGGCTGAAGCCCGCAGCGCCTATCGTCCGGCCAGGAAACTGTGGGTGCGCACACAGAATGGCTACTACCTGCCCAACCCGGCCATGCTGCTGCGGGTGGCTGGGGGCGGGGTTATCGACGCAGGCGAAGGCTGGGTGCCAACCTTCGATGCCATGGCACTGGACTGGATAGACCGTGGATGCGGCAACGACGATCCCTACCGGGTGCGGCCAGCGGCCCTGGTTGATCTGGTGGTGAAAACAGACGCCACCCTGGACGAGGATTTCTCAGGGCAGGCCGCCGCCCCGCAGACAATCCGTCGATGAACGACACCCCTGAGCTGCCCGTTCTGCCCGACTCTGATCCGCAGGAATCCGCCGAGTGGCGCGACGCCCTGGCCGCGCTGCTGCAAGCCAGCGGCCCGGCCCGCGTGCGCCAGGTCATGGACATGCTGGCAGCCAACGCCCGTGTACCCACCGTCGGCTGGCAGCCTGCGCAAGGCACGCCCTACATCAACAGCATTGCGCCCGAGCAGCAGCCGGCCTTCCCCGGCGACCTGGCCATCGAAGAGCGCCTGGCCTCGTGGATGCGCTGGAACGCCCTGGCCATGGTGGTGCGCGCCAACCAGGCTTACGGCGAACTCGGCGGGCACATTGCCAGCTATGCCAGCGCGGCCGATTTGTTCGAGGTGGGTTTCAACCACTTCTTTCATGCCGATGACCTGGTGTTCTACCAGCCGCATTCAGCGCCCGGCGTTTACGCCCGCGCCTTTCTCGAAGGCCGCCTGAGCGAACAAGACCTGGCGCATTACCGCCAGGAACTGGGCGCCTTGCGTGCTGGCGCGCAGGGTCTCAGCAGCTACCCGCACCCGTGGCTGATGCCCAGCTTCTGGCAGTTTCCCACCGGCTCGATGGGCATCGGGCCCATCAGTTCGATCTACCAGGCGCGCTTCATGCGCTACTTGCAGCACCGCGGCTTGCAAGCCACAGCCAAGCGACGCGTCTGGGGCATCTTCGGCGACGGCGAGATGGACGAGCCGGAAAGCATGAGCGCGCTGACCCTGGCTGCGCGCGAAAAGCTGGACAACCTGACCTGGGTGGTGAACTGCAACCTGCAGCGCCTGGACGGCCCGGTGCGCGGCAACGGCCGCATCATCGACGAGCTGGAAGCCTTGTTCGAAGGTGCGGGCTGGCGCGTCATCAAGCTCGTCTGGGGTTCAGATTGGGACGGCCTGTTTGCGCGCGACAAAGAAAACGCCTTGCTGCGCGCTTTCAGCCAGACGGTTGACGGCCAGTTCCAGACCTTCGCCGCCAAAGATGGCCGCTACAACCGCGAGCATTTCTTCGGTCAGAACGCTGAACTCGCCGCGCTGGCGCAAGGCCTGACCGACGAGCAGATCGACCGCCTGAAACGCGGCGGCCACGACCTGGTGAAGATCCACGCCGCCTACGATGCCGCGCAAGCCACTGCAGGCCGACCCACCGTCATCCTGGCGCAAACCAAGAAGGGCTACGGCATGGGCGGCGCAGGGCAGGGGCGCATGACCACGCACCAGCAGAAGAAGCTGGAACGCGATGACCTGCTGGCCTTTCGCAACCGCTTCAACCTGCCTTTGACCGACGAGCAGGCCGCCACGCTGGCCTTCCACAAGCCGGCAGACGACAGCGAAGAGCTGCGCTACCTGCAGGCGCGGCGCCAGGCGCTGGGCGGCCATATTCCCGCTCGCCGTGATCAGGCTGATCCGTTGGCGGTGCCGCCCCTGGCCAGCTGGGCGGCGTTTGCCACGCAGGCCCAGGGCAAGGAAATGAGCACCACCATGGCCTTCGTGCGCATGCTCACCGCATTACTCAAAGATGTGCACCTGGGCCCGCGCGTAGTGCCCATCGTGGCCGATGAAGCGCGCACCTTCGGCATGGCCAACCTGTTCAAGCAGATCGGCATCTACTCATCAGTCGGCCAGCGCTACGAGCCCGAAGACATCGGCTCGGTGCTGAGTTACCGCGAAGCCACCGACGGGCAAATCTTGGAGGAGGGCATCAGCGAAGCCGGCGCCATCAGCAGCTGGGCGGCGGCTGCCACCAGCTACTCGGTGCATGGCATGGCCATGCTGCCCTTCTATATCTATTACTCGATGTTCGGCTTTCAGCGCGTGGGCGACCTGATCTGGGCCGCAGCCGACCAGCGCGCCCGCGGCTTCCTGTTGGGTGCCACGGCCGGCCGCACCACGCTGGGCGGCGAAGGCCTGCAGCATCAGGACGGCAGCAGCCTGGTGCAGGCCGCCCTGGTGCCCAATTGCCGCGCCTACGACCCCTGCTTTGCCGGCGAATTCGCCGTCATCCTGGACCATGGCATGCGCCAGATGCTGCAGCAGCAGGAAGACGTCTTCTACTATGTCACGCTGATGAACGAGAGTTACGCCCAGCCGTCGCTGCCTGAGCGCGCGGGCGTGCAAGCCGACATCGTGAAGGGGATGTACCTGCTGCAAACGCATGAAGTGCCCAAGCCTGCCGGGCGTGTGCGTTTGCTGGGATCGGGCACCATCCTGCGCGAAGTGATGGCCGCAGCCAACCTGCTGGCCAGCGACTGGCAGATCGAAAGCGAAGTCTTCAGTGCCACCAGCTTCAGCGAACTGTCGCGTGACGCGGCCGAGGTGCAGCGTTTCAACCGGCTGCATCCAGCGAGCCAGCGCCGCGAAAGCCACCTGCAGCATTGCCTGCCCGGCAACACGCCCGTGGTCGCGGCCACCGACTATGTACGCGCCTGGCCGCAACTGGTGGCGGCTTATGTGCAGGCGCCATTTGTCGCCTTGGGCACCGACGGCTTCGGCCGCAGCGACACGCGCGCTGCGCTGCGCAGCTTCTTCGAGGTCGACCGCCACCACATCGTGCTGGCGGCACTGGCGGCCTTGCAAGATGAAGGCAGCGTGGCTGCTGAGGTCTGTGCCAAAGCCATCGCCCGCTATGCACTGGACGCTGAAGCCGCAGCGCCCTGGCTGCGCTGACCCTGCCTTCAGTCGAAAGCGGGCTGGCTCGAACTCTTCAGCGTGTAGGCCAGGCCCAAGCCTGCCGACCAGCCCTGGCGCTGGCGCACCAGCGGGCTGTTCTCGTTGGCCGCGCCGGCCACGGTGTCAAAGCGCAGCGAAGTGAAGGCGCGCAAGCCAGGCGCCAGCGAGCGCGAGAGGCTGCCGCCCAGGCGCCAGGTGATGAGCCCGGACCGTGCCTCGTAGGCCGGCCTGTCGGCCCTGGCAAATTCTGGCGCCACGCCGTAGAAGGTGTCGGCCAGCGTGCGGCTGCCGATCACGGCGCCACCGCTGACCGAATAGCGCCAGCCGCCGGTGCGGTGCGAATAGCTCAGTTCGGGCTCGAAACTGACACCCCGCCCCTTGAAACTATCGCTGATGTCGAACACGGCCCGCAGTGGCAGGTCCAGCCGCCACAAGCCCGTGGCGGCGTCGCCGGCCAGATTCCAGCGCACGCGCGGCCCAGCCTCGATCAGCGTGCCCAGGTCGGGCATGCCGTCGCGCACGGCCACGCGCGCAGAACTCGATCCCAAGGAGCCGGCCAGGCCCAGGTCGAACTCGAAGCGCGGTGTCCGCACGGCACGCAGCCCCACGCTGCCGCTGTCGGTGCGCAGCACCTTGCCGCGGTAGATGGCGTAGGGCAGCACCAGCGTGCGCTGCGTCTGCTCGGCGGCGCCGGGGTAGGCCTGCTGCGAGCCGGTCAAGGCGCCAACCCCGATCTCCCACAGCCGGGGCTTTTCTGGCGGCGCAGGTTCCACGGCCAGTGAAGGCGCGGCCGATGCAGTCAACGCCACAGCGATGGCAAGAACAGTGGTTTGTTTCATGGTTCCCCATTTTCAGTGCCGTGATGTTGCGCCAGAAGCAGGTGCAGCCAACCTGGCCCGAGATTTGCCACTATGCTGCTCAGTGAACAGACCCTTCATTTACTACGGGGGCCGCCATGCAAACACTCGACGAGATGCTCAGCCGCCATTTGCTGACCACCGAACAACATGCCGAGATCGGCGCCTGGATTGCACACGCCAAAACGCCCGAAGGCATCATGCAAATGCCGCCGGGCTTGTGGCGCACGCTGGAACTGGCCAGCGTGCTGATGGACGTCGATGGCGACCTGACCCAGCCGCCCTGCCTGCACGCCGATCTCTGAATACAAAAAGCTGAACTCTTGGACTACCCGAATTACGACCCCCAGCTGGACACCGCCGCGCTGGACGATGCTGAACTCGAATCGCTGGACGAACTGCTGCAGTCACTGCCTGGCGAGGCGGTGATGAACATCGAGGCCATCGACGGCTATCTCACGGCGCTGCTGGTGGGTCCGCCCGTGCTGCAGCGCTTGAGCACTGGCGACTGGTTGCCCCCCGTCTGGGGCGGCGACGGCACGCTCGCCAGCACAGGCAGTGCGCCCTTTGCAAGCCAGAAGCAGCGCAAGCGCGCGGCATTTCTGGTGCTGCGCCATTTGCACGATGTGCAGCGCCAGCTCGCGGGGCCGGCTGAAGACTGGCAGCCGATCTTCAGCGTGGCAGAAACCAAAGACAGCGCCACGGGTGAATGGGTGGATGCTGAAGACTGGTGCGCCGGCTTCCTGCACGCCACCGTGCTGGACCCCGAAGCCTGGGGTGCCCTGTTCGAAGACGCGACGCTGGGCCCGGCCCTGGTGCCTATTGCCCTGATGGGGGGCGATGGCGTGGGCTTGTCAGTCAGCGATGTCGCCCGCCTGGCTGACCCAGCCCAGCGCGACGAACTCAGCCGCGCCGTGGTCGACGCCGTATTGAACTTGCAGGCGCGCACACCGCGCACGCCGCGCAGTTGACCCGGGTCGTGAAGACCTGCGCGCTGTGCTCACCGGCAGCCGTGGGAAACTTGCAGGCATGAAAATCTTGCTCACCGGCGCAGCCGGTTTCATCGGCAGCACCACCACGCTGCGCTTGCTGGCACGCGGCGACGAAGTCGTGGGTCTGGACAACCTGAACGACTATTACTCGGTGCAACTCAAGCGCGACCGCCTGGCG
>JBBQXN010000092.1:0-12816 GCA_038209585.1 Burkholderiales bacterium
ACCGCTGCCGAAGCATCCCGCCGCCCTGCCCTGCTGGCCTAACATCTTCGGTTCAATGACCGAACCGACTTCGACACCGCCCGCATCGGCAGCCCCGCCCCGAACGGCGGACCTGTCAGCCCACACACCCATGATGGCGCAGTACCTGGGCATCAAGGCCGACTTCCCGGACACGCTCGTGTTCTACCGGATGGGCGATTTCTACGAGCTGTTCTGGGACGACGCGCGCAGGGCCAACCGGCTGCTGGACATCACGCTGACCACACGCGGGCAAAGCGCTGGCCAGCCCGTCGTGATGGCCGGCGTGCCTGTGCATTCGCTGGACGCCTATCTGGCGCGGCTGATCAAGCTGGGCGAGCCCGTGGCCATTGCCGAGCAGGTAGGCGACGTGGCCACCTCCAAGGGCCCGGTCGAACGCAAGGTGGTGCGCGTGGTGACCCCCGGCACCGTCACCGACGGCGAACTGCTGGCCGAACGCGCCGACAGCCTGCTGCTGGCCGCTTTCAAGCAGCGCAACACCTGGGGCCTGGCCTGGCTGGGCCTGGCCAGCGGGCAACTGGGCCTGGCCGAATGCACCGAAGCCGAACTCGGCAGCTGGCTGGCGCGGCTGGCGCCGGCTGAACTGCTGCACGACGGCGCGGTGCTGCCCGCTGCACTGCTGCAGGCCCGCTGCGCGCGCACTGCGCGCCCGGCCTGGCAGTTCGAAAGCGCTCTGGGCGAGAAGAAGTTGTGCGCGCAACTCAAGCTGGCCAGCCTGGCTGGCGTCAACGCGCAAGACCTGCCTGCAGCCCACGCCGCCGCTGCTGCGCTGCTGAGCTTTGCCGAACACACCCAAGGCCAGGCCCTGGCCCATGTGCAAACGCTGACGGTGGAGCGTTCCAGCGACCTGCTGGACCTGCCACCCGCCACGCACCGTAACCTGGAGCTGGTACAAACGTTGCGCGGCGAAAGCGCGCCCACTTTGTTGTCTTTGCTGGACACCTGCCGCACCGGCATGGGCAGCCGCTTGCTGCGCCACTGGCTCACGCATCCGCAGCGCGACCGCAGCACCGCCAGCGCGCGGCAGCAAGCCATCGGGGTCTGTCATGCGCAGGGCACCGACGGCTTGCGCACGGCGCTGCGCAGCGTCAGCGATGTCGAGCGCAGCACCGCCCGGGTGGCACTGCGCCATGTGCGCCCGCGCGAACTCTCGGGCTTGCGCGACACGCTGGCCGCCCTGCCCGGCTTGCGCGGAGCCGCACCGCGCGGCACGGCGCTGCTGGACAGCTGGCATGCAGCACTGCAGCCGGATGAAGCGCTTTCCAACATCCTCAGCGCGGTTGCAGCCGAACCCGCCGTGCTGCTGCGTGAAGGCGGCGTCATCGCCAGCGGCGTGGACCATGAACTCGATGAGCTGCGCGCCATCAGCCAGAACTGCGACGCCTTTCTGCTGGACCTGGAAGCGCGAGAGAAAGCGCGCACTTCGATTCCCAACCTGCGCGTGCAGTTCAACAAGGTGCACGGCTTCTACATCGAGGTGACGGCTTCGCATGTGGACAAGGTGCCGGCCGACTACCAGCGCAGGCAGACGCTGAAGAACGCAGAGCGCTACATCACGCCCGAACTGAAGGCTTTCGAAGACAAGGCGCTTTCTGCGCAAGACCGCGCCCTGGCGCGCGAGAAGTTGCTGTACGAGCAACTGCTGGACGCGCTGCAGCCGCAGCTGCCGGTGCTCAGCGCGCTGGCTCGCGCGCTGGCCGGGCTGGATGCCCTGTCCGCACTGGCCGAGCGCGCCACTACCTTGGGCTGGTGCCGGCCGCAGTTCGTGCCCTACCCCTGCATCGACATCGAAGCCGGCCGCCACCCGGTGGTAGAGGCGCGGCTGGCCGAGACCAGCGCCGGCAGCTTCATCGCCAACCATTGCCGGCTGGACGCCAAGACCAGGATGCTCGTCATCACCGGCCCCAACATGGGCGGCAAAAGCACCTTCATGCGCCAGGTGGCGCTGATCGTGCTGCTGGCGGCCATCGGCTCTTATGTGCCAGCAACAGCCTGCCGGCTGGGGCCGATAGACGCGATTCACACGCGCATCGGCGCGGCAGACGACCTGGCCAACGCGCAGAGCACGTTCATGGTGGAAATGACCGAAGCCGCAGCCATCCTGCATGCCGCCAGCGAACACAGCCTGGTGCTGATGGACGAGATCGGTCGCGGCACCAGCACCTTCGACGGCCTGGCTCTGGCCGGCGCCATTGCCAGCCACCTGCACGACAAGACGCGGGCCTTCTGTCTGTTCGCCACACATTACTTCGAGCTGACCGAATTCCCCTTGCGCCATGAACGCACCATCAACCTGCATGTGGGTGCGGTCGAAAGCGGCAACGACATCGTCTTTCTGCACCAGATGGAACCCGGCCCGGCCAGCCGCAGCTATGGCGTGCAGGTGGCGCGCCTGGCCGGCATGCCGCCCAGCCTGGTGCGCCAGGCGCGCGCCACGCTGGAAGCGCTGGAAAACCAGGCCAACACCACGCGCGCTCAGGTGGACTTGTTCGCAGCGCCACCGCTGGCGGCAACCCGCACCGAAGACGATTTCGCAGCGCTTATGCAGGCATTGCGGGCACTGGACCCTGATAGCCTCAGCCCCAAAGCAGCGCTGGAAGCGCTGTACCGACTCAAACAACTCAGCCCAGAAAACCTGCCATGACTTACTGCGTGGGTATTCGCCTGAACGCCGGCCTCGTCTTCCTGTCCGATTCGCGCACCAATGCCGGCATGGACCAGATCGGCACCTTCCGCAAGATGATGGTCTACGAGAAGCCGGGCGACCGCTTCATGGTCATGCTGTCTGCAGGCAACCTCAGCATCAGCCAGAGCGTGCGCGAAATTCTGCAAGTCGAGAAGATCGCCAACGGCGACCAGGAACCCATCACCATCTGGAACGCCCAGAGCATGTTCGACGCCGTGCGCGTGCTGGGCAGTGCGGTGCGCCGGGTGTTCGATGAAGACGGCCCGTCGCTGCAGACAGCAGGCGTGGACTTCAATGCCAGCATGATCTTCGGTGGCCAGATCAAGGGCGAAGCCATGCGCATGTTCCTGGTCTATTCCGCCGGCAATTTCATCGAAGCCACGCGCGAAACCTGCTTCTTTCAGGTAGGCGAAAGCAAGTACGGCAAACCCATTCTCGACCGCGTGCTGACCCCGCGCACGCCCTTGGCAGAAGCGGCCAAGTGCGCTCTGGTCAGCATGGACAGCACACTCAAAAGCAACCTCAGCGTGGGCCTGCCGCTGGACCTGCTGGTTTACGAAGAAGGCACGCTGCAATGCCAGCAAATCGTCTGCATCGACGAGCACAACCCGTATTTCCAGATGATCCACAACACCTGGGGCCAGCGCTTGCGTGAAGTGTTCGAGAGCATCGAAGACCCGCATTGGGACCCTTGCGAAGCGGTCACCCACCCCTTGATGAGCCCGCTGCACCGGCATGAGCCCATGCGCAAGATCACGCACCCGGGCGAGCGCATTGTTTGAAAGCGCCTGACCACCGCGCACCTGCGCTGGGCACCATCGTCTTCAGCCATGCCAACAGCTTCCCGGCAGGCACCTACAGGCTGCTGTTCGATGTCTGGGGGGCTGCAGGCTGGAACGTCATCGCGCTGCCGCGCATAGGGCATAACGCCGCTTTTCCGGTAACGCGAAACTGGCCGCATCTGCTGGCCGAGTTGGCGCAGTTCGTTGACCAGCATGCCGCCGGGCAACCCTTGCATCTGGTGGGCCATTCGCTGGGCGGGTTCCTGAGCCTGATGCTGGCCTGCCAGCGCCCGCAGCAGGTGGCCACCGTGGTGATGCTGGACTCGCCCGTGGTGGCCGGCTGGCGCGCGAGTGCCGCGCGGGCTGCGCGGGCCCTGGGCGTGTTCGAGCGCGTTTCACCCGCACGCGTGGCACGCGGGCGGCGCCAGCATTGGCCCAGCACCAGCGCCGCCTTGGCGCACTACGCAGCCAAGCCCGCGTTTGCGCGCTGGGATGCCCGCATGTTGCAGGGCTACATCGAAAGCGGCATCGAAGCCGACCCGCAGCCCGAAGCACCGCAGGCCGTGCGCCTGGCCTTCAGCCGAGACGTGGAAGCACAGATCTACGCCACCCTGCCCTTGCGCCTACCGGCCTTGCTGCGCCGCCAGCCGCCCAGCGCCACGCTGCACTTTGTGGCGGGCACACGTTCAGCTGAATTGCGCCAGGCCGGCATGGCCGCCACGCGCACACTGGTGGGCCAGCGGCTGCAGTGGATTGAAGGCACGCATCTGTTCCCGATGGAGCGGCCGGAAGAAACTGCTGCAGCGGTGCTGGGCTGTCTGGGGGCGCGCAGCACGGCTTGAAAGTGCCGGCGCGCAGCGCTTCTGATCAGGACTCGAAGCGTCCCAGGCGCACCGCCGTTCCGCCCGGCTTCAGGTTGTTCGTGCCCGGCATCACCAGCACGGTGTTGTCGTAGGGCGTGGTGAACACATGATCGCCGTCTTGCGCAAAGGGGGTGCCTGCGCGTTCGATCACCCCCAGACCCACGGCGGGCACCAGGAAGCGGAAGTCGTTGCTGCGCGCCACCACCGGCTCGGTCACCCGCACCAGGCGCTGCACTGAGGGCAGGGCGATGCGCGTGTGCGCCTGCACCCACACCGCCGGGGCCAGGCCGGTGAGGCCCAGGAAACGCACCAGGGTGTCGATGGCCACATGCTCGGCTGCGGTTTCCCAGTGCTGCCCGCATTCGATCAGCAGCGCCTTGCGCGGGCTGTGCGGGTCGCCGAAAGCGCCACGCTCGATCATGCGCAAACCCGCCGGGTGGCCGGTGTCGATCAACAGGTCGGCGGGTTGGCCCAAGGCACGCGCAAAAGCCGCGTTCTTGTCGAGTTGGCCGCACACCATCAACGGCCGGCAAGGCTCGCCCATGCTGTGGATGTCCAGCAGAAATTCGGCCTGGTCCACGAAGGGCCGCAGCAGGCGCGCCCGACGCAGTTCGATGCTGTCGCCCGGGCCATCCAGCGTGGCGTCGGCCCACACGCGGTTGTAGTCTTCATCTACTATCCGGGATGGGTAAGGGTCGGCCGGGTTGAAACGCGAGAACGCTTCCAGATTGGCATAAGCCAAGGTCAGGCTGCCGCACAAAGGCTTGAATTCGCCACGCTGTATTTGCAGCATCAGCCAGTTCAGAGCGATGGCGCCGCAGATCTCGTTGCCGTGCGTGAGCGCCTGCACCATCACGCGCGGGCCGGAGCACGCGCTCTCAAACAAATGCACGCCAGGCACACCCGTATTCGACGGCAGCCAGGGGCGGATGTCGGGTGCCTGCAATTCAACTTTCACGGTCTGGTTCATCTCAATTCTTCTTTCGTGATTCGGTCTTCGATGCTGGCCAAGAGCTGCATCAAGTGGGCTTGCAGCGTGGCGAAACCAGCGTGCCTTTCGATGCGGTCGGTGTGCATGTACAGCCGCTTGTTGACTTCCAACTGCAGGCTGTGGCGCCCACGTACCGGGTCGGCATAGGCGCGCACCAGTTCCACGCCCTTGAACGGGTCGTTGACCTTCACGCTGTAGCCAAAGCCCACCAGCACGTCGCGCACATGCGCGGTCAGCGCGGGTGCGCAGGTGCTGCCGTCGCGGTCGCCCAGCACCATGTCGGCGCGCAACTCGCCGGCCACGCCTTCCATGGCCACGCTGGTGTGGGCGCCCATCGAATGGCAGTTGATGTGGAACACATGGCCGAAGCGCGCGTGCGCAGCGTCCAGCATGCGCTGCAGGCTGGCGTGGTACGGCGCGTGGTAGGCGGCCACGCGCTGCTGTACCTCGGTCACGGTCAGGCGGCGCTGGTAAATCGGCGTGTCGTCCAGCATGGTGCGCCAGATCAGCGACTTGCCCAGGCGCGACTTGCCGCTGTCGATGATCTCGCCCGGCCAGGGTGCGTCCAGCAGTTCGAGGTCGATGTCGGCCGCGTGCCGGTTGGGGTCGAGGTAGGTGCGCGGAAACTGCGCGGCCAGCATGGGTATGCCGTTTCGGGTCGCCGGCAACCATAACGTGTCGATGAAGCTGTCTTCGCCTTCGCGCAGGGCTTCAGGCGGCAGCGCCGAGCCGAAATCTGCGGGCATGCAAAAGCCGGAGTGCGGCGAATCCAGCACCAACGGGCTGGTGGGTGGAACGCCAGCATGGGTCTGCGGGCCGTGCACGATCAAAACGTCTTCAGACATGCGCCCAAGTATCGCCGTGGCCGATTCCTTGCTAGATGTTGAACAGGCATCCGAACACCCACCCGGGGCGACCCGGATGGTGGCCAACCCGGCAGCCGATAGCATGCAGCGCGACCTTGAATACGACCTTGATTAAGACACTCAGTACGACCTTCAAATCGAAAGACGAGAACCCACCATGCATGAACAGCACATCCACGCCCTGATCGACGATGTCAAAACCGGCAGCCTGCCCCGGCGCGGCTTCATCGAACGCATGGTCGCACTCGGCCTGTCTGCCCCCATCGCCGCGCAGTTGCTGATGCACGCCGGCGTGGCCAACGCCCAACCCGCCAGCACCTACAAGGGCACGAAACGCGGCGGCGGCGGTGCGCTGAAGCTGCTCTGGTGGCAAGGCCCCACCCTTTTGAACCCGCACTTCGCCAGCGGCACCAAAGACCAGGAAGGCTCACGCATCTTCTACGAGCCACTGGCCGCCTGGGACGGCGACGGCAACCTCGTGCCCATCCTGGCCGCTGAAGTGCCCAGCCGCAGCAATGGCGGACTGGCTGCGGATGGCAAGAGCGTGGTGTGGAAGCTGAAGAAAGGCGTCACCTGGCACGACGGCACGCCTTTCACCGCCGACGACTGCATCTTCAACTGGGAATACGCGCGTGACCCGGCCACGGCGGCCACCACCATCGGCCCGTACAAGGACATCAAGGTCACCAAGCTCGATGCGCACAGCATCCGCATCGACTTCGCCAAGGCCACCCCTTTCTGGGCTTCGGCTTTCGTGGGCACCGCCGGGCAGCTCATCCCCAAGCACCTGTTCGCGGCTTTCATAGGCGCCAAGTCGCGCGAAGCACCCGCCAATCTGAAGCCCGTGGGCACCGGCCCCTACAAGTTCGTCGATTTCAAGCCGGGCGACATCGTGCGCGGTGAACTGAACCCGAATTACCACCTGCCCAATCGCCCGTTCTTCGACACCATCGAAATGAAGGGCGGCGGCGATGCCGTGAGCGCTGCGCGCGCCGTGCTGCAAACCGGCGAATACGACTTCGCCTGGAACCTGCAGGTCGAAGACGAAATCCTGAAGCGCCTGGAAAACGGCGGCAAAGGCCGCGCCTTCATCACGCCCGGCGGCAACATCGAATTCATGCAGCTGGCCTTTGCCGACCCGAGCGTCGAAACCGAAGGCGAACGCGCGCACCCCAGTTCGCGCCACCCCGTCTTCAGCGACCCCGCCGTGCGCCAGGCCATGGCCTTGCTCATCGACCGCAAGAGCGTGCAGGAATTCATCTACGGCCGCACGGGCGTGGCCACGGCCAATTTCGTCAACAACCCCGAGCGTTTCCGCGGCGCGACGATGAAGTTCGAATACAACCTGGACAAGGCCAACGCGGTGCTGGAAGCCGCAGGCTGGAAGAAGGGCAGCGACGGGATGCGCGAGAAGGGCGGCAAGAAGCTGAAGTTCCTGTTCCAGACCAGCATCAATGCGCCGCGGCAGAAAACGCAAACCGTCATCAAGCAGGCCGCCGCCAAGGTGGGCATCGACATCGAACTGAAAGCCGTCACCGGCGCCGTGTTCTTCAGCAGCGACGTGGCCAACCCCGACACCTACGGGAAGTTCTGGGCCGACATGCAGATGTACACCACCACGATGACCGAACCCGACCCCGAACGCTTTCTGGACCAGTACGTCAGCTGGGAGCTGTCGAGCAAGGCCAACAAATGGCTGGGCCGCAACATCAGCCGCTGGCGCAGCGATGACTACGACAAGGCCTACCGCGCGGCCGAAGGCGAACTCGACCCCGTCAAGCGCGCAGCCTTCCTGATCCGCTGCAACGACCTGGCCTGCGGCGACGGCTACATCGTGCCGCTGATCTACCGCCCGCGCGTGGCTGGTGTCGCAACCAAGTTGTCAGCCCCCCTGTCGGGCTGGGACAACGACATGTGGAACCTGCGCGACTGGTATCGAGAGGCCTGATGGCGCCGGTCGATTCGGCCCGCCGCGCTGGACTGCAGCGCCTGGCCGCAATGGGTTTGCTGCTGCCCTGGGCCGGCACGGCCCCCGCCTACGCGCCGCAAAAGCGCGGTGGCGGCGGCACGCTGAAGATCCTGCTGTGGCAGAGCCCCACCCTGCTGAACCCGCACTTCGCCACAGGCCAGAAAGACCGCGAAGGGTGCCGGCTGTTTTACGAGCCTTTGGCGGTGTGGGACCAGGAAGGTGAACTGCTGCCCGTGCTGGCCGCTGAAGTGCCCACCCGATCCAACGGTGGTGTAGCGGCTGATGGCCAAAGCGTGACCTGGAAGCTGAAGAAAGGCGTGCTGTGGCACGACGGCAAACCCTTCACCGCCGACGACGTGGTGTTCAATTACCGCTATGCCACCGACCCGCAGACTGCGGCTGTCAGCATCAGCAGCTACACGGGCGTGAAGACGGTCGAAAAGATCGATTCGCATGCGGTGCGCGTTGTCTTCGATCGGCCCACGCCTTTCTGGGCCGGCAGCTACGTCACCGACCAGCAGATACCGAGGCATTTGTTCGAGCCCTACATCGGCGCGAAGTCAAGAGACGCGCCGGCGAACCTGGCACCCATGGGCACGGGGCCCTACCGCTTCGAGGACTTCAAGCCCGGTGACCTGGTGCGCGGTGCGCTGAACCCGGCCTACCACCTGCCCAACAGGCCACACTTCGACCGCGTCGAGATCAAGGGCGGCGGCGACGCCGTGAGTGCAGCGCGCGCCGTGTTGCAAACCGGCGAATACGACTTCGCCTGGAACCTGCAGGTCGAAGACGAATTGCTCAAACGCCTGGAAGTCGGCGGCAAGGGCGCCTTGACCATCGTGCCTGGCGGCGCTGTCGAATTCATTCAGCTCAATTACACCGACCCGAGCAAGGAAGTGGCAGGCGAACGCTCGCACCGCGACACGCGCCATCCGGCCTTCAGCGACGCGGCCGTGCGCCAGGCGATGGGCCTGCTGGTCGATCGCCAGGCCGTGCAGCAGTTCATCTATGGCCGCACCGCACAGGCCACGGCCAATGTCGTCACCGCGCCGCAGCGCTATGTCAGCAAGAACACCCAGTTCGAGTTCAACCCCGACAAAGCGGCTGCGCTGCTGGAAGCCGCTGGCTGGAAGCCAGGCCGAGGCGGCATACGCGAAAAAGGCGGCGTCAAGCTGCAGTTCTTGTTCCAGACCAGCATCAACGCGCCGCGACAGAAAACGCAGGCCGTCATCAAACAAGCTGCTGCCAAGGCTGGCATCGGACTTGAAATCAAGGCCGTGCAGGGCAGCGTCTTCTTCAGCACCGACGTGGCCAACCCCGACGCCTACGGCAAGTTCTACGCCGACATGCAGATGTACACCAACAGCCTGGGCAGCACCGACCCCGAAAACTTCATGCAGCAGTTCACAACGGCTGAGTTGGCGACGAAGGCCAACAAGTGGCAAGGCCAGAACCTGGGGCGCTGGCGCAGCGCGGAGTTCGACGCCTTGTTCAAGCAAGCCATTGCCGAACTGGACCCGGCCAAACGCACCGCCATGCTGATCCGCCTGAACGACCTGGTGGTGGCTGACGGCTACTGCATCCCGGTGGTGGCGCGGCTGGAAACCACGGCCAGAGCGAAAAACCTGGTGGCCCCGCTTTCGGGCTGGCACATCACGCTGGACCAGATTCACGACTGGTACCGGACGGCGGCATGAGGGGACGGCATGTTGCGACCGGTATGGCGGTCGGTATGGCGGCTGATGTTGCGGCCATGCTTCGGTCGAGCCTGGGTCTGAACTAGCGCACGCATGGGTCCGTACATCCTGCGCCGCCTGTTGATCGCCATTCCCAGCCTGCTGGGCATCAGCGTGGTGCTGTTCACCGTGTTGGCGCTGGCGCCCGGCGACCCTTTCGAGGAACTGGCCACCAACCCCAATGTGCCCGCCGAAGTGCGGCAGATGCTGCGTGCCAAATTCGGCCTGGACGACCCGGTCTGGCAGCGTTACTTTCGCTGGCTGGCGGCCATGGCGCAGGGCGACTGGGGCTTCAGCTTCATCAGCCGCGTCGATGTCGACACGCTGATCTGGCAGCGCGTACCGGTCACGCTGGCCATCATCGGCGCGGCGCAACTGCTGGCCATTCTGATCGCGCTGCCGGTGGGCACGCTGGCCGCAACCCGGCCCTATTCCATCTTTGACCAGATCGCCAACACGCTGGCCTTCATCGGCTTCTCGCTGCCCACCTTTTTCACCGGTTTGCTGCTGATCCTGCTGTTCTCCATCACGCTGGGTTGGCTGCCCTTCGTCTACCGCGCCGACATCAGCGCCACGGGCTTTGAATGGTGGTGGCAGCACATCAAGCAGAGCATCATGCCGGTGCTGGTGCTGGGCTTGTTCCAGGGCGCCAGCCTGACCCGCTTCGTGCGCAACGCGGTGATGGACGTGATCAAGCTCGACTACGTGACCACGGCGCGAAGCAAGGGCCTGAACGAGCGCACGGTGGTGCTCAAGCATGTGGTGCGCAACGCCATGATCCCGGTGGTCACCCTGGTGGCGCTGCAGATGCCCGCCGTGTTTGGCGGCGCCATCGTCACCGAGCAGATCTTCCGCATCCCGGGCATCGGCAGCCTGCTCATCGACGCCATCCTGCGCAACGACACGCCGGTCATCATGGCCGTGACCTTCGTCTTCGCCTGCCTGGTGGTTTTCTTCAACCTGATGGCTGACTTGCTCTATGGCTGGCTCGACCCTCGTGTCTCTTACCGCTAGCCCTACATCTCTTTCGCCAGTTTCGCCGTGGGCTGAAGCCTGGCGGCGATTCCGCCGCCACCGCATGGCCGTGCTCAGCCTCTTCGTGTTGCTGGGCCTGGTGCTGGCCGTGATGGTGGGGCCGTTCTTCTACACGGTATCGATCAGCGACATCGACTTCACTGCCCGCCTGGCCACGCCCAGCGCGGCGCATCCACTGGGCACCGACGACCTGGGGCAGGACCTGCTGGCGCGCATCCTCTACGGCGGGCGCATTTCCATCGCCGTGGGTCTGTCTGCCATGAGCATGGCTCTGGTCGTGGGCGTGCTCATCGGCGCCGTGGCCGGCATGAGTCGCGGCTGGGTCGACGTGGTGCTGATGTGGATCACCGACCTGTTCCTGAGCCTGCCGCAACTGCCCTTGCTGCTGCTGCTGATCTACCTGCTGCGCGACACCTTGAAGGAAGCCTTCGGGCCAGAGATGGGCGTCTTCCTGCTCATCGTCTTCGTCATCGGCGCCTTCGGCTGGATGCCCGTGGCGCGGCTGGTGCGGGCGCAATTCTTCAGCCTGCGCGAAAAAGAATTCGTCGAAGCCGCTCGCGCCCTGGGCGCCAGCACGCCGCGCACGGTGTGGCGCCACATCCTGCCCAACAGCCTGGGCCCGGTGATCGTGGCCGGCACCATCGACGTGGCCGCGGCCATCCTGGCCGAGAGCACGCTGTCCTTCCTGGGGCTGGGCTTCCCGCCCGACATCCCCACCTGGGGCCGCATCCTGTTCGACGCCAAGGACTACCTCGACATCGCCCCGCACTGGGCTTTGTTCCCGGGCCTGGCCATCTTCCTGACGGTGCTGAGCATCAACTTCATCGGCGACGGCCTGCGCGATGCGCTGGACCCCCGGCGCGTGGACTGACCATGCCACTCCTCGACATCCAGGGCCTGAAAACCCATTTCAAGACCGACGACGGCTGGCTGCACGCCGTCGATGGCGTGGACATCGCCATCGACGCGGGTGAGACGGTGTGCGTGGTCGGCGAATCGGGCTGCGGCAAGAGCGTGACGGCCAAGACGATCCTGAAGCTCATCGACATGCCGCCGGGCAAGATCGTCGCCGGCCGGGTGCTGTGGAAGGGCCGCGACCTGGTGCCGCTGGTTCCTGCCGAGATGCAGAAGATCCGCGCCAAGGAAATCGCCATCATTTTTCAGGAACCGATGACGAGCCTGAACCCGGTTTACAGCGTGGGCGAGCAGATCGCCGAGAGCGTGCGCCTGCACGAAGGCATGAGCCGCAAGGAAGCGATGAACCGCGCTACCGAGATGCTGCGTCTGGTGGGCATCCCCACGCCTGAGAAGCGTGTGCGCGACTACCCGCACCAGTTCAGCGGTGGCATGCGCCAGCGCGTGATGATCGCCATCGCCCTGGCCTGCAGCCCGCAACTGCTGATCGCCGATGAGCCAACGACTGCGCTTGACGTGACCATCCAGGCGCAGATCCTCGACCTGATGGCCGAGCTGAAAGACCGCCTGGGCATGGCCATCCTGCTCATCACCCACGCCATGGGCGTGGTGGCCGAAACGGCGCAGCGCGTGGTGGTGATGTATGCGGGGCAGGTGATCGAAGAAGCGCCGGTCGAAGGCCTGTTCGCCACCCCCCGCCACCCCTACACGCGGGGCCTGATCCGCAGCATTCCACGCATCGATACGGCCGTTGCCCACAAGCAGCGGCTGGAAGCGATTCCCGGCACCGTGCCCAAGCTGATCAACCCGGCACCCGGCTGCCGCTTCGCCGACCGCTGCCGCCACGTGCAGGCCACCTGCCGCGCCAGCACACCGCCGCTGCGCGAGGTGACGCCAGGGCACAAGGTGGCGTGCTTCTTTGCCGAGGAGCTGG
>JBBQXN010000093.1:0-12746 GCA_038209585.1 Burkholderiales bacterium
AAGGCCGGCGAAACGCTGGGTGTGGTGGGCGAAAGCGGCTGCGGAAAAAGCACGACGGGCCGCTGCATCCTGCGCTTGGTCGAACCCACTTCTGGCGAAGTGTGGTTTGAGGGCCAGAACGTGACACGCGCCAGCAAGAGCGAACTGCGGGCACTGGCGCGTGACATGCAGATCATTTTTCAGGATCCGTATGCCAGCCTGAACCCGCGCATGAGCGTGGGCGCCATCATCGGCGAGGCACTGACCATCCACAAGCTCACCAAAACCCAGGCCGAATACAACGAACGCATCGTGCAGCTGCTGGAAACCGTAGGGTTGAACGCTGACCACATGCGCCGCTTTCCGCATGAATTCAGCGGCGGGCAGCGGCAACGCATCGGCATCGCGCGCGCGCTGGCCGTGAGCCCCAAACTGGTGGTGTGCGACGAAGCGGTGAGCGCGCTGGATGTGTCGATCCAGGCGCAGGTGATCAACCTGCTCGAAGATTTGCAAGGCCAGTTCGGGCTGACCTACATCTTCATCGCCCACGACCTGAGCGTGGTGGAACACATCAGCGACCGCGTGGCCGTGATGTACCTGGGCCGCATCGTCGAAATCGCCCCGGCGCAGGCGCTGTACACGAACCCGCTGCACCCGTACACCGAAGCGCTGCTGTCTGCCGTGCCGATCCCCGACCCGAGCGTGAAGCGCACGCGCATCGCTCTGCAGGGCGACGTGCCCAGCCCCATTCACCCGCCTTCAGGCTGCCATTTCCACACCCGCTGCCCCATCGCGCAGCAGCCCTTGTGCAGCACCGAAAGCCCGGCGCTGAAGGAATCTGGCCCGGGGCATTCGGTGGCTTGTCACTTGAGAGGCTGAGCCTTGTGGCGCCATCCATGGCGCCGCTGCTGGCCCTGCAGCATGCAGCCTAGACCTACGACCTACCATCGCGCCGGCACCACGGTGGCGGCGCTGCAGGACTTTTCACTGCTGATTCACGCCGTGCGCTCACGGCCCGGGGCGCGCCCCGAGCAGCCTTGCCGGCAGCCACAACACCGCCTTGACGAGACCGAACACCGCGCCCACGGCAATGCCCAGCAGCCGCAGCGGCAGCGACGCCAGCCACACCAGCGGTGCCATCACCAAAGCCAGCAATGCCAACGGCCAGCTCAGCACGAACAGCAGACACCAGCCGAAGAAGAGCAACAGGCTGCTCATCGCTGCGCTCAGGCGCGGGTGCTGCTGGCCTGCTGCGCCCATTGCGGGGCTGCGTCTGAAGGCTGCGCCAGTTGGTCGATGCCGCCCAGCATGCCCGCCGTCATCACGACGGCCAGCACGAACGAGACAGCGCGATGAAGGGTGCGTTGGAACATGTTGAACTCCGTGGGGTTGGGGGCTGCGATGGATGAACTATCGGCATTCGCAGCAGCTGCCGCCATGCGCTTGAGATGAAGCGCAGCGCAGGCTGGATGAATCGACGTCCTGGACGGCCAAAGCGTTGATGCGCGGCCCTGCGGCAGGCGAGGCATGGTGAAATCACGCTTTGCACCCAGCAGGAATGCACATGAATTTGGCTGCACCTTTGTCCGTCACCGCCGTGCTGCTGGCCTTGGCCGGCTGCGCCAGTCAGGTGCCGTCTGCGACCCTGTCAGAAAGCCAGGCCAGCGACAACCTGGTGATCTGCGGTCAGGAAGCAGGCACCGGAACGCGCATTTCCAGCACACGCTGCCGCCGTGTGGCAGACATCGAAACCAGGCGCAAGGCCGACCGCGAAGCCGCCGAAGCGCTGCCTACTGAATTGCCATCGAACAATGGACGCTGAACGCACGACGGGGCGCCGGGCGCCTGCCGGTCCTGGATGGGGCGGTGCCTGGGGTGTGGCCTGCGCCCTGCTCGCGGCTGCCATGCCGGCCTGGGCCAGCGACGACGCGATCGACCGGTGCCGCCTGGAGCGCGCGGCCGACAAACGGCTGGCTTGCTATGACGCCATTCAGACCGGCCCTCGCGCAGCGGCATCGCTGCCCTTGCCAAGCGCGGCGCCTGGCCTGGTACCCCCTCAGGCGCCCGTCCCGGCCAACACTTTCGGCCTGTCGAAGTCGGCTGCAGAACAGCAGGGCGTCAGCAGCAGCATCAGCGGCCGCTTCGAAGGCTGGGGCCCCAAAACCCAGTTCAAGCTGGCCAACGGCCAGATCTGGGAAGTGGAAGACGGCAGCAACGCGTCGCTGTGGCTGGACAGCCCGAAGATCAGCGTGCGCAAAGGCTTTGCCGGCGCGTACTACCTGGAAGTCGAAGGCAGCAACCGCTCGCCACGCGTGCGACGTTTGAAGTAGCGCTACCTGCCGGGTTCAAGCTCGCGCTGGGACGGCGTCGGCGCTCTGGGCGAACGAACCATTTGCACCAGCCCAGGTTCGCAGCGTGGCATGGCGCGGCGGTGTCGGCCAGTCTTTCGCGGCCAGCGCGGTGGCTGGCGGCAACAAGCAGGGCAACAAGCGCGGCAACAGCACCAGCGCATTCAACCAGCCGCCGTGTGTGACCAGGATGCGCGCTTGCGCGCCGCGTTCTGCCTCGGCCACGAAGGCCTGCGTGCGCAGTGCCAGCTGCGCCAGGCTTTCACCGCCGCCGGGCGCGTGGTGCAGCAGATCGGCCTGCCAGGCTTCGACCTCGGCCCAGGGGATGGCAGACCAGGGCTGGCCGTCCCAGCGGCCGAAGTCCAGTTCGGCAATGCGCGCGTCGATGTGTACCCGCCAGCCCCAGCCCGCCAGCACCCGGCCCACCGCGCGGCTGCGCGCAAGCGGCGAGACCCACACTTCGCGCGCCAGGCCGTGCCGGCGCGCCAGCGACCGGATGCGATGCGCCAGGCGCTTGGCCTTGCGCGCGTCGCACACCAGGTCGGTGCGGCCGATGCAGCGGCCAGACGCACCCCGGGCCCGCGGGTGCCGCCAGCACCACAGCAACGGCGCTGCGCCGGGCGGGTTCATCCGCGCGACATGGCCGCCAGCGCCGCCAGGTAGATCGCCAGTTCGCTGAACTGCTGCGTGGCGCCCAGCGTGTCGCCTGTGTAGCCACCCAGCCGCCGCGTCAGCCAGCGCGCCATCCACGCCGTCACGCCAGCAGCGGCCAGCACGGCCCACAACAGCACCATGGGCTGGACGAACAGGCTGGCGACGGTGGCGGCCAGCACCGCCCACATCAGGGCCACGAACAGCCCCAGGCTGTCGATTTGCTGCGCCATGGGCTTGGCCTTGGCATGCGCTGCATCGCCGCCGTAGGGCAGCGCGCGCAACAGCAGCACCGTGCCGCTGCGCGACAGCGCATGCGCCAGCGGCAGCAGCGCCAGGCTGGCCGCCAGGTCGCGCACGGCCAAGCCGTGCAGCGCTGCGGCCTTCAGCGACAGCACCAGGAGCAGGCCCACCGCGCCATAGGTGCCCAGGCGCGAGTCCTTCATGATTTCCAGCGCTTTTTCGCGCGGCACCGCACCGCCCAGGCCATCGCAGGTGTCGGCCAGGCCGTCTTCGTGAAAAGCGCCGGTGAGCCAGATGGTGGCGGCCATGCTCAGCAGCACGGCGATCAGCGCCGACCAGGCATGGGCGCTGAACCACAGCACGCCCGCGCCCACGGCGCCCACACACAGGCCCACGGCCGGAAAGTGGCGCGCGCTGTCGTTCAGCCAGCCGTCTTGCCAGCCCACCCAGCGCGGCATGGGCACGCGTGTGAGGAACTGCAGCGCGACGAAAAAGAGACGGATCTCATGCCACATCGCTGCGCCCAGAAACTGCAGCCGATTCGAAGCTGGCCATCTCATCCAGCAGTTTCAAGGCAGACACCAGCAGCGGCCAGGCCAAGGCCGCGCCCGAGCCTTCCCCCAGGCGCATGTCCAGTTGAAGCAGTGGCTGTACACCCATCGTCTGCAACCAGCGACCATGGCCCACTTCGGCGCTGCCATGCGCAAAGACGCAGCAAGGCAGCACGGCAGGAGACAGTGCTGCCGCCACGGCGACGGCGGCGGTGCTGATGAAGCCGTCGACAACGACCACACGCCGCTCGGCTGCGGCCTGCAGCACGACGCCGGTCATGGTGGCGATCTCGGCGCCGCCCAGGGCGGCCAGCAAGGGCATGGCCCCGTGGATGTCGAGATCAACATCTGCATGCCGCTGCAAGGCAACCTGCAGCACGGCCGTCTTCTTCGCCAGCCCCGCGTCGTCCATACCCGTGCCGCGACCCACGCAATCGGCCAGCGGCAGGCCCGTCAGACGGCACATCAGCAAAGCCGCCGCCGAGGTGTTGCCGATCCCCATCTCGCCCAGCAGCAAGGCGTTGCCGGGCAGGCTGCGCACCAGCGCACGGCCGTTGTCCACGGCTTGCTGGCATTGCGCTGGCGTCATCGCCGGCTGCTCGCTGCTGTCGGCCGTGCCGTGGCAGACCTTGGCGATGTGCAGGCCGGGCTGGGGCGAGAAATCCTGCGCCACGCCGCAGTCCACCACCATCAGCGCCAGACCGTGCTGGCGCGCCAGCACCGACACCGCGGCACCGCCGGCCAACATGTTGTGCACCATCTGCGCCGTCACGGTGGCCGGGTAGGCAGAGACACCTTGTGCGGCAATGCCGTGGTCGGAAGCAAACACCAGCAATTGCGGTGCATGCCAGGCCGGCCGGTCCGTGCCCTGTACCAGTGCCACCTGCAGCGCCAGCGCTTCCAGGCGGCCCAGTGCGCCTTGCGGCTTGGTCAGCTGGTCCAGGCGATGCTGCACGCGGGCGGCCAGGCCGGCGTCGTCCATCAACGGCAGATCGGCCTTCATTGCGCTGCTGCCCAGGCGGCGCAGTGAGCGTGCAGCTGCGCCAGGCCGTCGGTCAATGCCGCCGGACCGGGCTGCAGGATGTCGCAGCTCTTGATCTCGTGCAGGCGGCCGTTGCGCACGGCAGGCACATCGGCCCAGCCCGGCCGCGCGGCCACGCGTTCGGGTCTGAATTTCTTGCCGCACCAGGAACCGATGAGGATGTCTGACGCGCGCTGCACCGGTGCCAACGGGTCGTTGATGACGCGGTGCTTGCCCAGCGACTGCACGGCCAGTTCGGGGAAGACATCGTCACCCCCGGCCGTGGCCAGCAGTTCAGACACCCACTGGATGGCGCTGATCATCGGTTCGTCCCATTCCTCGAAATACACACGCGGCCGGCACGGCCAAGTGGCAGCCACTGCGGCGATGCGCGCGTGTTCGGCCTGGCACTGCGCGATCCAGGCGTCGGCCCGCTGCTGCGCACCCACCAGGCCAGCCACCAGGCGCAGCGTGTCGAAAATCTGCGCCACGCTGCGCTGGTTGGTGATGAAGACGCTCAAGCCGGCGCGGATCAGCTTGTCGGCCAGCGCGGCCTGCATGTCGGAAAACCCGATCACCAGATCGGGCTGCAAGGCCACGATCTGGTCGATCTTGCCGTCCAGAAAGGCACTCACCCGGGGCTTTTCCTGCCGCGCGCGGCGCGGGCGCACGGTGTAGCCGCTGATGCCGACGATGCGCGCGTCTTCACCCAGCAGGTACAGCCATTCGGTGGTTTCTTCGGTCAGGCAGACGATGCGCTGCGGGCCGGTGGGAAAGACCGTATTCATGGGTTCATCGATTCAATCTTCCAACAGGCGGCGCAGCAAGACGGGGTCGAAGTGTGCTTCCACGGCGTCGGCCAGGGTGTCGTAAGCCTGTTCCAGGGTGGGTACGGTGGCGCCAAAAAGCGCCTGCAGCACGGCAGCCTGTTCAAACAGGCCATGTGCGTAAACACCCAGCACCGAACCACGCTGCCAGCCGATGGCCTGGCCCTGGCTGTCGAACAGAACGGCGCAGTCGGAATGGTCGTGGCTGCCGTTGGTTTGGCCGCAGCGAATTTCGTACGCCGGCACCTGCACGCCGGCGAGCGTCGCCCAAGCGCCTGACGGCACCCCGAAGCGCACAGCTGCCTTGCGCAGTCGCTTCACAGGGCCGAAACAGGTGTGCAGGGGCAGCAGGCCCAGGCCGGGCAGATGTTCGACAGCCTGGCCGTCGTGCCCGTGTGGATCGTCCAGGCTTTCGCCCAGCATCTGCAAACCACCACAAACGCCCAGTACCGGGCGACCCGCAGCCGCATGGGCACGCAGGCGCTGATCCCAGCCTTGGGCGCGCAGCCAGGCCAGGTCGCCGCTGGCTTGCTTGCTGCCGGGCAGCACCAGCCAGTCGGCGCCTTCGGCCTGCGCTGGCGAACGCACCCAGCTCAGGCGCAGGCCGGGCACTTGCGACAGCGGCAAGAATTCGTCGAGGTTGCTGATGTGCGGCGGCGCGATCACGGCCACGCGCAGGCGCAGCGCGCTGGCTGGTCCATCGGTGGCAGCTATCAGCCCCTGCTCGTCCGGATGCAGCAAACCGTCTTCTTCAGGCAGGCCGTGATGTCGCATCAGTGGCAGCACGCCGGCCAGCGACACGCCAGTGAGCGCCTGCAACTGCTGCGGGCCAGGTGCCAGCAGCGCAGCATCGCCGCGAAAACGGTTGAGCACGAAGCCCTGCAGCAGCGGGCGCAAATCGTCGGGCAGCAGCGCCCAGGTGCCATAGCAATGCGCGAAGCTGCCACCCCGGTCGATGTCGCTGACCAACAGGGCCGCCGTCGGCCCGGCCTCCTTCGCCCAGCGTGCCGTGCCCAGGTTCACGTAATCCTGCGGCGCCAGGTTGATCTCTGCAGGCGAACCCGCGCCCTCCACCACGATGAGTTGGTGGCGGCTGGCCAGGCGGTCGAAGCCATGTCTTGCTTCGACCGCCAGCACGGCGCTGCGCTGGCGCCAGGGCATGCCCTTCAAGTCGCTGCGCGGCTGGCCATGCAGCACCACCTGGCTGGCGGTTTCGCCTTCGGGTTTCAGCAACACCGGGTTCATGTCGGTGTGCGGCTGCACGCGTGCAGCACCGGCCTGGAAGTACTGCGCCGAGCCGATTTCGCCCAGCGCTTGGTCCGCATCCGGACCGCAGGCCACGACGCGGGCGTTGTTGCTCATGTTCTGCGCCTTGAACGGTGCCACGTTCAGGCCGCGCCGGGCCGCCACGCGACACAGCGCCGTGGCCAGCCAGCTCTTGCCGGCGCCGCTGGTGGTGCCCCAGACGATGAGGGTACGGGTCATGCAGGGTGGCTGTCGATGGCGTTCAACAAGGCGGCCTGAGCCACGGGCGTGAGCGTGTTCAGGCGCCACCAACCGGGCAGGCCGAAAGAGCTGGCATCACGCAACTGCACACCATGCGCCGCAAAGAACGGTGCTTGCCAGGTCTGGCGCGGGCGCACGCAGAAAAACGGCGTGTGGCTGGGGGCCAGTTCGATCCCGCGCGCCTGCAGCGCTGCCTGTTGCGCGACCTTCCACTGGCGCAACGGCTGCAGGCTGGCCTGCAGCCAGGCTTGCGCGTCTTCACTGCACCAGGCCTGCAACAGGGCCACGCCATGCGCGCCCAGCGCCCAGGAAGGTGCTGCGGCCTGAAGCGCCTGCAGCCAGGGCTGCCAGCGCGTGCCGGCGGGGGCGACGACATAGGCACCGCGCACGCCGCACAAGCCCAGCGCCTTGTTGGGGCTGTGCAGCACGAACACGCTGGCCAGGCTGTCGGCGTTCCAGCCGCTGCTGCCGCTCAGGCGCAAGGGCGCGTAGACAGCGTCCAGAACGGTGGCTGCATCGTTCATTTGCGAGGCAGGCAGGTGAACGGGCAAAGGCGGTGCATCCTGCCCCAGCGGGCTGCTGGGATCGGCTACCCAGCGCAGCGTGGCGCGGCTGTCGTCTGCAGCGCACAGCAGCCGGCCATGGGCGCGGGCGGCCAGCGCGTAGTCGCCGTAAGCCTGCGCCGGCACAGCCACCGGCCCTGGCGCCAGCCGCGCGCCGACGGCGCTGATGCGCTGAATGAATTCGCTGGCACTGGCCGCCAGCAGCACCCGCTCTGGCAACACGCCGTGCCGCGTGGCCAACGCCTGGCGCAAGGCGTGGTAGCCGGCATCGGGGTAGCGCGTGGCATCAGCGGCTTGCACCGCAGCCAGTGCGCTGGCGCAGGGACCGGCGGCATGGCTGTTGACGCTGAAGTCATGGCGCGCCGGCCCCGCCGGGCCCGGGCCGCCGTGGAGGGAGGGTTGCGTGAAAACGTTAATGGTCAAGGTGCAGGCCATACCAGCAACCCCAGCGCAGCAACGGCTGCCGCGCCCCACGCGCAGCGGCCGCAATGCCGCAGGCCCGCAGCCAGGGCCGCGCTGCCAGGCGATGCCGCGCTTTCATTGAGCGCGTAGACGCCGGGCTTGCGCAGACGCACGCCCAGCCACAGCGCCAGCGCGCCCATCGGCCAGCCCCCGTTGGGCGATGGCGTCAGCCGCGCCTGGGCCGGCAGAGCGCGCCAGTGGCGCGGTGTGGCCAGGGCCAGGCCGGTCAGCCGCGCGGGCAGCCACGACAGCACGTCGTCGGCATGCGCGGCCCATTTACCGGCCCATTCCCAGCGGCCACGGTAGCCCCACATGGCGTCGGCCGTATTGGCAAATCGGTACAGCACCGCCCCCGGCAAACCGGCCACCAAGAACCAGAACAAGGGCGCCACAGCGGAATCGCTGAGGTTTTCGGACAAGGTTTCCAGCGCTGTTTCGCGCAAAGCATCCGGGCTCATGTGCGTGACATCTCGGCTCACCAGTCGCGCCAGCCGCGCGCGCGCCGGCGAAGGGCCTTCAGCCAGGGCAGTCCCGACAGCCGCCACCTCGTCATGCAGCATGCGCCAGGCGAACGTGGGCTTCAGCGCCAAGGCCAGCAAAGGAACCGCCAGCCACGCGGGCGCCGCCAGTGCAGCCTGCTGCCAGGCCCATGCGGCGCCAGCGCACAGTGCCGCCAGAAAACACCAAGCCAGCGCGCCCGCCGTGAACGCCGCAGCCGCAGGCAAGCGCAGCAAGCCCCGCCCCACCGGCCCCAGCACATGGCCGAGCCAGGCCACGGGATGCAGGGCATTGCGCGGCTCGCCGAATAGCGCGTCCCAGGCCCAGGCCAGCGCCAGGGCCGCGGCCAGCAGCACACCCGTGTGCAGCGGCTCGTTCAATCTTCGATGCCGCGCTGCGCGGGCACACCGGCCTTGTAGTGGTGCTTGATCATCGACATCTCGGTCACGGTGTCGGCCAGTGCCACCAGTTCTTCCGGCGCGTTGCGGCCGGTCAACACCACATGAACATGCGGCGGCCGATCGCGCAGGACCTGGATCACCGGCTCCAGCGGCAGCCAGCCATAGCGCAGCGGGTAGGTGACCTCGTCCAAAACGACGAGGAAGTGTTCGCCCGCACCGATGGTGGCTGCAGCGCGGGCCCAGCCTTCGCGCGCCAGTTCGGCCGAATGCTCCAGGTCGCGGCTTTTCCAGCTGAAGCCGTCGCCCAGGCCCTCGATGGGGATGCCCAACTGGTCGAAAACGCGGTGTTCACCGAAGCGCGCGCTGGGCACCTTCATGAACTGGTAAATCTTCACGGCCTTGCCGCGGCCGTGGGCGCGCAGCGCCAGGCCGAAGGCGGCCGTGCTTTTGCCTTTGCCGTGGCCGGTGTGGATGAACAGCAGGCCTCGGCGTTCGCCCTCGGGCTTGGCCACGTCACGGTCCACGGGCGGGGGTGTGATTTCCATTTCGGGTCTCCAGTCAGGCTGTCTTCAACTTCAAAGATGGGGCAACACAGCCCAGTGAATCTTGTCGCCACGGTGCACGGCTTCGATGCTGAATGCGCTGTCGAACACCCGCACCAGCGCTGCGCGCAGGCCGGCATCAGCCGGTTCGCCATCGGCAACGATGCGGCCGCGGTCCATCACCAGCACGCGGTCGGCCGACAGCGCCCCCGTCAGGTCGTGCAGCACCGCCGCCACCGCTGCCCCGTCGCGCGCGCGCAGTGCCAGGCTGCGCAGCAAGGCGCGCTGGTGCGGGGCGTCCAGATGGGTGGTGGGTTCGTCCAGCAGCAGCACCGGCGCCTGCACGGCCAGTGCGCGAGCCAGCAGCACGCGCTGGCGTTCACCGCCAGACAAGGCGTTCAAGCGCCGGTCTGCGAAGGCGGTGGATTCGGTCTCGGCCAGGGCACGGACGACGGCGACTTCGTCTTCGGCATCGGGCGCGCCGAACAGGCCGTGGCGCGGCAGACGACCCAGGCGCACGACGTCGATGGCGGCAATGTCGCCCTCGGCCTCGCCTTGCTGCGACAGCCAGGCCAGGCCGCGGGCCCTGTCGCGAGCGGGCAGCAAGGCCAGATCACGCCCCTGCAGCCACACCTGGCCAGCATCGGGCTTGCGCAGGCCGGCCAGCAACGACAGCAAACTGCTCTTGCCCGCGCCATTGGGACCGACGATGGCCACCCACTGACCGGCCTGCAGCACCAGGGAAACACCGTCCACCGCCCGGTTGGGGCCCAGCTGCAGCGCCAGGCCTTCAGCCTGGAGCGGCGGCGTGCTCATGTCGCCCGCCCCCGGCGCAACAAGACCATCAGATACAAGCCGCCGAGCACGGCAGTGAGCACGCCCACAGGCAGCTCTTGTGGCGCGATGACGCTGCGCGCAGCCACGTCGGCCGCCAGCAGCAGCAACCCCCCCGTAGCGGCAGACAGCAGCAGCAGCGGCCCGTGCGTCACCACCACCAGCCGGCGCACGATGTGCGGCGCCACCAGGCCCACAAAAGCCACCAGCCCGGCCTGTGCCACCGACGTACCCGTGGCCAGCGCCATCAACACCACCAGCAGCAGGCGCACCTGCGGCAGCTGCAAACCCAGGCTGGCGGCGCTGGCCTCGCCCAGCACCAAGGCGTCCAGCGCACGGGCGAAACGCCAGGCCACGGCGCTGACGGCGGCCAGCACCGCGGCCAGCACGGCGCAACTGGGCCAGCCCAGAAACGAGGTGGTGCCCAGCATGAAGATCTGCTTGCCGCGCAAGGCGTCGGGCGAGATGAGCGTGACCAGTTCAGAAATCGACGACAGCAAGATGCCCACCACCACCCCGGCGAGCAGCAGCACCAGCGGCCGCGCGGTGCCGCCGGCCAGCAGCAAGGTCAGCGCCACACCCAACAGCGCGCCGGCAAAAGCCGCACTCACCAGGCCCATGCGCAGCAGCCAGTCGGCGGTGGCCAGGCCGATGTAATGGCCCAGCGCACCGCCAGCGGCCAGCACCAGCACCACACCCAGGCCAGCGCCAGCGGCAGAACCCAGCAGATAGGGGTCGGCCAGCGGGTTGCGAAACAAGCCTTGGGCGATGGCACCGGCCAGGCCCAGCAAGGCACCGGTGCACCAGGCGCCGAAGGTACGCGGAGCGCGGATGGCGGCCACCAGATCCCATTCAGCCAGATCGCCGCGCGCCCAGGCCAACGACCAGCCTTCACTGCCTGCCGCCAGGCCCGCTGCGCCCAGCACCAGCGCCAGCGCAACCAGGGCCAGTCCGAGTACGACACCGCGTGACCGCGCTGGCCAGTGGTGTGGCCAGTGAAGCGTGGACAGGGCAGCCGTTTTCATGGCGACAGCAGTTTCAGCGGCCCGTGCCCGTGCCCGTGCCCGTGCCCGTGCCCGTGCCCGTGCCCATACCCGTACCCGTGTCCGTACCCACACCGGAAGCGCGCGGCATTGCCACCAGGCAATCGGCCAGCAGCTCAGCCGCTTCGGCCAGGCGAGGGCCGGGCCGCACCAGGGTGTCCCAGGGCTCGCTGGTGAAACCGCACTGGCGCTGATCACGCAAGGCGCGCAGTTGGGACCAGCCCGGGCGCGCTGGCATTTCAGCCACGGCGCGCGTGGTGCCGATGACGATGTCGGGCTTCGCCCGCACGATGAATTCCGGATTCAGCTTCGGAAACGGTCCCAGCGCCGCCGGCACGATGTGACGCATGCCCAGCCGCGTCAAAACTTCACCGATGAAGGATGACTCGCCTGCGGCATACGGCGCCGAAGCAACCTCGAAGTACACGCGCTGGCCGCGCACATCCGCTGGCACGCGGGCCGCTGCGCGGTTGATGCGCTGCTGCATCTGCTGCCACAGCAGCGGCCCGGCGGCAGGCTCGCCCAGCGCTTGCGCAACGACCAGGATCACGCGCTCGGCGTCCTGCAACGTCTTGGGCTCCAGCACCACGACACGCAGGCCCAGCGATTCCAGGCGATCGATCACGCGCGAGGAGCCTGCCACCAGCACCAAGTCAGGCTTCAGCGCCACGATGCGTTCGATCTGCGTGTCTTCCAGACCACCCAGCTTGGGCAGAGCGCGCACGCTGGCTGGCCAGTTGGAGAAGCGGTCGGTGCCCACCAGTCGTGCACAGCCATTGGCAGTCTGCAAGGCGCAGACGATCTCGGTCAGCGAAGGCAGCAGGGCGATCACACGCTGCGGCTGGGCTGGCAGTTCAACGGTCCGGCCGCGGTCATCGATGACGCTGGCGGCCTGCGCCGACAGCGGCAGAAACAACAGCAGCAGACCCCAGGAGAAGAGCAAGCGCTTCATGTTGCAGACCCTTTCAGCCTCAGCTCACAACCCGCCACGACCAGCGTGACGCGTTCGCACGCCGCCGCCACGCCCTGGTGCAGCCAGCCCAGGGCATCGACGAACTGTCGCGTCTCGCGGCCCAGCGGCAGCACGCCCAGGCCGATCTCGTTGGACACCAGCACGGTCGGGCCGGGCAGCCCGCGCAGCACCTGGATCAGACGCTCGCAAGCGGCCTGCACCTGGTGGGGTGGCGCTGGCGGGCCGTGCAATGGCAAGGCCTGCTGCGTCAGCCACAAGGTCAGGCAGTCCACCAACAGCAAGCGCTGCGGTGCGGCATGCGTCA
>JBBQXN010000094.1:0-12418 GCA_038209585.1 Burkholderiales bacterium
TTTGTTACGCCCTGTTGCGGGCCCAAGCTCCTAGGGCAAGTCCTGACGCGACGCTGCTTGTCAGCACCCTGCTTCAACGCTGACATTTAGTGGCCACGCCAACAGGGGGTGGGAAACGAGTCCATCACCGTGGCGTAACCAGGCAGCCTGGCTTCTCGACCACCAGCGAAAAGGCGACCCGCATGCATACGAATTCCACCCTGCCCTGGCAGCAGCGCCTGAAGGCTTCCATCGTGATCTTGGGCATAGGCATGGCCCTGGCCGTGGCGCACCCGATGGCGCTGGCGATGCAACAAGCGCAAAGCGAACTCACCGGCGAAGTGCTGTCTGGCCGCCCCGACACTGTCACAGGCGGCGACGCGCTGGTTCGCATTCAGGCGCCGCCCGGCAGCAACCTGAACCAGCTGCGCGTGCAGCTCAACGGGGTGGACATCAGCGCCAGTTTCGTAGCCCACCCGGCCCTGGACCAGGCTACCGCGCTGGTCACGGGCATGGCGTTGGGCAACAACACGCTCACTGCGTCATTGGTGGCACCCGTCAACCGCCAAGCTGCGCGCGGCATGGCCGCTGGCTTGACGGCGAGCCTGACCATGAGCTTGCAAAACCATCCCGCCCAACGCCCCGTGTTTTCTGGCCCGCACCAGCAGCCCTACGCCTGCGCCACGCAAAGCTTCACCCTGCCTGTGATCGGCGGCAACCTGGGCGCGCCACTGGATGCTGACTGCAGCATCGCGCGCCGCGTGGACTACTTCTACCGAACCACCGCCAACGCTTTTGCGCCCTGGCCGGCTGGTACCACCGCGTATCCCGCCAACATGGCGCTGACCACCACCACCTTGGGCATGAACCTGCCCTACATCGTGCGCATGGAAACCGGCGCTGCCAATCGCGCCATCTACCAAACGACCGTGCTGCACGACCCGCTGACGCAACCAGAGCCCAGCTGGCAGCAGCCACCGGCGCATTGGAACGGCCGCTTGATCTACACCTTCGGCGGGGGCTGCATCGGCGGCTGGTACCGGCAAGGCGCCAGCACAGGCGGCGTCATCGACAACTTCATGCTGGGCAAGGGCTACGCCGTGGCCTCGTCCATGCTGAACGTGTTCGGCAACAACTGCAGCGACCTGACGGCGGCCGAGGCCATGATGATGGTCAAGGAACGCTTCATCGAAGCCTATGGCCCGCCGCGCCATACGCAAGGCTTCGGTTGCTCTGGCGGGTCTTACGCGCAGCACCAGATCAGCGACAACTACCCGGGCCTGCTGGACGGCATCATTCCTGGTTGCAGCTTCCCGGAAGTGCTGTTTGCCACCACCCAGTTCATCACGGACGCCTGGCTGCTGGACAACTACTTCAACACCCGCGCCAGTGTGGCCTGGACCGACGAACAGAAGCGACAAGTCACCGGCTTCCAGGTCTACGCCACAGCGCCCAACGTGGCGGTGGGCGCGCGCCGTATCGATCCGAAGCCGGGCTCGACCAGCTGCGCGGCCGTTCCTGAAGCCTTGCGCTACAACCCCGTCACCAACCCCACGGGTGCGCGCTGCACGGTTTACGACCACACCGTCAACGTCTTCGGCCGCGACCCCGCCACGGGTTTTGCGCGCAGACCGCTGGACAACGTGGGCGTGCAATACGGCTACAAGCTGATGCAGCAAGGCCTCATCAGCCTGGCGCAGTTCATCGACCTGAACCAGAAGGTGGGCGGCTTCGATATCGACGCCACCATCCTGCCCGCCGGCCAGCGCACGGTGGCCGACCTTCAGGCCACGCGCGCGGGCTACACCAGCGGGCGCCTGGCCAATGGCGGCGGCGGGATGGCATCGATCCCCATCATCGATTACCGCGCCTTCAATGACGGGGTCGCCACTGGCGACATCCACGTGCGGTACCACTCTTTTTCGATGCGCGAACGCCTGCAAAAGGCCAACGGCCGCACCGACAACCATGTCATGGTCGTCGAGGACAACCGCTTTGGCCTGTATGGCACCAGCAGCCCCTTGCTGCAGCGCATGATCCTGTCGATGGACGACTGGATCACCGCCATCCGTGCCGATACACGGCCCATCGCCGCCATCGAGAAAGTGGTGCAAAACAAGCCAGCCACCCTGCAAGAAGGCTGCAACACGCGCGACGCCACGCCCAGCTTCATTGCACAGCGCCAGGTGCGCGACGCGTCCACCAGCTGCGAACAGCTCTACCCTTCCAACTCTTTCCCGCGCGAAGTAGCCGGCGCACCCATTGCCGCCGACGTGGTGAAGTGCCAGACCCAGGCGCTGAACCCCGCCGACTACCCGGGCCTGAAGTCGCGCGTGCAGTGGGCGCAGCTGAAGGCCATCTTCCCCAGCGGCGTGTGTGACTGGACGCAGCCTGGGGTTGAACAGCAGGGGCTGACGGGCACCTGGCAACGCTTCTGAACGACAGACGCCCGCGCCAGGCCATGACCAGACTCTGGCTTCAGGCGCTGGCATCGGTACTGGTCTGTTCATAGCTGGTTTGTGCGGCCATCGCCGCGCATGCTGCCGACTTCGTGGTGCTGGTGCAGCACGAGCCTGCAGGCCACATGAAGGTCACCACTGCTGCCGACGGCCGCGTGGACGTGGACTACAGCTACCGCGACAACGGCCGAGGGCCCGTCATACGCGAGCGCTTTCGCGTCGATTCGCGCGGCTTGCCTGTGAGCTACGAAATCATCGGCAAGGCCACCTTCGGCGCTGAGGTGAGCGAGACGTTCGAGATCGCAGGCTGGCGGGTGCGCTGGAAGTCCCGTGTGGATGAGGGCAACGAAGCGGTAGCGGACGACTTCGTCTTCCTGCCCATGGACGCCACGGCGGCCTACAACGATGCGATGCTGCGCTTCATGCTGGCGCGCTCCGGCGTGGCCGTAGCCACGCTGAAGGGCCTGAAGCTGGTGGCCGAGCGCGCGCTGAAGTTGGCGCTCCCGCTGGCTGGCGCAGAGCTGCCGCTGGCGCTGGTGGTGGTCACCGGCGGCGACGCGAAACCTTGGTATTTCTGGGTACGCGACGACGGCAGCCATGCGCTGCTGGCCATCACCTACCCGAGCTGGGCGCTGGTGGAAAAAGGGTTCGAGCGCTGGGTGCCCGAGCTCACCGAACGCCAGCAACAAGCTCAGACAGAACGCCTGACCACGCTACGGCAACGGCTGGCGCAGCCCATCGCAGGCTTGACCCTGATTCGCGCGGTGCGCTGGTTCGACGCCCCCGCAGCGCGCATGCGGCGGCCCAGCGACGTCTGGCACTAAACCATGGGCTACAAACCCTTCGTTCTTGGCGCGGTCTGGTTGTCTTGATCTGTATGGACCGGGCTGGGCTGCCCAGGTTTGGGCTGGTTTGCCCGGCTATCGCCAGCGGGCTGGGCAGCATAGATTCATCCGTGACACGACTGTTTGGCCGGTAGCTGTCAGTGGCTGTGACTAGTCCGGCAAGTTGCCGGCTTGCGACGCCCATAGCTTCCACAGCCCCGCCCTGAAAACAAGACAGGAGACTCCCCTTGAGCATTCGCCCCAACCCGGTCGCCATGGCTGCTACTGCGCTGCTCGCGCTGTTGTGCGCCACCACCGCCAGCCATGCCCAGAACACCAAGAGTTTGAAATACCAGGTACAGGTGCAGCGCACCAGCTACGGCATCCCGCACATTCGGGCGGCCGACTGGGGCAGCATGGGATACGGCTATGGCTACGCCTTCGCGCAGGACAACGTGTGTGTGCTCGCGCGCGAGCTGCTGGCAGCTGCAGGCACGCAGTCGCGCTGGTTCGGGCCGGCTTCGCAAGCATCAGACCGCGTCTACCAGTGGGTCAATTCCAGCGCGCGTGTCGATGCTGCATGGGCCGGCGTCGATCAGACCACCCGCGACCTGCTCACCGGTTACGCCGACGGCTACAACCGTTATCTGCGCGACACCGGCAGCGCTGCACTGCCGGCCGATTGCCGCAACCAGCCGTGGGTGCAGCCCATCACTGGCAAAGACGCGGTGAAGGTGCTGCGCAAGCTGCTGGTGCGTGCAGGCACCGGCAATCTCGTGAACGCGCTGGTGGCCGCCGTGCCGCCCGGTGCGCGCCTGGCGCGCGACCAGCTCACACTGGATGCCACACCGGCTGCTATCGACCCCGCCTACCTGCCCAACTTCGATGTCGAGCGCTTCGGCAGCAACGGCGTGGGTCTGGGTGGCGACCTGACGGGCGGCTCGGGCGCGCTGCTGGGCAACCCGCACTTCCCGTGGAACGGCATCGAGCGCTTCTATGCCGTGCACATGACCATCCCAGGGGTCTACGACGCCATGGGCGCTTCGATCTACGGCTTTCCACTCGTCAACTTCGGCTTCAACAAAGATCTCGCCTGGACGCACACGGTGTCCACCGCGCGCCGCTTCGTGCTGCGTGAGCTGACGCTGGTTCCCGGCAACCCCACCGCTTACGTGTTCGATGGCCAGCCGCAGGCCATGCAACCTGAAATGGTACGTGTGGAGGTGCTGCAACCCGACGGCACGGTAGCTACCACCACGCACACTTTCTGGCTCACACGCTTCGGCCCGGTGATGGTGCCCACGCCGTCGGCGCCCTGGTCTGCTACCCGCGCCTACGCACTGACCGACATCAACCTGGAAAACCTGCGCGCTTTCAAGCAGTACCGGCAGATGGGGCAGGCGCGCAACATCGCCGAGCTCGACACCATCCTGCGTGAACAGGTGGGTCTGCCATGGGTCAACACCATCGCGGCTGACAGCACAGGGGCGGCCTACTACGCCGACATCGGCGCCATTCCCAACGTCAGCAACGCCAGGCTGGCAGCTTGCGTGAAGCCCGGTATCTCGCAAGCCCTGGCGGCTTCCCGCGTCTATGCGCTGGACGGTTCAACTTCCAGTTGCGACCCGGGCACCGATGCCGATGCACCAGAAGCCGGCATCTTCGGCGGCGCCAGCTTGCCAGGGCTGATCAGGCGCGACTTCGTGCAGAACAGCAACGACAGCTACTGGCTGGCCAACCCGTCGCAGCCGCTGGTGGGCTACGCGCAAATCATTGGCGCTGATGAAGGCCGGCCACAAGGGCTGCGTACGCGATTGGGCGTGCAGCAAGTGCGCGACCGCCAAGCCGGCATCGACGGCCTGCCAGGCGGCACCGCCTTCAACCGGCAGTGGCTGCAGGATGTGCTGTATGCCAACCGCCACTACAGCGCCGAGATCATGCTCGACGGCGTGCTGGTGCTGTGCGCGTCGCAAAACGCCGAAGTGCTGATCGGTGGCCAAGTGTTCAACGTGGCGCCGGCCTGCAGCGTGCTGTCCAGCTGGGACCGGCGCAACCGCACCGAGAGCGTGGGCGCCCATGTCTGGACCGAGTTCTGGCGCCGCTTGAGCGGTGGCGCTTCAGCGGGCCTGCCGGCAGTGACCAACGTGCTCTACAGCGTGCCTTTCGACCCGGCTGATGCCGCTGCCACGCCGCGTGGCCTGAACAGCAGCAACGCCACAGTGGTGACGCGCGTGATGGGTGAATTGGCCTACACGGTGAAGACCTTCGCCGACGCAGGCATCCCGCTGGACCGCCCTTGGGGCCAGGTGCAGTTCGATACACGCAATGGCGTGCGCATCCCCATCCACGGCGGTTCGGGCACATCAGGCGTCTACAACGCCATCAACCCGGCCGGCCTGGTGCCCAACGTCGGCAGCACGCCTATCGTGGCGGGTTCGAGCTACATCCAGTCGGTGTCTTTCGCCAACGGGTTGCCGGTGGCGCGTGCGGTGGTCACTTACTCCCAGTCTTCCGACCCGGCCAGCCCGCACTACGCCGACATGACCCAGCTGTTTTCGGGCTACGGCTGGGTCAACCTGCCCTTCACCGAAAGCGAGATTCGCGCTGACCCCAACCTGCGCGTGATCCGGCTCATCGAAGCGCGCTGACATCAGCTGAAGCCACGTGAAGCCACCTG
The DNA here is from genome assembly GCA_038209585.1 of Burkholderiales bacterium. GTDB lineage: Bacteria > Pseudomonadota > Gammaproteobacteria > Burkholderiales > Burkholderiaceae_C > Rubrivivax. The sequence continues at coordinate 5,940 of JBBQXN010000094.1, forward strand.
AATCGAACGATCTGAGGAACCGACCATGACCCGACCACCCTTTCGCCGCCTGGCCTTGATCGCTGCCGTGTGGGCCCTGCCGGCCTTCTCCGCGCAAGCCGCTTTCCAAGAACTGAGCCTGGCGGGCTGGAACGCCGTCGATGGCTTCGGCCTGGCCGGCAATACGCAGGTGCTGCTGACGCTGCCTGCGGGCTCCACCGTCATTGGCTTTGACTACCTGGACCTGCGCTTCAGCACCGCCGGCGACAGCTGGCTGAGCGAACTGGTGCTCTCAGTCAACAACCCAGCCGTCACCGAATGGCTGGACTGGCGCCCCAGTACGGTCGATGGCCCGGGCTCGTTCAGCGCCACCGCTGGTTCGTGGAATGGCGCCAGCGGTGCAGCCGGGCCTTTCGGCAGCACCGGCGCCTTCGCGGTGGCCGATGGCATGGTGCGCGTCACCGCCTACCTGTCGTATGCCGTGCCACCCGTGGGTATCACGATCGAACAGGGCAGCTTGCGCATCCACTACGACATCGCCCCCATCCCGGAGCCAGGCACCGCATTGCAGATGCTGCTGGGCTTGGCGGGGCTGGGCGCTACGGCAGCTGCAGCGCGCCGCGGAACGGCACGGTGACCCAGGCCTGTGTGCCAGCGCACAGACGCGGCTGCTTGCGCGATCTATAAGCTGTGACGTCGCGGCTGTTTTGGCCGCTCTGTCATCGCATTTACGTCGCATGGACGTCGCATTTACGCCGCATTGACGCCATTTACGCCGCATTGACGTCGCATAGACGTCACATGCACGTCGCCAACTTCACCCGAGGGCACCCCCATGAACACACGTCTCCTTACTCTGCTGGCCGCCACCAGTGTCGTCGCTTCGTTGGCAGGCTGCGCCGGCATGTCCGAGCGCGACAAGAACACCGCCACGGGTGCAGCCATTGGTGGCGTTGCGGGCGCCATCCTCACAGGTGGCGGCACAGCGGGTGCGGTGGGTGGTGCCGCGGTCGGTGGCGTCATCGGCAATCAGATCGATCCGAAGAAAAACAAGTAGGCCAACGAACGGCTGGCAGCCGCTTCAGGGTTCATTGCAGTGCCTTCAGACCTGGCTCTTGAAGTAGCGAAACGAATGGACGAGCGCATCGCGCACCTTGTCCATCTCGTCTGTCATCCTGTCCCAGGAATCTTCGCCGGCGGCCTTCATCTCGGCAAATTTGTTCATGGCCAGCGTCGACTCTTCGCGCGCCTTGGCTAGCTGAGCGTTGTAGTTTTTCATCACCTCCTGATTGGCCTTGTCGGCCCGGGCTTCCAGCAGATCAATCCGGCTGTTCAGCTGATCCAGCTGAAGTTTCATCCGCGCGGTGTAGTCGGCACGATGGGTGGACGTGTTGATGGCCATGCTGCAGTCTCCTCAGGTTAAGTGGCACGTTCACTATCGCCAACGCCATCCGGTCGGTCTGTGCGGTGGCAAACCCAACCGGCGACGAATCGGCGCTCGCCAAATCGCGCATTCGTCACGTTCGTCACGTTCGTCAAGTTGGTCAATTTGATCCAGTCGAGCGGGTCCACCTGGGGGATCAGGCGGACGCATCACGGCCCTAGGGTGCGCCAACGAACAGACCAGGTCACGCCTGACGCGCAGACTGAAATTTGCCCACAGCTGCCTTCCGTTTTTTTCGTGGCGGCTGTGCCGAATCGCGCCGGCCTGAGTCTTTGCATGAGCAGCAGCATGAGCGTCCGCGTAAACGTCTGCATAAGCGTCTGCATAAGCGTCTACATAAGCGTCTGCACAAACAGTCCCAACGCCCGCGTTTCCCCCACCTACCGAAAGCCGCCATGACCTCCCCGTATCAAAGCATCAACCCCAGCACTGGCCAATTGCTCCAGCGCTACGAGCATCTGAACGGGGCACAACTCGACTCCGCACTGGCACTGGCCCACAGCTGTTTCCAGACCTGGCTGGGGCGCACCGTGAAAGCCGACGCGCCGGTATTCGGCTGAAAAGCTCTGGATTCTCTGGACCTCTGGCCCATCACTGCTAACGAAGGAACTACACCATGCCTCAAAAAATGCACGCCGCTGTCGTCGAAGAATTCGGCAAGCCGCTCAAGCTGATTGAACTGGACATCCCCGTGGCAGGGCCTGGCCAGATTCTGGTCAAGACCGAGGCCTGCGGCGTTTGCCATACCGACCTGCACGCCGCCAACGGCGACTGGCCGGCCAAACCCAAGTTGCCGTTTACGCCCGGCCACGAAGGCATCGGCCGCGTGGTGGCACTCGGCGCTGGCGTCACTGCTGTCAAGGAAGGCGACCGCGTTGGCGTACCCTGGTTGTATTCAGCCTGCGGGCACTGCGAATACTGTCTGCAAGCCTGGGAAACAGTTTGCGCCAAGGCCGAATACGGCGGCTACACGAAGAACGGCGGATTTGCCGAATACATCGTCGCCGACCCGAATTACGTGGCGCACATCCCGGCCGGCCTGGCGCCCACGGCCGCGGCACCGCTGATCTGTGCCGGAATCACCACTTACAAAGGCATCAAGGAAACGCAGGCCCGGCCTGGGCAGTGGCTGGTCGTCTCGGGCATCGGTGGGCTGGGGCATCTGGGCGTGCAGTACGCCAAGGCCATGGGGCTGCATGTGTGTGCGGTGGACATCGACGACGCCAAGCTGTCGCATGCAACGAAGCTCGGCGCCGATGCGGTGGTCAACGCCAAGCACCCGGACGCCGTCAAGGCCGTCATCCAGGCCACCGACGGAGGTGCCCATGGCGTGTTGATCACGGCGCCTTCAATGCCCGCCTTCCAACAAGGCGTGGCGATGACGCGCAAGCTGGGTACCTGCGTGCTGGTGGGCATTCCGCCCGGCGACTTTCCAACGCCGCTGTTCGATGTGGTGGCCAACTGCATCACCATCCGCGGCTCTTTTGTCGGCACCCGCCAAGACATGGCCGAGGCGCTGCAATTTGCCGCCGAAGGCCTTGTCAAGGCCGAGATCGAACTGCAGCCGCTTTCAGCCATCAACGATGTCCTCAAGCGGCTGGCGCATGGCGAGGTGCCTTCGCGCGTGGTGCTGGATTTTCAAAGCTGAAGCTCGCACTCGCACCCCCAAGAGACCACGAGACCAAGAGACCAAGAGACCATCATGACCACTCCAACCAGCACATCGCTAGTCACCGAACCGCCCGTGTGGTTCATCACCGGCTGCTCCACAGGCTTCGGCTTCGAGCTCGCCAAACAGGCCATCGAACAGGGCTACCGTACGGTCGTCACAGCGCGCGACCCAGCCAAGGTGAATGGCCATTTCGCCACGGACAACGTGCTGGTGCTCAAGCTCGACGTCACCCAGCCCGACCAGGTGGCCGCCGCGGTGAAAGCCACCGAGGACCGCTTCGGCCACATTGACGTGCTCGTCAACAACGCCGGCATCGGCTACTTCGCCGCAGTTGAAGAAAGCGAAGAAGACGAGGTGCGCAAGATGTTCGACGTCAACGTGTTCGGCACCGGCCGCATGATCTGGGCCGTGCTGCCGGGCATGCGCAAGCGCCGGTCTGGCTGCATCGTCAACCTGTCGTCGCTGGCCGGGCTGCGGGGTTTTCCGGCCATGGGGTACTACAACGCCAGCAAGTTCGCCGTGGAGGGCCTGTCTGCCGCGCTGCGGCAAGAAGTCGAGCCACTGGGCGTCCAAGTGATGGTGGTCGAGCCCAGCGGTTTTCGCACGGACTGGGCTGGGCGCTCGGCCAATGAAAGCAAGCTTCAGATCGACGACTACATGGCCACGGCAGGCCGTGTGCGCGCTGCTGTGCGCGCGTCTTCAGGCCAGCAGCTGGGCGACCCGGTGCGCGCTGCGAAGGCCATCGTCGCGGCTGTGGCCACAGGCAAGCCGCCGCACCACCTGCTGCTGGGCAACGACGCGTTCGAGGGGGCGATGGCCAGGCTGGACCATCTTCGCGAAGACTTTGCGGCAGTCGAGGCCATCGCGCGGGCGGCCGACTTCCCCAAGACGCAAGCCGACGCCTCGGCCTGAACGCACGCTCCAGGCTGGGCTGCATGTTTCGCAGGCGGCCAGGTTGGCGGCCCGACAGCGCCTTCATCCACCGCAGGCGTTCACTCAGCGGTGTGCCCCTGCACCCAGCGCAGCAGATCGGCTGCTGAGACTGCACCCGACTGGCGTGCCACTTCCTTGCCGCTGCGAAACATGATCAGCGTCGGGATGCTGCGGATGGCGTGAGTCGCGCTGGCCTGCGGGCAGGCTTCGGTATCGACCTTGGCAAAGCGCACTTGTGGCAATTGCTTTGCCACGGTCGCGAAGTGCGGCGCCATCATCTTGCACGGGCCGCACCATTCGGCCCAGAAGTCCACCACCACTGGCAGCTCGGTGCGGGCGATGTAGCCCGACAGCGTGACATCGGTCAGCGCGAAAGGCCTGGCCGGCATCAGCTCCGCACCACACTTGCCACAGACCGGCTCGTCATTCAGTCGCGCTTCTGGCATCCGGTTGGTGGCGCCGCAGGCAGGGCAGGCGATGTTCATGTCAAGCCCCCGCCCGCGGGCCGAGTTGGCTGACGAAGTGAGGGCTGCCGGAATTGCCCAGAGTTCGCGACGAGTTGAACGATTTGCCAGGAAGTCATGGTCAAGCTCCTTGAATGGATGAAGGATTGGCAATGTCGCCCCGGGTGTCAAGCCCTCGAGCTGCGCGCCACCACCAGCAGGCAGATCAGCATCAGCATCAGCATCACCCCGACGCCGTAGACCAGACTCATGTCGCGGAGAGTCGCGTAGGTAATTTGCGATTCATCGCCCCACTTGGCGTCGTCCCGCTGCGGGTCTTGGGGCCGGTGGATGAAGTATTCCTGCGGCGTGCCGCCACCCAGTGTGGAGATTTTTGCGACCGGCGCGCAGGTTGATCACGCTGGACAGCGGGCTGTCCACGGCGCCGGCCCTGTCGGCCGGCACCAAGTTCGCCGGCAGCAGGTCTTTGTGAAACACCGACCCGGCACGGGCTGGTGGCGCGCGAAAGCTGGGCCAGCAGTGCCCTTCATTCGATTGCAGATGAATCGGTCCATGCGCTGTGCGACCTGGTCTGTGGCAGCACCGCACGCCAGTTTGAGCGCACGCTGCCGCATGCCAGCGCTTGCGGTCGTTGGGGCACTATCGACACCCCACACAGTGTCGGCCCTTGCCCTTGCCTTTTCCCGTGCCGCCTGGTGTTCAATCCGAAGCCATGCAGACCTGGAAACCACCCGCCACCCGCAAAACTCGCCGCAACCACCGCATCGGCTTGCTGGTGTTCGGTGTGTTGAAACTGCTGACCGTGGCAGCCGCACTGGCGCTGCTGCCAAGCGCGCAGGGGGCAACGGCGCAGGGGGCAACGGCGCAGGGGGCAACGGCGCCAGCACCAGTGCCCGCCTTGAAAGTGCTGCGCCTGGCCAGCGAAAGCGAAACCGGCTTCGATCCGGCGCGTGTCGGTGACGCGCGCTCGCTGCGCATCACCTCGCACATCTTCGAGCCGCTGTTGCAGTTCGACCCGCTGGCGCGCCCGGTCAAGCTGGTACCGCGCACGGCTGCGGCCATGCCGGTTCCAAGTGCGGACTTCCGCACCTGGACGGTTTCTTTGCAGCCTGGCATCTGGTTCACCGACGACCCGGCCTTTGGCGGCAAGCCGCGCGAGCTGGTGGCGGCGGATTACGTCTACAGCATCAAACGCCTGGCCGACCCGGCCAACAAGAGCCCGGGCTGGAGTTCCATCGAACAAGCCGGCTTCAGCGGCCTGGCTGCGTTGCGGCGCGAGGCCATCGACCGCAAGCAAGCCTTCGACTACGACCGCAGCATTACCGGCTTGCAGGTGCTGGGTCGCTACACCATCCGCTTCGTGCTCGACTCGGGCCGGCCGCGTTTTCCGCAGTGGCTGGCCGAAAGCGCTACAGCGGCCGTGGCACGCGAGGTCATCGAGACCCAGGGTGAACTGTCCATGCAGCACCCCGTAGGCACTGGCCCATTCAAGCTGACCGAGTGGCGCCGCTCTTCGCGCATCGTGCTCGACCGCAACCCGCTCTACCGGGATGTGCGCTATGACGCCAGCCCGGCGCCCGACGATGCCGCAGGCCAGGCCATCCTGAAGCGGCTGAAGGGCAAACGCTTGCCGATGGTGGACAGGGTGGAGGTGGCCATCATCGATGAGAAGCAGCCCACCTGGCTGGCCTTCTTGAACGGCGAGGCTGACTGGGTGGATCTGCCCGACGGTTTTGTCAGCGTGGCCATGCCCGGTGGCAAGCTGGCACCAAACCTGGCCAAGCGCGGCATCCGCGCCGAACAAGTGGTGCTGCCGTCGACCTACTACACCATGTTCAACATGGAGCACCCGCTGGTCGGCGGCTATGCCGCCCCGCAGGTGGCGCTGCGCCGGGCCATCGCACTGGCCATCGATGTCGACCGCGAAATCAGCCTGTTGCGCCATGGCGCGGCGATACCTGCACAAAGCCCGGTGGCCATTCACTTG
>JBBQXN010000095.1:0-11830 GCA_038209585.1 Burkholderiales bacterium
TGGCGCGGACGCCGAAACGCCTACCGCGCCGCGCCGTCACCTCAATCGACCGCCTTGCCCCCCCCACCTGAGCGTGCGCCCATGCCTGGCCGCCCTCCGGGCGGCCAGGCATGGATGACTCCACGATCCAAAAACCAACAAGTCCCGGAACCGCGTCCTCAAAGCCGGAAAACAGCGCTTCCTGGCAGCCACCAACATCATGCCGAAATGCCACTGGTTGCCCTTCTTGGCTTGGTGCATCTCCGGGTCGCGCTTGCCCGCTTCGTTCTTGGTCGAACTGGGTGCGGCAATGATGGTGGCGTCCACCAAGGTCCCTTGGCGCATGAGCAGCCCGCGCTCGCTCAGGTGAGCGTTGACCTCCACCAGCATGGCGCCCGTCAGGTCGGTCTGCTCCAGCAGCCGGCGGAATTTCAACAGCGTCGTGGCGTCCGGTACGTTCTCGCGTCCCAGCTCAATACCCACGAACTCGCGCATGGCTTGGCTGTCGTACAGGGCGTCTTCCAGTGCCTCATCAGCCAGCGTGTACCTCTGCTGCAGGAAGTACATGCGGAGCATGCGCGCGACGCCGATGGGCGGACGCCCGACCTTGCCGCTCTTCGGGTAGTGCGGCTCGATCAACGCTTCAAGCCGCGACCAATGACATTGGCAAAGCGGGTCTGTGCCTCCTTGTCTGCCTGCTCAAAGCAGTCGACTGCCAGCGCCGTTTCACCGGCACGCTCGGCGTGTTCGCCCGTCATGGCCAGGAACTCGGCACCGCGGCCTGGAGTGCGCTCGGCCAGCCAGCGCGACGGCGCGTCGTGCCCGGGCCGCTGAGCCAGCGGCGCATCGCCGAGCGCGTGGGTGCTTCGAAGGCGCCGATCAACCGGGTGCTGACCGACCTGGCCAAGGGTGGCTACATCGAAGTCACGCGCAAGCGCATCGTGTTGCTGAAGAAGCTGCCGCCGAATTGCTGAGGCCAACCTCTGCAGACATATTCGGGCGCCAAGAACCCAGGACCCCACAGGCGCCTTCACTCGTTTACCCATTTGCCCATTTACCCACCCTGGCCCATGCCAAAGCCAGCTAACGGTGGCCTGGGGCTCGAGCCGGTTTCGACCAACACCTGTCGCTGGCTGCTGTTCGGTATTCCACCGATCATTCCCCCGGCAACGGTCCCCCCGTGGCTCAAGCTGTGCAGCCAGACGCCGATAAGTCCGCATGCAAGCCGAACTCGCTGCGTCACGACTGATCGCCCAGGCCACAACGCCCCCAGGCGCCGAAACTCCACAACGCGACCTGCGCTGGGCGATGCATGGGGCCTTGATCCTCATCGCGTTGCTCATGGCAGTGGCCAACTGGAGCGCCTGGCGTGGCGAGCGGCGCCGCAGCGCAGACGCTGAAGTGGTGCAGCTGGCCGGCGCGCAGGGCATGCTGTCACAGCGCATGGCCCTTCTGGCCAGCATCGGCACTGAAGACAGTCTGGCCCTGCTGGAAACGGTGCTGGGGCGCGCACAGCAAGACGCGCTGCGCATCGAATCGCTGCTGGGGGTCTACGAAGCGCAGCGGTTGGCCGAGCTGCCGCCTGCTTTGACCAGCGCCGTGAAGGCCTGGCAAGACAGCCGCGAGCGTCTTTGGTATCGGGCGCAGAACCTCTTGCGTGACCACACCATCGCCGCTCGGCGCAGCCTGACCGAACGGCTGCCGCGGCTGCAGGCCGAGGCTGAGGCCGAGCTGGTGCTGCGGGCTGCCGAAGCGCTGGTGCAGCAGATCCAGTTGCATGCCAGCCAAAAGTCTGTTGAGGCGACACAGCAACTGGTCAGGATGGCCCTGCTGGGGGCTTTGCTGCTGCTGGGGCTGGCCGTCGGCCTGGTCGAGCCGATGGCACGCAGCCTGCGCCGCCAGCAGGCCCGTCTGGCGGCGCAAGCTGCACAGATGGCGCTGCTGGCCCTGGTGGCCGAGCGCACCGACAACGTCGTCGTCATCACCAACGCCCAGCGCCTCATCGTCTGGGTCAATGAGGCGTTCACCCGCGTTTCCGGCTATACCCTGCCGGAGGCGATTGGCCGCTCGCCCGGCGCGCTGCTGCAGACCGCGACCAGCGACCCCGGCGCCATTGCCCGCCTGCGCGCGGCACTGGACAGCGGCCAGGGCGTGAGGGTCGAACTGCTCAACCGAGGCAAGTCCGGGCGCGAATACTGGCTCGACATCGACATCCAGCCGCTGCACGACACCAGCGGCACCGTCAGCGGCTTCATCGCGGTAGAAACAGACATCACCGAACAGGTCTACCAACGCCAGCGCTTGCGCGCGCTGCTCGACGCGCTGCCCACCGGAGTCGTCGAGCATGCTGCCGACGGCACCATCATCGACGCCAACCGCGCCGCCGAAGAGGTGCTGCGCCTGAGCCGCGACCAGCTGTGCGGACGCAGCTCGCTGGATGCACGCTGGCGCACGGTGCGCGACGACCAGAGCCCCTACCCGGGCGCAGAGCACCCGTCGGCGCGCTCGGTGCGCGACGGCGTCAGCGTGCGCGGCGAAAGCATAGGTTTGGTGACACCCGACGGCGAACAGCGCTGGCTGCTGGTCAACAGCGAGCCGCTGCGCGGGCCTACTGGCGCCATTCACGGCGCGGTGGCCTGCTTCGTGGACGTGACCGAGCAACGTGCACAGCGCACCCTGCTGCAGCTGGCGTTGCGCGCGGCAGCCATCGGCACCTGGGAGTGGCGGCTCGACACCGGCCAACGGCAGTGGAGTGCGGTCAGCTGCCAGATGCTGGGTTACGAACATGCCGAGTTCCAGAGCCTGCTGCCGCGCTGGCGCGACCGCATTCACCCCGACGACCGGTCGGTGTTTGAAGCGCGGCTGCAGGCCCACCTGGACGACCCGGCCCAGCCCTACCGCTGCGACATGCGGGTGCTGCACCGTGCCGGTCACTGGGTGTGGTTGCAGGCCTTCGGCAGCGTGGTCGAGCGCGATGGGGCGGGCGGCGCCCAGCGGCTGGTCGGCGTGCACATCGACATCAGCGAACGCAAGCACCATGAACAGCTGCTGCAGGCCAGCGCCACCCGCGACGCGCTGACCGGCCTGCCCAACCGCGCCGCGCTGCTGCCGGCATTGCAGCGGGCGGTGTCGCAGTGGCGGGTTGACAACACGCGGCACTTTGCGCTGATGTTCCTGGACTTCGACCGCTTCAAGCAGGTGAACGACACGCTGGGCCATGCCGCGGGCGACGAGTTGCTGCGCCAGATTGCCACGCGGCTGCAGGGTGCACTGCGTCAGGGCGGCGACGGGCGAATGCCCGACGCCCTGGGCCATGACAGCACGGTCGAGCCGGTCACCGCAGCACGCTTGGGCGGAGACGAATTCGTCGTGCTGCTCACGGGCATGCGCGACCCAACCGACAGCGCTGCGGTCGCCGACCGTCTGCTGGAGGCGCTGGCGCGCCCCTACGTACTGCGCGACCAGCGCCTGCACTCCAGCGCCAGCATCGGCCTCGTGACGTCGGCCCAGCCGGTGACCGACGCAGACGGCCTGCTGCGCGACGCGGACACCGCGATGTACGAGGCCAAGCGCACTGGCCGCGGCCGCTGGGTGCTGTTCGAACCGCGCATGCAGACCCAGGTGGCGCAGCGCGCCACGCTGGAAGCCGACCTGCACGAGGCCCTGGTGCGCGACGAGCTGTTCGTGGTCTACCAGCCGGTGGTGGCACTTCAGGGTGCGCAGAGCGCAGCCGGTTGCGCCGGTTTGGAGGCGCTGGTGCGCTGGCGCCATCCCGAGCGCGGCCTGGTGGCCCCGGGGCAGTTCATCAGCGTGGCGGAAGAGACAGGCCTCATCGGCGCCATCGGGCAGTTCGTATTGCAAACCGCCTGCCGCCAGTTCATGCGCTGGCGGCTGGACTTGGGCGCACAGGCGCCGGGCAGGCTGGCGGTGAACCTGTCGGTGGCCCAGTTACGCCAGCCCGAACTGGTGGACCAGGTGCGCCAGGTGCTGGCAGACTGCGCCATGCCACCCGCCTGCCTGCATCTGGAGGTGACCGAGAGTCTGGCCGCGCAGGACCCGGCGTCGCTGGGCCGGCTGCGGGCGCTGAAGGCGCTGGGCGTGGGCCTGGCGCTGGACGACTTCGGCACGGGCTATTCGTCCTTGTCGTGCCTGCACCAACTGCCGGTGGACACGGTGAAGATCGACCGCTCCTTCGTCATCGAGGCCGAGCGCAGCGAATACCACCGCGCCCTGATCGAGGCCACCGTGCGCGTGGCACGCACGCTGCGCATGGCCACCGTGGCCGAAGGCATCGAAACAGTTGAGCAATCGGCGCTGATGCAGGCGCTGGGTTGCGACCTGGGCCAGGGCTATCTGTACTGCAAACCACTGCCAGCCGACGTGGTGACATCATGGCTGGCGGCGCGACCGCCGCCGCGGCGACCGCTGGCCCCTGCACCTTTGCTTTTGGTGGCCGGCAGATGAAGCGGCTTATAAAGCCGCAGCCAGTCCGGCCAACCCACGCTGGACGTCCTCAGAGCCGAATTCGACACCCCGCTTCCGACGTGTCGTGAGTACCGCAAATCACCTGGTCGACTGCAGACCCAGTTCCTCGGACAGCCCGTGCATCAAAGCATGAGCCGCCGCGGTGGTCATTTCGACCGGTAGCACCGCGCCGTTCTCGAACAACAGTTGGACGCGCAGCTTCCCACTGTCCAGTGACGTTGAGACACCGGCGGCGAGACATTGAAGTGCCGCCGTGCGCGCACTGGCGTCCTGCCGTGTCGTCGCCAGCAGTGCAATCGCGACAGCCGGCGCCAGATCGGTGACGATGGCGTGCTCCAGATCGACTCGTACGTCGGCAGGGGAAGCCTTGGACGGCACGGCGCGTGCGCCGGTGGCGGCATGCGCTGCTACCAGCGGGCTGACCCACCGAGTGATCCGCGCCCGAAGATTCTTGGTCAAGTGTCGCTCCCGCCCGCCTTCGCGATGGCCGCTGACAGGTCTTCCAGGGAGTACGGCTTGAGGACGAAGGTCTCCGAAGGCTCGATCTTGAAGTCTTCCGGCAGATCGGTGCCGGCCCAACCCGACGTCAAGATCACCTTGAGCGAAGCACAACGCTGTCTCGCTGCGGCCGCGAGTTCGATGCCACTCATCCTGCCAGGCATCATGATGTCGGTAAACAGAATCTGGAATCGTTTATTGGCGTCAAGAACCTGAAGTGCCAGCTCGGCATTCGAGCATTCCTGAACCTTGTGCCCCAGCAACTCCAACATGGCGCGCGCCGTGATCCGGACAACATCATCGTCCTCGACCAGCAGCACGCTGTAGCAACAGGGGGCAGCCAGCGCAACAGACGCCAACTCGCCGAAGTCGGTCGCGCCATCAGGCGCGGCCGGCAGGGTCAGCGCAAATGTCGATCCCTGCCCCAACACGCTGTCCAGCGTGATGCTGCCGCCAAATTGGCGCGCAAAGGCCTTCACCATCGCCAGCCCCAGGCCTGAACCGCGGCCCTGCACCTTGGTTGTGAAGAAAGGCTCGAAGATTCGTGCGCGCGTCGCCTCATCCATGCCCTGGCCGTTGTCGCTGACCTCGATGCGCACCATGGCGTCTCCATCGACGACCACCGGGCGCGCAGATACTCGAATGCGCCCGGTTTTGACGATGGCCCCCTGGGCATTCAGCACCAGATTGAGAAGCGCACCTTCCAGTTGCACTGCGTCAGCGTCGATCCAGCGCGAACCCGGGTCTTCATCCACAGCCAGGACGATGTCCTCTCGCAGCAATGTGGCCAGCAGCAGCTGCAGCTGCTTCAGCACTGCAGACAGGTCTACCGTGCCCCGGGTCAGCAGGGGCGTGCGCGAGAACCCCAGCAGTCGTCGCACCTGCGATGTGCCGCGCCCCGCTGCCCCGCGAATCGTCGCCACCAATTCAGAGAGGGCCAAATCGCCGTGGGTTCTTTGCGCCAGCAACTCGGCCGCGCCGCCGATGGCCGTGAGCAGGTTATTGAAATCATGCGCGATGCCACCGGTCATTTCGCCGACTGCCCTGAGCCGCTGAGCGGCCATGAATTCCTTCTCGCGCAATTTTTCGTTCGTCAGATCCCGCATCACGCCAACGAACTTGACCACCTCGCCCTGTGCGCTGCGCAGCGAAGAAAGACAGATCAGGTTGCTGAACGACGTTCCGTCTTTGCGGCGGCTAATGGTCTCCATCGACACCCGATCGTCGCTGGCACCGGCACCGGCAGACCGCCCCGCACCTGCCGCATCCGGACTGACGCACATGCCCAGAACAGCGCGCCAGTCGAGGCCCGCCAGGTCCACTTGGCTGTAGCCGGTCATTCTGCTGAACCCGGCGTTGATGAACTCGATCGGGCACCCCTGGCCAAGTGCGTCGGCCACGAAGATGCCTTCGTCGACATTGGCGAGAATCAACTCATGCATGCGCCGTTGCTCGTCGAAGCGTTGACGCTCCGACACCTCGCGCTGAACCGATACCCAATAACGAAAACAGCCAGCGTCGTCGGCCACAGGGGTGATGCTCAACTCCACCCAGAATTCGGTTCGATCCTTTCGGTAATTCAGGATCTCCGTTCGGATAGGTCGCCACGCGGTCAACGCCGCTCGGATTTCATCGCACGTGTTGCGCGACGTTTTCGAGCCTTGCAGCATGCGCGGCGTCTTGCCGATCGCCTCTTCGGCTGAATAACCTGTCATGCGGCTGAACGACGGATTGACATAAACGATCTGCGGACCAGGGACGTCCAAGGGCGCAGCTTCGGTGACGATGACGACGTCATCGGTGTAGTGGGCAACGAGTCCCAGCAAATCCTTCAAGTTCATGCCGGCCGTGGCGGAAACAGGGCGTTCCATGGATGCCAGATCCCTGCGGTATGCGCCCCCATTCCGGGCCGCTGGTTCAGTTGCACCGAGACCGACAAGATTCGGTAGTGATTGAACGGTCAGTATTTCAGGATGAGCGAAGTTCATGGTTTCGTTCAAGCCGTGCGGTTAATTCGCTGTCCAGCGCCTCGGCCTGGCCGTGCACCGCGTAACCACGCAGTCCCCTTTTGGCACGGTACATGGCGGCGTCGGCTCGGGCTATCAGGTCGGCGCCGTTCACCGCATGATCGGGAAACAGCGCGATGCCGATGCTCGGGCTTATGACCAGTTCGAGCGTACCGAGTTGGATCGGCACAGACACCTTCGCAAGAATGTTTCTCGCTATGCGTTCCACGTTCTCCGTGCCCTGGGGGTTGACGAGGAGGTAGAGAAACTCGTCGCCGCCATTGCGGCAGACCGTGTCTTCATCGCGCGCATGCTGCAGCAATCGCTGCGCAACCTCTTTGAGAACAGCGTCTCCGGCGGCATGACCGAACTGGTCATTGATGCTTTTGAAGCGATCCAAATCAAGAAACATGACCGCCAGCGTCCACTGCTGACGTTCGGCCAGGGACAGGGCGTGGCTCAGTCTGTCGTCGAACAAGACTCGGTTCGGCAACCCGGTGGCCGCGTCGTGCAAGGCCAGCAGCTTCGAACGGCGTTCCTCTTCCTTGCTGACGGCCAGCGAGGATTCCGTCCGTGCCAGAGCCTTCCGCGAGCGGGCAAGCGCCAGCTCGACCGTTTTCAGATCTTCAACGCCATGGGCCAGGGTCTCCGTCACTCGGTGAAGGTCATCGGCACATTCCTGAACCCTGGCTTCGACCACCTTGCTTTCGTTCAGCAGCTTGCGGGCCGACAGCGTCGTCGCGCCGTCAGAGATCAACTGCTTGACGGCTTCGTTCTTCGATGCAAGATCGTCTGCGCAATCTTCCACCTTGTCGCGAACGTCATGGCTTTGCTCCAAGGCCGACTCCCATGCAGAAGTCGCTTCGGCCGACGCTGTGGTTTCTAGATTTTGTGATGTCATGTGTCGGCGCTTTGTCTCGACTGAGAGCGATGCCACCCAGTGGCTTGTCCAGTGAATGTAGGCGGCGGGCTTCGCGCTGAACATCAGCTTTTCGCCTGCGCTGGCATCGTGCAAAACGGCGTCTGGTGTCGGTAGATTTACCGACAAGCGCTGCCTTCTTCTGCCTTCATCCATCGAGGCTGTGGCGCACCCGAGGAAAGGTGCATCATTAAAAGATGAGCGACTCCAGTCCACCCCGAAGAAGCACCCTCAAAGGCGGGCGGGCGCCCTCGCCTGCCGCTGCCGCTCGGTTGCGCGCCGCCGATGTGTTGCTCGACAAGCGGCGCCTGCTTTCCGAAGCGCAGCGGATCGCGCGGGTGGGCAGTTGGATGCAGGTTCGCTCCGGGCGAATCGTCTGGTCGGACGAGATGTACCGCATCCACGGCGTGGCGCCGAAGGGCTTCTCGCCCTCGTCGGACAGCGTGCAGTCGTTGATTCACCCCGATGACAGAGCCAGGGTGCACGAGCAGATCGTTGCTTTGTTCGCTGACGGCGGCGTTGCCGACTTCGAGTTCCGGGTGGTGCGTCCTGACGGCAGCGAGCGCCAGATCCTGGCACGCGTCGAGGGCGCTGCCGACCCTGCGGGCTTGATCGCTCACCTGACGGGTACCTGCCAGGACATCACAGCGCGCCGGGAGGCGGAAACGGCAGTGCGCAAGGCGGCGAAGCGCTACCAGCAATTGTTCGAGGCCAACCCTCATCCGATGTGGATTTACGACCCCGAGACGCTGCGCTTTCTGGCGGTGAACGATGCCGCTGTGGGCCGCTACGGCTACCCGCGCGACGAGTTTCTGGGCATGACCCTCAACGACCTCGACGTGTCCGAGTCCGTGCCTCCTTTGCGAGAAGTCGTCAACGCCACGGACGAACAGCAGGCCGGCGCGGCATGGCGGCATCGGCTGAAAGACGGTCGCCTGATCGACATGGAAATCATCGCGCAGACGATCGACTTCGAAGGGCGTCCGGCGCGTGTGGTGCTGGCCCACGACGTGACAGAGCGGCGACGTGCAGCGCAGGATGTGCTGGATTCGAGAGAAGCGCTGCGCGCGCTGGTTCGACGTCTGCACGGCGCGCAAGAGGAAGAGCGTGCCCGGGTTGCGCGGCATGTACACGACGAGCTCGGGCAACTGCTGACCGGCTTGAAACTGGATTTGCGCTGGCTCGAGCGCCGCCTCTCCGAGCCGGGGTTGCCGGTGGCATTGAACGGGCTTCTTGACCACACCGTGGGCGCGTCCGGGATCGTCGACGAGACCCTTGCCGCGGTACAGCGCCTGGCAGCGGAATTGCGCCCGGGCGCGCTCGATCACCTCGGTCTGGCAGCCGCATTGGTACAAAAGGTGCGCCGGTTCCGAGAACGCAGCGGTGTGGCTTGCACCCTGCTCATCGATGACGCCGTCCCCGTGCTGCCGCCAACGGTCGCCGACGAGCTTTTCTACATCTGCCAGGAGGCTTTGACCAACGTCACGCGCCATGCCCATGCGACGCGGGTTCAAGTGCGCCTGGATGTGCACGAGGGCGATGTGCGCCTGGAGGTGGAGGACGACGGTATCGGGGTCGAACCCGGCGTGGTGAGCTCGCAGCGCTCACTCGGGCTTCTGGGTATGCGCGAACGCGCCTGGCAGTGCGGCGGCAGTCTTGCGGTGCTCGCGGCGCGGCCGCAGGGCACGATCGTGGTCGTTGTTGTGCCGGTTGAAGAGGTGGGCCGATGATGCGATTCCTGCTCGTGGATGACCATGAGGTGGTCAGACGTGGCCTGAGGCAACTTTTGGCCGAGGGCTATCCGCAGGCAGAGTTCGGCGAGGCCAGCACGGTACCGGCGGCCCGCGCAGCCATGACGAACGAAGTCTGGCAGCTGATGTTGCTGGACATCAACCTCCCAGGCGGCAGCGGGCTGGAGTTGTTGCAGGACGCGCGCCGGCTGTGCCCACAGATGGCGGTGCTGGTGCTCAGCGTCTATCCGGAAGAGGAGTTCGCGGTTCGCGCCTTCAAGCTGGGGGCTGCAAGTTACCTGACGAAGCAGAGCGCCGCCGACGAGATGCTGCTGGCCGTCAAGCGCGTACTCGCCGGCAACAAGTATGCGAGTGCCGCCTTGGCGCAGCATTTGGTCGAAACGCTTGGAAACCCTTCGTCGCAAGCCCTGCACGAGGCCCTGTCGCCGCGCGAATTGGAGGTGCTTCGTCAGGTGGCCCTGGGCAAAACGATCAAGGAGATCGCTGCCCAGTTGCTGCTCAGCGAAAAGACCATCGCAACCTACCGCGCGCGGGTTTCCGACAAGCTGGGACTGACGACCAACGTAGATTTGGCCCGCTATGCGATGCGCAATGGACTCGTCGATTGAAGAGGCTTGAGCGAGACGATTCAAATCTTGCTGAACGAGGCCGCGGCACCACTAGCCCACTCCCCGTTCGTCGTCAACGCGACAGTCGATGCATTGACCTTGTTGATGGCTGAGCTCATTCCGCTGATCGGGGTGTGTGCCTTACGTGCGTTGTATGGGCGCGGTATGTGCACAGCCCCACCTGGCCAATCCCGCGTTCGAACGACCCAGTGCCGAACTGGCTTCGCTGCATCAGCTGCTGGCCCGCCTCGACATCGACCTGGTGTCACGGCAACCCGCCGCAGCGCGTAGCGCCGCGCAGGCCCATCTTCTCGCCCCAGCCAATCTCCTGGTTTCCTTGATCGGCGAGTCCCTGACCGACCGCTTGTTGAACAAGGCCTGGGGGGATTTTTCAGTGGCCCAGACTTCTAAGGTGAAACCGAGCTTTCCAACTCCGGTTGAGCGTGAGGCGATGCAGGCATCCATGCTGCTGCTGCGCCAAGCCGCGCTCTGCTCGGTCAAGTGGACCTGCTTCGGGAACCGGCCAAGGCTCATCCCGTTATAGATCGTAGAGCGGGCCAGCCCAGTGATTTGCATGACCGCAGGCATGCGATAGAACCCGAGATTGCCGAAATCGCCTTCCAGCCGCTCGTCGGGGCGGCACCCACGGTGGCTGGAAACCGCGGTGGAAAAATGCGCCGGAACCAACACGCCCATGATCTGGCACGGGTATTCCCGGGTGAAGCGCGACGATCTCGTTGGGGCTAGAATTACTAACTCGCGTTAGTCAAGCACCCTTTCGGATGTCGCAGATGCATTCTCGACAGCCATCCCAGAGAAACACCGCTGCAGTTGTCCGAACCCCAGCAAGCGTGCTGGCGGCACATGCCTAAAGAGCCACGACGACAGTGAATCCGAACCAGACCCGCAGCTTGCCGGACCACTACAAGCGGGGCGTTGCTGCTGCCGCGCCGTTCAGAGATGACCCCAGATAAGCACCTTCTCAACCTGGCCGAGCATTCGCACCGCCGCCTGAACCCGCTGACAGGGCAGTGGGTGCTGGTGTCGCCACATCGCGCCAAGCGGCCGTGGCAGGGCCGGCAAGAGCACGTCGACCGCAGCACCCGGCCCGCGCATGACCCGACGTGCTACCTGTGCGCAGGCAACAGCCGCGTCACCGGCGAGCGCAACCCCGACTACGAGGGCACCTTTGTCTTCGGCAACGACTTCGCCGCGTTGATGCAAGAGGTGCCCGAAGCTCAGCCATTGCAACTGGCGGACCCCCTGTTGCAGGCTATGCCTGCGCGCGGTGTCAGCCGCGTCATCTGCTTTTCTCCCGACCATGGCAAGAGCCTGCCCGAGCTGACCCTTCCCGCACTGCGCAGCGTCGTGCAGACCTGGTGCGAACAGGCGGCCGAATTGGGCGCCACCTACCGCTGGGTGCAGGTGTTCGAGAACAAGGGCGAGCTGATGGGTTGCAGCAACCCGCACCCGCATGGCCAGGTCTGGGCCAGCGACTACCTGCCAAACGAGGCCGCGCTGGAAGACCAGCACCAGCGCGATTGGCTGGCAACCCATGGCCAGCCGCTGTTGCTGCAATACGCG
>JBBQXN010000096.1:0-11804 GCA_038209585.1 Burkholderiales bacterium
CGTGACGCTGCTGCCGTTGATGGCATTGCCCGGTGCCGCCATGCAGCTCCACTTGGCCACGCCGCACTGGTTGTAGAGCTGGGTGCCGGGCACATTGATCGAGCCGTCGCCGTTGAAGGTCTGGCCCGTGGTGCGAATGGCAGCCACGCCCAGCCAGTTGCGTTCCAGCCGGGGGTCGAAGTAGGCCGCTGCGGCACGCGCGCTGGGGTTGGCATAGCCGGTGTTGCCAGCGCTGAAGGTGATGATGGTGCCAGTGGCGGCCGCGTCCAGCGCCCCGGCGAACCAGGTGGGGGTGCCATTGGTGCCGGCCAGGTAACCCCAGGCGCCCATCAGCCCATCAGCCCATCAGCCCGGCGCGCCCGGTCAGGTTGGTGCCGGTCGTGGGGAACAGGGTCTGGTACTGCTCGCTGTTGGGCTGGCTGCCGAAGCTGGTGCCGATCAAACGCACGCCGGTGGCATTCACTGCGCGGTAGACGTCAGCGACATAAGCGTTGTCGATCGTTTGCGCCGCGGTTTGCGTGGCTTGCGGAAGGCCGAACAGCACGCCGTCTGTCTTGGCCGTGTTGCCCACTACCACCTGGGAATTGAAAGCCACGCCATGGAAATTGCTGGTGCCGCCAATGCTGCCGTCGCGCCCGGCTGCAATCGTGCCGGCCACATGGGTGCCATGGCGGTCGTTGTAGGCGGGGTTGTAGGCGCCAGAGATGCCGTTCACGGTGACGCCGCTGTAACGCAAAGGGTCCAGCTGCGGGTGGGCGCTGAAGTACCCCGAATCGACCATGCCCAGCTTCATCCCCGCGCCGCTGAACCCTGCGGCGTAGGCGTATTCCGAGCCGATGGCGCCCAGACCCCAGTCGCGCAGAAATTCAGGTGTGCGCCAGCTCGCGGCATTGCCCAGCGTGCCGGGGTCGCCCGGGTAGCTTTCGATGGCCAGGGCCGGTGCGGCCACGCAGGCGGTTCAGGCCGCCAGCATCAGCCTGACCAGGCGGGTCTTTTTGGGCAGGGTCGACATCAGGGTGAACTCCGCGGCTCGAACAGTCCGGAACGGGCCGCCTCGGTGTGTGCCTAATTTCACGCAAATCCCTAAATTTGAGCAGGCCTTTTTCTGCCCCTATTTCTTGTCCCGTGGGCCTGGACGCGACAACGGCTGCCCCAGGCCAGCCCGCTCCAGCCACAGCAGCGCTTCAACCTGCGCCACGAAAGCGCCCAGGTACGCCGGCGATGTCTGCTGCAGTTTCTGCAACACGCGCAGCAGCAGGTGATGCGAATTGAGCGGCCCGGCTTGTGCCGCCGCCTTGCGCAGCGACTGCGCCACCTGGTGCTCCACATCCAGCCGCACCCAGGCTTCACGCGCCTGGCGCAAGGCCCGGGGTTCGGTGGCGGTGGCGTCGCCGGCATGCGCTGCCAGCCGGTCCAGCAGTTCGCCCAGCGCTGTTCGGGCAGGCTTGGCCGACGCATCCGGTACGCGGCTGGCTCGAATTTGCACAGGTTCGGCCGCCGCCATGCGGGCTGAACACGCGGCCACGGCACTGGCCAGGCGCTCTTCCAAGACCTGCCGCAGCGGCCCGGTTTGCTGCGTGCTGCGTCTGGCCAGCGCCTGCACCCAGGCCAGGCCGACGGGGTCGCGTTGGGCGGCGCCGGCAGCTTGCAAAGCGGCGATGGCCTGCTCAGCGTGGGCTGCGTTCACCTGAGCCGGCTTCACTGACAGTGCGGGATGGCTGCGCCACGGGCGCCATTTCTACGCGACGATTGCGCGCGCGGCCTTCTGTATCGGCGTTGTTGGCTACCGGCTGCTGCGCGCCGAACGCCGCAGCGAACACCGACGCGGCCGGCAGCCCTTCATCCACCAGCGCCCTGGTCACCGTCAGCGCACGTTGTGCCGAGAGTTCCAGGTTGTCGGTGAACTGCCGGTTGCTTTCTCGCACCGGCCTGTCGTCTGTGAAGCCGCTGACCATCAACAATTCTTCGCGGCTGGCCAGATACGCCGTCAAGGGGGGCGCCAGGGTGCGCAGCAGTTGCCGGCCTTCAGGCTGCAGTTGATCAGAATTCAGCGCAAACAGCACGCTGCCACTGATGCCGATGCGGCCGTTGACCAGCGTCACGCGGCCGCTGGCCAGCGGGCCGGCCAGGGCCTGTTCCAGCGTCAAGCGCCGCTGCTCTTCGGCTTGCCGCCTGGCTACTTCTTGCTGCAGGCTGCTGGCCAGTTCCAGCTGCATGCCCAGCGCAAACACCAGCAGCAGCACGAAGGCACCCAGCAGGCCCGACATCAGGTCGCCGAAAACGGCCCATACGGGCGCCGGTGCCGCATCCTGGCTGTCGTCGCCGGCTTGGTCGGACCCCAGCGCTTCGTCGCGCATGTTCAGGCGGGGGTGTCTTGCGCCAGCCGCTGCAATTCAGCGGTCACCTGCTGTTGCGAGGCAATGCTCAGGTCGACCAGTTCACGGGCTTGTGCCACGTAGAAAGCCAGTTGCTCATCACTGCGCTGGGCCGATTTCGACAGCGCCACTTCAATACGCTGCAACTGCCCCACCAGCGCGGCATTGGCATCACCAAACTGGCGCACCGTGCCCAGCAGCACCTCGGCCAGCGCCGACACCTCGACCGCGCTACCGCCCAGCTGCGCGCCTGCCGCCAGCACGCTCTGCGCGGCTTCTTGCTGCGCCTGCGTACCGTTTGCTGCCGCGTCTTGCCAGCGCGCCAGGGCTGTTGCGCCTGCAGAGGCAGCGGCCGTGGCTTGCGCCAGGGCTTCCTGGCTGCTGCGCTGCTGCGCATGCCAATGGGTGTGCGCGTGTGCCGTCTGGGCGTGTGTCGCTTCAGCCTGCGCATGCAGTGCGCCAGCCCAGGTTTCCAGGCGCTGGCGGTTTTCAGCCAAGGCAGCAGCCTGGCTGTGGTCGATGCGGGTCATCAAGGCCGACAGCGCCTGGTCCCATTGGCCGGCCACTTCCTGCACCGTTTGCTCGAAACGCTGGCCCACGCCGGCCAACTGCTGGCTCACCGCGTCGCCTGCGCGCTGCTGTAAGGCGGCGGTTTCATGCGCCATCTGCTGCAGGGTGGAAGCCAGCGCGGGCTGGATGGCGGCAGCGGCGGCGTGCGCGGCTTCGCTCAGGCTGCGCGTCAGCGTCTGATCGACCGATGTGGCCAGCGCGGCGAAAGCCGCCTGCATCTCCGTCTGCACGTTGGTCTGGCTGGCCGCCAGCCGCTCGTGGGCTTGGGTGTCGCGCTGGTCGATCTGCGCCACCAGGCCCTGCAGCGCGGCAATCAGCTGCTGCGAATGTTCTCGGGCTTGTTCGCGGTCCTGCTCGCGTTCCTGCTTTCGAGCTTCAGTGCGTTGCAGTGTGTGTTCCTGCTTGCGTTGCTGTTCCGCAGACAGGGTGTGCAGCGTGGCCGCCACCTGCGCGTCCAGCACTTGCCCCAGGCGCACGCGGTCACGCCGCAGCAGCGCTGAAGTCAAACCCAGCATCGCTGATGACGCCACCCCGGCCACCGATGTGCCGAACGCCAGTGCCAGGCCTTTCACGGGAGCGGTCAGCGCTGTGCGCATGGTGGCTACATCGGTGCTGCCCTGCATGGCCTGCACCGCGCCGTCCAGCGTCACCACCATGCCGATGAAGGTGCCCAGCATGCCCAGCAGCACCAGCAGGCCTACCAGCGTGGGTGTCAGCACTGGGCCGGGCAGGGCCACGCGCGCGCCTTCAATGCGCTGGCGCACGGCATGGCGCAAGCTGCTGTCCAGCTGGTCCAGCCAGGCTTGCAAACCTGCCGCAGCAGGCAGTTCAGCCAGAGCCGCATGCAGGCTGGTGTTGCTGCGGGCAAAGCGCAGCAGCTCGGCACCACCGGCCAGGTAGGCCGCAGCGATGAGGAAGACGACGCTCAGCGCGATGGCGCTGTGGCCCAGCGGGCCGAAGCCCACCCAGGCGATAGCGGCCAGGCCGGTGGCGAAGGCGATGACGGGCAGGGTGCGCGGGTTCATGCGGGGTGGGGCGCAGGCGTGGCTGCAGCCAACGCAGCCAGCAGACCTTCCAGCGGCTGCAGGCGCAGGGCCAGTTCGGCCTGCATCAAACCGCGCGCGCGGTGGGGCGCATCGGCTGCAGCCTGCCGCTGCAGCCAGCGGGGCAGGGCGCCCAGCAGACTTCGTTCGCGGGTGGCCAGCGTGGTTTCCAGCACGGCGTCGATGTCGGCTAAAAGTGCCAAGTTCGGCGTCAAGTTCGGCGCCAGGGCTTGGCCTTGCTGCCGCGCGGCATGCCGCAACTGCGAACGCAAATGTGTACGCAAGGGTGCAATGCGCGCTGCCATGGTTTGTTGCTGCACCTGCCACAGCTGCCGCCAGGGCGCTTCTTCGTCGGCCGTACCCAGGTCCATGTCGACGATGGCCTGCGCCAGTTCAGCGCGCAGCGTGTCCAGAGCCGCCTGCAGTGCGGGCAGGCTGGCCGCAGATGCTGGCGTGGATGCGGTCTGGGGCGCAGCGCGCAGGCCCATGGGTGGGGCCAGCACCTGACTGAGCGCGATGGCATCGGTCCAGGTCAGCCACGGGCTCAGTTGCTCGGCCAGCGTGGCGCCAGGCGGCGGTGTTTCTGCACCAGCGGCCATCAGTTGCCGCACCAGGGGCGACCGGTTGAGCATGCGGTTGGGCATGCTGATCGGCTTGCTGTTGCCAGAGCGCGGGGGCGCCCGCAGCGCAGGGCGGGGGGAAGAATGATTGCGGGTAGACAACGGACGCCGGGCAAAACCGCCTAGTCTAAAGGAGCCGGATTCGCTTCCAGACCGGTCCTGCCGCCCATCACCCGCCATGCAAGCCCTGCTCGACGCCATTGCCCACGCTCCACTGCAGCCCGCGCCTCACCGTGTATTCCACGGCCGTGGCGGGCTGCACACAGGCTGCCAGGACTGGGCTGCGGATTTCTTCGATCCCGTCTGGTTGACGACCGTGTTTCGCCCGCCTACCGACGAAGAGCTGGCTGCCATCGGCGCGGCCTTGCGGGCGCGCTGGCAGGAACTGGCGCCCGGCCGGCCCTTGAACTGGGTGCTGCAGCAGCGCCATGAAGCTGCGCCCCCGGCTCGCGTGCTGGCCGGCAGCGTGCCTGAACCGCACATCGTGGCGGAAGAAGGCGCGCTTTTCGAGCTGCACTTGCTGCGCGGTCAGAACCACGGTTTTTTCCTGGACATGGCGCGCGGTCGTCATTGGCTGCGGCAACACGTCGCTGCGCAGCCTGGCTTGTCGGTGCTGAATCTGTTTGCCTACAGCGGCGCTTTCTCGGTGGTGGCTTTGCAAGCCGGCGCGGGCGCGGTGTTGAACGTGGACATGAGCGCCGGCGCGCTGGCCACCGCCAAGCGCAACCATGCGCTCAATGGCGTGGCAGCGCGCGCCCGCTTCATGGCGCACGACATCTTTTCTTCCTGGGCCAAGTTGACGCGGAACGGGCCGTATGACCTGGTCATTGCCGACCCGCCCAGCTTCCAGAAAGGCAGCTTCGTGGCGCGCAAGGACTGGGCGCGGCTGGCGCGCCGGCTGCCAGCGCTGCTGCAGCCTGGCGGCCATGCACTGCTGGCGCTGAACGCGCCGGAACTGGACAGCGCTTTCTTGCGCGACACCGTGTCTGCTGAAGCGCCTTCACTGCAGTTCGTGGAGCGCCTGCCCAACCCACCGGCATTCGCCGACGTGGCGCCAGAGCGTGCATTGAAGGTGCTGATCTACCGCGCGCCGGCCTGACATCCCCCTGAAGTCAGCCAGGCTGCGAAAATCTTGTCTGACCATGCCCCAGACCCACACGCCACTGCGCCACAGCGCCTTCTACCGTTTCGTGCCCGTGGCCGACCCTGCAGCCCTGTTGCTGCAATTGCGGCAGTGCTCGCATGGCCTGCTGGGCAGCATCGTGGTGGCCACCGAGGGCATCAACGGCACGGTGGCTGGCCTGGCAGGTGAAGTCGCCGAATTTGAGACCGCATTGCAGAAATTGCCGGGCATGGCTGGCCTGGCTTTCAAGCACAGCGCCTGCATCAGCGCGCCGTTCGGCCGCCTGAAGATTGCCGTGAAGCCCGAGATCGTGGCGCTGGGTTTGCCGGCGGCGGGGCTGCCTTTGCCAGCGGAAGAAGACGCCGGCCTGCTCGCCCCTGCAGCCTGGCGCGCTCTGCTCGCGCAGCCCGGCGTGGTGGTGCTGGACAACCGCAACCACTTCGAGTTTCGCCTGGGGCACTTTCGCAACGCGGTAGACCCGCAAGTTCACAACTTTCGCGATTTCATGGGCTATGTCGAGCAGCAGGCCCCGCAGTGGCGCGCCGCCGGCCAGGCGGTGGCGATGTACTGCACGGGCGGCATCCGCTGCGAGAAAACGGCGCCCTGGCTGCGCAGCCTGGGCTTGCAGGTGCGGCAATTGCAGGGCGGCGTGTTGAACTATTTTCAGCAATTGCCTGATGCAGACCGCGACTGGCAGGGCGAATGCTTCGTTTTCGACAACCGCATGGCGCTGGACACGCGGCTGCAGGAAACGCCGACCACGGCCGCGCAGGTCTTCGATTCCCGCATCAAAGACGAAGCCTGGCGGCTGGCGCGCGCCGGCCGGCTGGCGTCAATCACACCGCCCGCGGGCGCAGACCATGGCCAGACCTGAACCGGCCTGGCGCCCGCCGCTGCGCGAAGGCGTAAGTGCCAGCCGCGTGGCGGTAGACGCAGCTGCCTCCGTTGCGCTAACCGATTACTTGAGTGCGCGCTTCCCGGCCGCGCAGGACTGGCCAGAGCGCCTGGCGCGCGGCGAGGTGCTGGATACTGCCGGCCAGCCGCTGGCGCCTGATGCGCGCTGTCGCCCTGGCATGCTGGTCTGGTACTGGCGCCAGCCGCCACCCGAGCCGCGCGTTCCTTTCGAGATCGAGGTCCTGCACCATGACGACCATCTGGTGGTGGTCGACAAACCGCATTTCATGTCGGTCACCCCTGGCGGCCGCCACCTGCACGAAACAGTGCTCGTTCGCCTGAAGCGGCTTCTGGGCATCGCCACGCTGGCGCCGCTGCACCGGCTGGACCGCGAAACGGCGGGTCTGGTGGTCTTCACCGTGCAGCCGGCAGAGCGCGCGGCGTATCACGCACTGATGCGCGAACGGCAGGTGCACAAGGTTTACGAGGCCGTGGGGCCGTGGCGCGCCGAGCTGGCCCTGCCATGCCTTGCCCGGCATCGCCTGGAAGCGCAGCAGGGCGATGCATTCATGCAGATGCGCGTGGTCAGCGGCGAGCCGAATGCTCAGACGCGCGTGGAACTGCTGGGCCGCATCGGGGCCGATCTGGCCCACTACCAGCTGGTGCCGCAAGGCGGCCGCAAGCACCAGCTGCGCCTGCAGATGTGTGCGCTGGGCTTGCCCATCGCAGGTGACCGCATCTACCCGCGCTTGTGGCCTGAGCCGACACTGGGCGCGGTGCCCGACTACAGCCAGCCTTTGCAACTGCTGGCACGCGCACTGGCTTTTACCGACCCCATCGACGGCCGAGAGCGCCGCTTCACGAGCCTTCGGCAGCTGTCGCTGGCAGCGGCTGCGTTGCCGCCTGCCGCAGCTCTGCCCGCGCTTGCCGAACCACGCTGAAAGCCGCGGTCAACGCCAGAGCGCCCATCACGGCAGCCACGCCCAGGTCGGGCCAGGCACTGCCGGTGCCGAACACGCCCAGGGCCGCTGTGATCACGGCGACGTTGCCGATGGCGTCGTTGCGGCTGCACAGCCAGACCGAGCGCATGTTGGCGTCGCCCTCGCGCCAGGCATACAGCATCACCGCCACGGCCACGTTGGCCAGCAGGGCCAGCGTGCCGATCACGCCCATGGTCAGTGCGATGGGGGGCGCGCCTGTTCTGATCGACCAAGCGGCCTTGGCCAGCACGAACACGCCGAACGCACCCATGGTCAAGCCCTTGAACATTGCTGCTCGTGCGCGCCAATGCAAAGCCATGCCCAGCACAACCAGCGAGATGCCGTAATTCGCGGCATCGCCGAAAAAGTCCACCGCATCGGCCAGCAGCGCCACCGAACCCGACTGCACCGCGCCCGCCAGCTCCACCAGCAACATGGCGGCATTGATGATCAGCGCCACCCACAGAATGCGGCGGTAGCGCGGGCTCTGCGCGGCTTGCGCGCTGCTATGCGCGTGGTGGCTGCAAGAAGCACTCATGACGGTCTCCATTCGTTCATTGCCACCATTTGGAACCCTCAAGCAGCTACAGAGTCAAGCGGCTAGGATCAAGACCATGAAAGCACAGTGGAGCCCGCATGAAGATCGGTGAACTGGCCGCAGCCGCGCAAACCCAGGTCGAGACCGTGCGCTATTACGAGCGTGAAGGCCTGCTGCCGCCCGCGCCACGCACCGCCGGCAACTACCGTGTCTATGGGCCGCAGCACCTGGAACGGCTGGCCTTCGTGCGCCGCTGCCGTTCGCTGGACATGCCGCTGGATGAAGTGCGCGAGTTGCTGCGCGCGAAAGACGCGCCCCGCGCCACCTGCGCCACCGTCAACGCCCTGATCGACGCGCACATCGCCCGCGTGGCCACGCGCATGCAGGAGATGCAGCTGCTGCAGGCGCAATTGCTGGACTTGCGCGCGCACTGCGTGGGCGAAGACGAGGCCATGCAATGCGGCATCCTGCATGAGCTGGCAACGGTGGCTACGGTGGCCACGCCGGCCCAGCCTGGCTCAGCCCGGGTACAGCCCCTTGCCTTGCGCAAATAAACGAGTCAGACCGAAGAGCGTGTCGAGTTGGGGTGTAGCCACACCCACGCGCTGACCGATTTCACGCACGGCGCCCACCAGCGCGTCCAGCTCGATTGGCCGGCCGGCTTGCGCGTCTTGTAGCATCGACGTCCTGAAGGCCCCCAGCCTGGCGGTGACGGCGTGGCGTTCTTCGGCCGTTTGCGCAATCGGGCAGCCGATGCGGGCGCCTATGGCTGCTGCCTCGGCCATCGCTGCTGAATTGAAAGCGCGCACCAGCGGGTCGGCCAGCACACGGTCGGCGGTGGCGCCGGTCAGTGCCGAGACCGGGTTCATGGTCATGTTGCCCCACAGCTTGAACCAGATATCGCGGCGGATGTCGGCAGACAGGCTGGCTTCGAAACCAGCATGGGCCAGCAGGTCGACCACGCGCTGCGCTCGTGGGCTTGACAAGCCGGCGCCGTTGGAACCTGCGCTTTCGCCCACGATCAAACCATGGCCCATCACATGCCGCACCCAGCCGGGCTCGGTGGTGGCCACGCTGGCATGCACCACGCAGCCCAACACCTGATCTGCGGGCAATGCGCGGGCCATGGCGCCTTGCGGGTCGACGCTGGCCAGTGTCGCGTCCAGCCCCGGCGGGCTCTTCAATGACAGGCAGAACCACCAGGGCACACCATTCATCGCTGGCAGCAGCAGCGTGTGCGGGCCGATCAAGGGCGCCAGCTGTGGCGCCAATGCCGCCAGGGCAGGGGCCTTGACCGCAATCACCACCAGGTCCTGCACACCCAGTTCACTGGCATTGGCCACGGCGTGGGCAGGCGCATGCAGCATCTCGCCGTTCATCTGCAACCGCCAGCCTTGCTGCTGCAAAGCCTGCAAGGTGGCACCGCGGGCCAGCGCGCTGACCCGCGCGGTCCCGGCTGCTGCCAGCCTGGTGCCGATGAAGCCGCCCACGGCGCCGGCACCGACGATGCAGACCTTCATGCCGGGCCGCTTCAGGTCAGGCCGCGTCCAGCAAGCGCCCTTTGAGCGCGCCGAACTCCGCTGCATTGAGCATGCCGCGTTCGTGCAGGATCGCGGCCTCGCGCAGCAGCACCAGGTTCTCGGTCATGCCCTGGTGTGAAGTCGGGTTGAGCTGCAGCCGCGACCAGGCGACCCAGGTGGCTACGTTGGCAGCGTCAGCGGCGTTCGCGGCTTCAGTCTGCGCTGCGGCCGCGCGGGGTGCCTGGGCCGGCACCACCTCTGCCCCAGCGGGCAGGGCCCGGGCCAAGGCTGCAGTGAAGGCGCCCGCCAACCCGCCATGGGCGCCGAAGATGGAAAGCCGCTGGCCAGCAGTGAACAGCGCCAGCGTATGGCCATAACGGCCGCGTTCATCCACGGCTCTTTTCACATCGGACAAAGACCAGGTGATGACGCTGCTGTTCCAGCCGCTCTTGAGCATCAGCACGCGCTTTTCCGTCAGCACCCACAGGCCTGCGCCACCACCGACGATGCGTCCGCGCACGAAGCTGGACAAATGTTCGTCGGGCTGCATCACAGCCCGCACACGCGACAACTCGTTGGCAGTCAGCGGGCCGCCGGATTCGGGATTCATGCCTTCGATCAGGATTTCAATCTGCTTGAACACGCTGCAATGCCTCGGGGTTTCGGGCTGGCCCTGCCGGCCCTGAGTGGAAAAACTAACGCTCGCCTGATTGTCCCCAGCGCGCGTGTTCCTGGATCGTGAGGGGGTCATTCCCGTGCAGGGGTGGGAGATCCTGCCGCAGCCAGGGCAGCACCTGCGCCAGCCGCTCATCGAGCGGACCCTGCACCAGCCGGTAATGGTGGCCGAAGTCGGCCAGCAGTTGCAGCGTCAGCTTGTGCTGTTGGTCTCGAAAACCGTCGTCGCGGCGCGCGCCGTCCTGCACGAAGCCGAAGTCGGGTGCGCAAAGCAGCGTCAGCGCATAGGGCCTTCGCGCAAAGGCCCACAGCTCGAGCGGTGCGTCGCCGTGGTCCAGCAGCGCATAAACCAGGGTCGTCAGTGGCGAGGTGTCGCACACCAGCCAGCCCTGCGCGCGCGGCAGCATCGCTTCTTCGCGCGCCACCTGTTCGCGGCCGACATGGCACAGCTCTTCGAGCGAGAAGGTGCCGCCGATGTCCAGCCAGCGTTCGCGCCCGTATTCGGCTACCCACACGGTTCCCAGCTCCTGAGCCAAGGCTCGAGCCAGCGTGGTCTTGCCAGCGGATTCGCCGCCCAGAAGGCAAAGTCGCAGAGGTGCATCGTTCATGGGGCCGCGAGGCTACAGCAGGCAGTCGCGGCAGCGTGCGCCAGCGCGCACGGGCTACCTGGACGTCTGCTACGAGAACCTGGCGGTGTGGCGGGGTGAAAATGCCGCAGCCGTGTTTGGCGGCCAGGCCAGCTCGATGATCGAGCGCCTGATCGAGCGAATGATCGAGCGCTTAAGCAAGCAAGACCCATGGCCGATGCCGATGGCAGTGCCAGTGCCAGTGCCATGGCCGCAGCCCTGGGCCGGCGCGATGCGGCGCAAGCCGAGTTGGCAGTCGCCCGCGATCAGGCCGAAGAAGCCGCACGCGCCAAGACCGCCTTGCTGGCCCATATGAGCCACGAAATACGCATGCCCATGAATGCCTGCTTGGGCATGACCCTGCTGGCCCTGGCCACTGAGCTGCAGCCCCTGGACCTCCTCGACTTCACCTTCCGTGTTGAAGACCTGGCCGCGCGCAATAGAAGGGCCCGGAGTTCCTGTGCCGCTTCGACGACGCCCATCCGTTGGGTCAGCTCGCGCTGTTGCGCGGCGACGCCTTGCGGCTGCGGTACGCGCTGGTGAACCTGCTGGGCAACGCAGTGAAGTTCACTGAAGCTGGCCACGTGCTGGGCCTGCGCAACGAGCGCGGGCCCAGCACACGCCAAGGTGACCAGCAAACCGAGGCGTTGACGCGGTGCTGGCTGAGCCTGGGCCAGGGCCGCATCGTCGGCGCCCCCTCCTGCACCACAGACCGTACCTGCCGTTGAAGGCGTGGACCAGCAGCGCCTGCTGGCGCATTGCGGCGGCAACACCGCGCTGGCGCGCACGCGGCAGCTGTGCACGCGACAGCTGCGCACCGAAGTCGGGGCCGACACCTCA
>JBBQXN010000097.1:0-11116 GCA_038209585.1 Burkholderiales bacterium
CATCCTGGGCGCTTTGCTGGTGCAGGGCATCCGCACCGGACCCACCTTGTTTACCCAGCAAAGCGAGATCGTCTACACCTTCATCTGGGGCCTGATCCTCGCCACAGTCATCATGTTGCCGGTGGGTTTGCTCATCGGGCGCTTTGCATTCCGCTCCATCCTGGCCATCCCCAAGGCGGTGCTGGTGCCAGCGGTGGCCTTACTCACGGTTCTGGGCGGCTTTGCAGTCCACAACAACGTGCATGAAGTGCAGCAGATGGTGGTGCTGGGCGTGCTGGCCTGGGGGCTGGCGCAATGGGGCTTCAGTGCTTCGCCCATCGTGCTCGGGCTGATCCTGGGCTCGATTGCCGAACGCGGTTTCGTGCAGGGCCACCTCATCGGCGGCGCCAAGGGCAGCGTCGTCAACGAGTTCTTCGCACGGCCCATTTCCCTGGTCATCATCGCCTTCATCATCCTGGGCCTGCTGTGGCCTTTGTGGATCAAGCGGCGCAACCGGCTGGCGCAAGCAAGACATGGCTGAACCTGCGCACCGCCCAGACTGGCCGGGCGCTTTCGGCAGCGCCTTGCTCATTGCGGTAGGCGCCGCCGCACTCTTCTATTCGGCTGAGTTTTCGGATCTGGGCGCCGTGTTTCCGCGCGCCATCGGTGGCTTCCTGGTCGCCCTGGGGTGCCTGTACATCGTGCTGGTGCTGCGCGGCAGAACACGCGCAGGCGTTTCGCTGGATGGCTCGAACGTTCGGCGGCTGGGTGTGGCAGTGGTCATGCTGGGCTGGGCCTTTGCGCTGCCGGTGATGGGCTTTTTGGCCAGCAGCGCGGTCGCCTTCGGCTTGCTGTTGATACTGGCCCAGCACGAGCGATGGACGCCGCGCGCCGCCCTGCTCTATGGCGCGTCGGGGGCGGTGGTGTTGGGCGGCCTCTACACGCTGTTCAAGTGGTTGCTGCAGGTGCCATTGCCTTGAATCGACGATCCCTCAGCATCGTGCACGCCAGGTTAATTAAACAAAGCAAAGCAAACCAATGCATATCCTGATCTGTGAGTTCATGGACGAACAGGCGGTTGACCGCCTGCGCGAAATTCATACCGTGGTCTATGAGCCTTCACTGGTAGACGACGGGCCCGCCCTGTTGAAAGCGGCAGCCCAGGCCGACATGCTGGTGGTGCGCAACCGCACGCAGGTACGCGGGCCCCTGCTGGCTGCGCTGCTGCGTTGCCGAGTGGTGGCGCGCCTGGGTGTGGGGCTGGACAACATCGACGTGCCCGCTTGCGAGGCGCGCGGCATGAAGGTGATTGCAGCCACGGGCGCCAATGCGTTGAGCGTGGCGGAATACGTCATCGCGACCGCCATGCTGCTGCTGCGTGGTGCGTACACGCACACCGATCAGGTAGCAGCCGGGCTTTGGCCCCGCCCTGCGCTGTCCAAGGGGCGCGAAGTGGCGGGCAAGACGCTGGGTCTGGTGGGCTACGGCCACATCGGCCAACTCACGGGCCGGCTGGCGCAGGCCATAGGCATGCGCGTCATCGCCTACGACCCGCAGATGGCAGATGGGGGCACTTCACCGAGCGGGGCTGTCGCGCGCCAGGTCAGCCTGGATGAACTGGTCAGCGACGCTGATGTGATCAGCCTGCATGTGCCGCTGCTGGACAGCACGCGAAACCTGTTCGATACAAACCGGATTTCCTGCATGAAGCCCGGCGCCGTGCTCATCAACACCGCACGCGGCGGCATCGTCGATGAAGCCGCGCTGGCTGCGGCACTGAAGGCGGGCCGGTTGGGCGGGGCCGCCATCGACGTGTTCGAACACGAACCGCAGCCCCCTGCTGCGCACTGGCAGGGCTGCCCGAACCTGGTGTTGACGCCACACATCGCCGGCGTCACCACCGAATCGAACGAACGCGTCAGCCATTTCATCGCTGACCAGCTGCTGACCTATCGCTGAAGGAACTGTCATGAATCTCTCCATGCATGCAGCGCGCGAGCTGATTGAGAAAGCGCTGGAGGCGGCAGGGGCCAGCCCGCAGATGGCAGCCAGCACGGCGCGCGCGCTGGTACTGGCCGAAGCACAAGGGCAAGGCGGCCATGGACTTTCCCGGGTAGGCCAGTACGCCACGCACTTGCGCAATGGCCGCGTCAATGGCGCAGCGCAGGCCACTGTGGTGCGCCGCAAGGGCAGTGCACTGCTGGTGGATGCCCAGGAAGGCCTGGCTTTTCCGGCCTGCGATCTGGCCATCGCTGAAGGAATAGCGCTGGCGCGAACGCAGGGCGTGGCGCTGGTGGGCATCATGAACAGCCACCACTGCGGTGTCGTGGTCGACCACCTGCGTGCGGTGGCCAGCGCGGGCATGGTCGGTCTGGGGCTGAGCAATTCGCCTGCCGCCATGCCGGCTGCAGGCGGCCGGCATGCCATCTTCGGCACCAACCCGATCGCTGCCGTGTTTCCGCGCCGCGACGCAGACCCCTTGCTCATCGACCTGAGCTTGTCTGAAGCCGCGCGCGGCAAGGTGATGCTGGCAGCGAAGAAGGGCGAGCCCATTCCAGCCGGCTGGGCGCTCGACGCGCAAGGCCAACCCACCACCGACGCGCAAGCCGCGCTGTCGGGCTCGATGCTGCCGGTGGGTGCTGCCAGCAGCCCCAAAGGCGCGTTGCTGGCCCTGGTGGTCGAGCTGCTGGTGACCGCAGTGATAGGCGCCAACTTCGGCTTCGAGGCCGACAGCTTCTTCGTTGACGCCGGCAACCGCCCGCACCTGGGCCAGCTGTTCGTGGTGATCGACCCGGGTGCGCTGGCAGGGCAGGATGCTTACCTCGACCGCATCGAAGTCTTGCTGACCGAGATGCTCAGCGACGAAGGCGTGCGCCTGCCGGGCGCGCGGCGCGAGGTCGCCCGTCGGCGGGCCGAGGCGGATGGCATCGAAGTGGCAGATTCGGTGGTGAATTCGCTCAAAACCCTGGTCCATGGCTGAACTGGACGAGCCGGGTGTGGACGCTGGCGCGCGCCAGCGGCCAGCCTGGCACCCGCTGCAGTGGCTGGCGCGCGGGCGTGTGCTGGCACCGGGCGTTCTGGTTTGCGGCGTGATTGCGCTGGCTTCGACGTTTCTGTCTGAGCATTACGGCGGTCCGCAATTGCTCTACGCGCTGCTCATCGGGCTGGCCTTCCATTTCATCCACGCCAACCCGCAAGCCAAGCCTGGCATCGAGTTTTGCGGGCGCACGGTGCTGCGCATCGGTGTGGCGCTGCTGGGGGTGCGCATCACGCTCAGCCAGGTTTCGCAACTGGGTGTGGAAGTGGCGCTGGTGGTCTTCATCGCGCTGGTGCTCACCATCTTCATGGGCGTGTGGTGGGCCCGGCTGCTGGGGCGCACGCGTGAAGAGGGCATCTTGTCTGGCGGCTCGGTGGCCATCTGCGGCGCTTCTGCTGCGCTGGCCATTTCCGCCGTGTTGCCGCAAACCAAGGCCAACGAGCGCTTCACATTGCTGGCGGTGGTGGCCGTCACGGTGTTGTCGACCGTGGCGATGATCGTCTACCCGCTGTTGATCGGTGTGCTCGATCTGGGCCCCGGGCCGGCAGGCGTTTTCCTGGGCGGCACCATTCACGATGTGGCGCAGGTGGTGGCCGCCGGCATGATGCTGGGGCCCGAGGCGGGCGACACCGCCACCGTGGTCAAGCTGTTTCGGGTGATGCTGCTGATGCCGGTGGTGATGGCGATTTCGCTGCTTTACCGCAACCGGCAGCAAGCTGAAGGCAACCACCTCGACATGCCGCTGATCCCGGGTTTTCTCATCGCTTTCGTGCTGATGATGCTGTTGTCTTCTTCGGGGCTGGTGCCGGCAGTCGTGGTGCAGGGTGCGACCGATGCTTCCCGCGTTTGCCTGGTGCTGGCCATCGCTGCAGCGGGTATCAAGACCAGCATCGAAGAACTGCTGCAGCTGGGCTGGAAGCCGCTGCTGCTGTTCGTCGGCGAGACCCTGTTCATCGGATTGTTCGTCTTGCTGGCCATCGTCACGCTGGGCCTGGCGGGTGCGCGCTGACTTGCAGCACACCCTTGAAGCACACCCGATCACTGCGTCTTGAAATAGTCCTTGATGGCAGCGGTGAAGCGCTTGTGCGTGTGTTGCCTGCGTTCCAGCAGGCCGACATGGCGCTGCACGGTGACGCCGGGCAGTTGCAGCGCGCGCAAAGAACGGTCGCGCGACCAATCGACATTGCGCAGCTGGGGCACGATGGAAACGCCGAAGCCCTGGCGCACCAGCGCCAGGATCGCTTCTACGGAATTCAACTCCAGCTCGTCCTGCACCGCCGCGCCGCATTGGGCCAGCACGCGGTCTACCAGCGCGCCGGTCCAGGTGCTGTGGTCAAAGCGCAGGAAGGGCGCGCGGCGCAACACTTCCAGCGGTTGGGCGGGCAGGGTGAAGTGCGGCTTGCGCGGCACCACCAGCACCATGGGCTCGGTATAAAGCGGGCTCCACAGCAGCCCGCCGGGCAGGCGGGTGGGTGGCTGAGCGACGATGGCGGCGTCGAGCTCGCCATGTTCAACCTTGGTCGCGAAGTCGGCCGACAAGCCGGCGTACAAACGCATTTCCAGCCGCGGGTGCAGGCGTTTGAGCGCCCACAGCGCGTCGGCAAACTCGCCCATCAAGGCCGACACCAGGGCGCCGACCTGCAAGGAACCGTTGAGCCCCTGTTCGTCGTCCTGCACGTTGACCAGCGCGGCAAAACGGGCCACCAGGTCTTCGACGGGCGCCACCAGCGCCAGGCCGGCTGCATTCAGCGCCACGGACCGGGCGCCACGGTCGAACAGCGTGCGCTGCAACTCGTCTTCCAGCGCCCGCATCTGCTGGCCCACGGCGGCGGCAGTCAGCCCGGCTTGCGCGCCAGCGGCGGCGAAACTGCCACCGCGCGCTACGGCCAGAAAGATGTTGAGGGTGCGGGTTGATGGCATGGGCTGAATTGACCTGAGCTAAATATTCACTTTATCTTCAGCGAAGAAAAAATGGCTTTTGTTTAGGTGGATGCAGTGCCAACATTCGCGCACAGGAGAACAGCGATGACGGTTGCGCAAGAGGGGTTGAAGGTGTTGAAGGTGTTGAAGGTCTCGGTCTGGCGCGGCAAACAGAACGGTGCCTTTGCCGACTACGAAGTGCCCCGCCAGGCCAGCCAGACCGTGCTGGACGTGGTGACGCACATCCAGCGCCAGCTGGAACCCACGCTGGCCTACCGCTTCTCTTGCCGGGTGGGCATGTGCGGCTCTTGTGCGATGTCGGTCAACGGTGTGGCGCGCTGGACCTGCCGCACCCATGTGAGCAAGGTCGTGGAAGACGACGGGCGCCTGCAGATCGGCCCGCTGGCGAACTTGCCGGTGATACGCGACCTGACCACCGACATGAGTGGCTTCTTCGACAAGTGGGCGCGTGCGAAAGGTCAGTTTCAAGGTCAGCGCACGCGCCATGACGACTTCGCTGTGGTGAAGCCTGCCAGTGCAGAGCGCCGCGCGGCCGATGCCGGCATCGAATGCATCGGCTGCGCCGTTTGCTATGCGTCTTGCGACGTGGTGAGCTGGCGCCCCGACTACCTGGGCCCTGCAGCGCTGAATCGCGCCTGGACGCTGGTCAACGACGTGCGGGATACCGCTGGCGATGACCGCTTGCGCGCCGTGGCCGGTGACGGCGGCTGCCATGCCTGCCACAGCCAGGGCGGTTGCACGCTGCGCTGCCCGAAGCAACTTGCGCCCACGGCTGGCATCTCTGGGCTGAAGCGCCTGGTGGGCCGCGCGGCGGCGAAAGGGCGGCTGTGAGAGCGGCCTTGAACACTGCTGCAACTACCGCAGCCAACGTCAACGCGATCGCCCAAGCCCGGCGCTGGTACTGGCAGCGCATCAGCGCCATGGTGCTGGCACTTTGCGTGGTGGGGCATATCGCCGTGATGATCTATGCGGTGCGCGGCGGGCTGGACGGCGCCGAGATCCTGGCACGCACGCGCGGCAACCTGGGCTTCGGTGTTTTCTACACGGTGTTCGTGGTCGCATGCGCGGCCCATGTGCCGGTGGGCCTGGCGAACATTGCCGTCGAATGGCTGCGCTGGACACCCACGCAGGCACTGTGGGCTGCGCGCGCGGTGGCGCTGCTGCTCTTGTTGACGGGGTTGCGCGCTGTGTACGCGGTGGTGCTGGCATGAGCCGCGTGAGCCGGGTAAGCCGGGTAAGCCGGGTCAAGCAAGTTGGCAGCTCAAGCCATGCGCTGGACACGCGCGCGCGTCGGCATCCCGTCTACTGGGCCTTCCTGGTGCACCGCATTTCAGGCGTGGCGCTGGCGCTGTTCCTGCCGCTGCACTTCACCTTGCTGGCGCAGGCGCTGCAAGGTGCCGAAGGGTTGGACCGCGGCCTGTCGCTGACGCAACTGCCCGGCGTGAAGTTCGCCGAATGGGGCCTGGTCACTTTGCTGGCCCTGCACCTGACCGGCGGCATGCGCCTGCTGCTGATTGAATTCGCGCCCTGGCAAGGGCCGCGAAAAAACTGGATCGCCATCGGCTTCGGCCTGGCGCTGCTGACCGGACTGGTTTTTGCCCTGGCGCTCGCGGCTTGACCGCAGATCGCTTTTATCCATAACGAAGGAGACACTGAACATGAGCCACACGCTGAACACCCCGGACAGCCTGAAGACGCTGAATACCCGCAGACTGTTCATCGCCACGGCCGCCGCCCTGGCGCTGGCCGGCACATCCAGCGCCTGGTCGCAGACCTGGCCCACCAAGCCGGTGAAGATCGTCGTGCCTTTCGCGCCCGGCGGCAGCACCGATGTGGTCGCGCGCATGCTGGGCCAGAAGCTGGGCGAGACCTGGGGCCAGTCCGTGATCATCGAGAACCGCTCCGGGGCAGGCGGCAACACGGGCACCGACATGGTGGTCAAGTCGGCAGCCGACGGCTACACGCTGGTGATGGCCTCGGGCAGCATCACCATCAATCCGAACATCTACGCCAGGATGCCCTTCGACACCAAGCGCGACCTGGTGCCCATCACCAACGTCGCCAGTGGCCCGATGCTGGTGGTGGTGCAGGACCGCTCGGAATACAAAACTATTCGCGATCTGGTCAATGCCGCCAAGGCCAAGCCGGGCAGCCTGAACTTCGGTTCGGCCGGTGTCGGCAGCCAGGTGCACATGGCGGCCGAGAACCTGAGCTATGCCGCCGGCATCGAGATGGAGCATGTGCCCTACAAGGGCGAATCGCCGGCCTACACCGACCTCATCGGCGGCCAGGTGCAGACGATGGTCGGCAACATCGCCGCTGCCGCCGCGCTGGTGGGCCCGGGGCGCCTGCGCGCATTGGCAGTCACCGGCACGGCACGCTCGCCTTTGCTGCCCGATGTGCCCACCGTGGCCGAGAGCGGCCTGCCCGGCTTCGAGAACACTGGCTGGTTCGGCTTGCTCGCACCCGCCGGCACGCCCGCTGATGTGGTCAACAAGATCTACAAGGACACGGCCAAGGCGCTGGCCGACACACAGATCAAGGGCCGGCTTTACGTGCTGGGCATGCAGCCGGTGGGCAGCACGCCGGCCGAGCTGACGCGCCAGATGGACGCCGAACTGCTGCGCTGGGCCGAGGTGGTGAAGGCGCGCAAGCTCAAGGCCAACTGAGGTGCAAGTCGATCCGCAAGCGGTCGAAGAGGTCGCCAAGCAGCTCTACATCCGCGCGCTCAAACAGTTGCCGCCCGATGTGAAGGCGGGCTTCGACCGCCTGGCCGCCTCTGAGACCGGTGCCACGGCGCGCAGCGTTCTGGGCACGATGATGACCAACATCCAGGTGGCCGAAGCCACCGACAACCTGCTGTGCCAGGACACAGGCGTGCCGATCTACCACCTGCGCATTGGCCACGGCGTGCAGGTGGACGGGCAGGCGCTGAAGCTGGCCATCCGGCGCGGCTGCGAGCGCGCCACGCGCGAATACCCGCTGCGCAGTTCGGTCGTGCACCCGCTCACGCGGCGCAACGAGCAAACCTCTTGCGGCATCGAAGTGCCGGTGATCCACATCGACTTCAGCGATGTGCCGGGCCAGCTGGAAATTGAAATGGTGCCCAAGGGCAGCGGTTCAGAAAACAACAGCTTTCTGAAGATGGCCATCCCGGCAGAAGGCGTGGACGCCATCAAGGCTTTCGTCATCGACTGCGTGCTGGCAGCA
Organism: Burkholderiales bacterium; assembly: GCA_038209585.1. Classification (GTDB taxonomy): domain Bacteria; phylum Pseudomonadota; class Gammaproteobacteria; order Burkholderiales; family Burkholderiaceae_C; genus Rubrivivax. The sequence continues at coordinate 8,168 of JBBQXN010000097.1, forward strand.
GGTGGCAAGACCTGCCCGCCCACCATCGTGGGCGTGGGGTTGGGTGGCACATCCGACCTGGCCGTGGCACTGGCCAAGCGCGCTGCCACACGCGCGCTGGGCACTGCGTGCAGCGACGCCGACGGCGCAGCGCTGGAAGCGCAGCTGAGCGTGGCCGTCAACCAGCTGGGCGTGGGACCACAAGGGCTGGGTGGCGACAGCACGGCGTTTGCCGTGCACATCGAACTGGCGGCCACGCACATCACGATGAACCCGATCGCCGTGAACATGCAATGCCACTCTGCACGGCGCGCGCGCGCCGTGTTGAGTGAGACGGGGGTGGTCTATGGCTTCTAGGCACCATGTACTGGACATGCCGGTGGACAAGGCGCAGGTTCGTGCACTGCGCGTCAACGACACCGTCACGTTGCAGCGCACGCTGTTCGGCATCCGCGACGCGACGCAGATCCACATGTTCGATCGCGGTCGCAGCACGCACTTCGACCTGCGCGGCCATGCGGTGATCCACACCGCGCCCAATGTCAAACGCGTGGAACCCAGTGCTGAACATCCGGCCGGTTATGCGCCCGTGTGCGTCGGCACCACCACGTCTGACCGCATGGAGCGTTTCACGCGGCCCTTGATGACGCAGACGGGTGTGCGCCTGATCGTCGGCAAGGGCGGCTTGCGGGAAGGTTCGCAGCAGGCGTTTGCCGAATTGGGTGGCGCCTATCTGGCCATCGTGGGCGGCACCGCAGCGCTGGAAACGACCTGGATCGAGCGCATCGAAGCGGTCGATCTGGACGACCTGAATCCGGAATCGCTGTGGCACTTCTCCGTCCGCGATTTCGGGCCGCTGCTGGTGGCCATGGACAGCCATGGCGGCAGCTTGTACCGCGATGTGCAGGCTGAGGCGGCGTCGCGCCGCGCAGCCGTTTTGGCCAGCATGGGAGTGAAGGCATGAACACGACAGCGGTGCGCCGCATCCAGACCGACATCCTCATCCTGGGCTCTGGCGGGGCCGGTTTGTTCGCTGCGCTGCATGCGCACCAGACGGCGCCAGAACTGAAGATCACCGTGGCCGTCAAAGGCCTGCTGGGCAAGAGCGGCTGCACGCGCATGGTGCAGGGCGGCTACAACGTGGCGCTGGCACCCGGCGACTCGGTCGAACGCCACTTCATGGACACCATCGAAGGCAGCAAGTGGCTGGCCGACCAGGAACTGGCCTGGACGCTGTGCAGCACCGCCGTCGAGCGCATTCGTGAGCTGGAAAACGAACTCGGCTGCTTCTTCGACCGCAACCCCGACGGCAGCGTGCACCAGAAAGCCTTTGCCGGACAGACCTTCGACCGCACTGTGCACAAAGGCGACCTCACCGGCATCGAGATCATCAGCCGGCTGGCTGAACAGGTGTGGGCGCGCGGCATCGACCGGCTGGAAGAACACCGCGCCATCGAACTGGTGAAGACAGCAGACGGCAGTGCGCTGGCCGGCGTGCTGATGATCGACATGCGCGAAGGCGACTTCGTTTTCGTGCAGGCCAAAGCCGTGCTGCTGGCCACGGGCGGCGGGCCCACCATGTACAAGTACCACACGCCTTCAGGCGACAAGAGCTGCGACGGCCTGGCCATGGCCCTGCGTGCCGGGCTGCCACTGCGCGACATGGAAATGGTGCAGTTCCACCCCACCGGGCTGCTGGCCGGTACAGGCACGCGCATGACCGGCACGGTACTGGAAGAAGGCCTGCGCGGCGCAGGCGGCCACCTGCTGAACGGCGACGGCGAACGCTTCATGTCGCGCTACGACGAACGCGCAGAGCGCGCCACGCGAGACATCGTTTCGCGTGGCATCTTCGCCGAAATGCGGGCGGGGCGCACCACCCCGAACGGCGGCGTCTACATCGCCATGTCGCACCTGGGTGCGGACAACGTGCGCCGCCAGTTCAAGGGCATGGTCGAGCGCTGCGGCGACTGCGGCTTCGACCTGGCCGGCGGCCGCGTCGAGGTGGTGCCCACCGCGCATTACATGATGGGCGGCGTGATCTTCGCCCCCGACTGCAGCACGGCACTGCCGGCATTGTTCGCGGCCGGCGAAGACACGGGCGGCGTCCACGGCGCCAACCGGCTGGGCGGCAACGGCGTGGCCAATTCCACCGTCTTCGGCGGCATTGCCGGTGACCGCATGGCGCATTGGGTGCGCAGCGAAGGCGCATGGCTTGAACCCGACGAGGCGCTGATACAGCGCAGCATCGATGCCCACACCGCCCCTTTCAGCCGCAGTGGCAGCGCGGGGCTGGAGCCGGTACGCGAAGCGCTGTTCGACTGCATGTGGGAAGACGTGGGCATCCTGCGCGACGCCGCTGGGCTGCAGCGCGCCCTGGGTCGCCTGCAGGCATTGGCAGAAGAGCTCGAGGCTTGCAGCATCGAAGGCACCGACCGCAGCTTCCACCTGGGCTGGCACGACTGGATGAACCTGCGCAACCTGATGGCCGTGAGCCGTGTGATCGCGCAATCGGCACTGGCGCGTGAGGATTCGCGCGGCGCGCACTTTCGCGAAGATTTTCCTGATGCCGGGGCGCTGGAGCAATCGGCCTGCATCGTGGTGCAAGCCGGGCCCGACGGCAGGCTGGGTTTGAAGCGCCAGCCGGTGCGCTTCGACCGGGTGCGGCCGGGTCAGAGCCTGATCACAGACTGACGCGGGTGATGTTGCGTGAACGTGCGCAGTGCGCCCATGGTGCCCAGGGCGCCTTGGCCGATCACGACTCGCACGGCGCGTGACCGAGACGCTGCTGCTGAGCGCGGGCGCCCTGCTCGCCGCCATGGTCTCGGGCGCCACCGGCTTCGGCTTCGCGCTGGTGGCCACCGCGCTGTGGAGCCACTTGCTGCAGCCCAGCCTGGTCACGGTGCTGGCCCTGGTCTACATGCTGACGCTGAACATCGCTTACCTGCCTTTCTTCTGGCGACAGATTCC
>JBBQXN010000098.1:0-10971 GCA_038209585.1 Burkholderiales bacterium
TGCAGAAGCCGGTGACGGCGTCGATCGCCGCGAGTCAGTTCAGTGCGGCGTTTGCTGACCGGTGACCTGAAGGTGCACTGAGCCGACCAGGTCAGGGGGTAGTGGTAGTCGTCTTCGAGCTGGTGGCCCAGGGCCATCACCGGTCGGTGGTTGAAGCCAAATTACCCAGAGCCAAAAATCGCCCGGGCATAGCAAATGCACTACATTACCCGCATGAAGACCTCTCAACTGCCCCCCGTTCGTGTCGAGCCAGCGGTGCGCCTTGAAATCGAGGCCGTCTTGCGTGAGGGTGAAAGCCTGTCGCAATTTGTTGAAAACGCGACCTTGCAGGCAGCGCGCAGGCGCAAAACGCAGGACGAGTTTTTGGCCCGCGGCCGCGCTTCGCTGGCCAAAGCCATGCTCAGCGGCGAGCTCTATGCAGCGGATGAGACACTGAACAACATGGGCAGACGGCTGGAACAGCGCATCAATCAGCATGCGCAGGCACTGCGCTCAGAAGGGTCGGCGGGCGCTGCCGAAGCCGACGCAGCAGCCAAGCTGTGAGCTATACGGTCAGCTTCACGGCAGAGGCCCTAGAAGACCTGACACGCATCGAAGACTTCTTGATAGAACTGGCCTTGCAGCACGCAGACTACGGGCTACCAGCGCGGGCGCTGGATGCGATTCGCAGCGAATTCAGCATCCTGCAGCGCAACCCCTACACCTGCAGAGTCGCTGAGACCAACCCGCTGGAACGTGAGCTGATCATTCCCTTTGGTGGCTCAGGCTACGTCGCGCTGTTCGAGATCGTCAGTGAGGGCGAGGTGGTCGTCTCTGCCCTGCGTCACCAGCGCGAGGATGACTTCCACTGAAGTGCAGGCCTGGCGGGCCTGCGCCACCCGCGCCGCTCGTGTCGGCCAGTGCCTGCTCAAACTGGGGCAAGGTGTCGCCAACAGCGCGCCGCCCATTTTCATAAAGTTAGGCCTCACGCGACCAAAGCGACTGTGCAAACTCGAGGCTTTCAGCCCGACTGTGGCCCGCTGCGGCCAGCGCGCAGCCTCTGCATCAAGGCAGCACCGCGGCGGTGACAGTGCGTAGCTCGCTATTGAACGGGCCGGTCGTCAGCGCGCCCCAGATCGGGCCGCCCGTGGGCATGCGCCGCAGTTCGGACAGTGTGCCCACGCCCGTCCTGATCGTGCGTGTCTCGGCCCAGTCGCCAGCGAACGGGTCGAAGCGTCGCAACAAGGCGTCGTTGACCCCGCCGTCGTGCCAGCCCACGATCGGTTGGTTGCCGTCAAACACGATCGAAGGAAAGTTGGGGAAGGGGTTGTTCGTCACCAGCGCGCTGCCCACGGGTGCCCAGTTGCCGCTGTCTAGAAGCTGCAGCAGCCTCAACGCATTGCCGGTGGTCTGAACCGCCGCGAATGCCCGGCCTTGTGGATCCAGGACCAGCGCGGCACGCACATCTCTGTTGCCGACCGCCACCTGCCCGCCGGCCGGCGCGAAGGCGTTGCCGTCGAGTCGGGAGACGAAGTGGCGGATGGTTCCACTCGCGTTCTCCGACGCAAGCACCAGCGGCAGGTTGCCGTCCAACGCCAGGCGCAGTTCCAGGACACGGATGCTGGCCGCGGGCACCGAACGCACCGGCACCGTGCCCAGCAGCGTCCATTCGGCGCCCTGGAAGCGCCGCACCTGCATCGTCTGATTAAAGGTGCCTGCTTGGGCCGATACCAGCACCGGCCGCCCTGCCAGGTCCACCTTCAGGCGCGGCAGATGAGGGCCGGAGCAGGGCTCGATGTTGAGCTCGCCATCGCCCAGCATCTGCCAGCCGCTGCCATTGAAGCGGGCGACGAAAAGTTGGGACCTGAAAACACTGCCCGTGCAGCTGCCGATGTTGGTCGTGTTCTGTGTCCAGGCCACTACCGGCTGGCCCGTGGGGTCCAGATCCATCGACAGGTCGGTCGTCGGCGCCGTGGGTAGCAGCGCAGGCAACGGCACCCACAGGTTGCCGATGAGACGGGCAGCCTGGATGGTCGGCACGTTGTCCACATCCTGACGCCACGCCACCAGCGGCTGCCCGTTGGAAGCCAGCGCGATCTCCGGGCGGCCCTGCGCATTGCCGTTGATGCGGCCTGCTGCGCCGGGAAAGCGCAGGTCCGGGCTGGAAATGGCCGAGAGCGGCACGCTGAAGCTCCACAGGGCCTGCGCCATCGGGTTGCCGGCCCGGTCGGTCAGCCCTTGGACGACGACGGTGTACTGGGTGCCGAAGAGCAGCGGCGTGGCCGGCGTGGCGGTCACCGTGCGGCCATCGGGGCTCAGCGTCAGCACCACCGCAATCGGTGCGCCGCCGGGCGAGCTGCCTACCGACAGCAGCACGGTCGGATCTTGGTCGTTGACCAGGCTCGCAGGGTCAAGCACCTCGTTGAAGGTGGCCTTGATCACGTCGAGCGTGCCCACGTTGCCGGCGCCGGGCGCTGGCGAGCGCCCCGTCAGCAAAGGCGGCGTGCGGTCGACGATCACCGTGCGCGGTGCGCTGACGACAGCGGTCGTGCCGCGCGCGGCGCGCACGGTGATTTCGTAGCTGTCTTCCGGGACGGGGGTGGTATCGAAATCGATGCTGTAGCCGCTGGTCTGCGAGCCTGTCATCGCACCCAGCAGGAAAGCATCTCCCAGCAGTTGCACCAGGTCTGGTTCCCCGCCGCTTACGCTGGCTTGCACGTTCACCGTGCCTCTGGTGTAGGTGGTGACGCCTGCTGCTGGCGAGGTGATGACCGGGTTGGGTGCGTTTGGGTCCAGCCTCAACGTCACGACCACATTCAGCGGCTCGGTGCCTAGGGGCACGGAGACATCGCGCCCGCCGAACAATGCCCCTGCAGCGCTGAGGCCCCGGGCGGTGATGAGGTAGACGCTCGCGCTGTCAACAATGACCTGGCCGCCGGTTGGGGGCAGGGTGATCGATGCCAGACCAGCCGGACCCGGGAAGCCTGGGGTGGTCATCGCCTCGACAGCGCAGCACACCGTGGGCGTGATGCCCTCAGGAAAAATAAAGCTGATGTTGAGGCGGCGCGGGTTGCTGAAATAGTCCGGGTTGAACCACGAAAAGTGCGTCACAGTTGCGCGCAATGCCAGGCCGGTTGCACTGGCCGACGCGACCACGGTGCCTTCGCCTTCCTGCAACCAGACGCCGGTCGTCTCGTTCAAGGACCACACTGGCATCGTGTCACCCACCTCCAACGGCGTGCCGTCGACGTTCAGCTTGGCATGCAGCGGCATTTCGATCACCGCGCTCTGGCCCGTTGCCAAGTTCAGCTTGCGCCCGGCTTGCGTGAAGATGTATTCGACCGGGCCATAGGTCGCCAGCAAGCCCTCGGTCGTGCCAGAAAGGCCGCGCATGCTGCCTGGGAAGGCACTGATCTCGTGCGACGCCGTGTTCACAGGCGTCATTTCCACCTGCACCGCGCCCGTGACCGCCGCACCCGTTTGCGCATCGACCAGGCCACCCGGCGGCAGCGTCACCCTCGCGGCATTGCGCCCCACCAGTGTGCCGCCGGCCGCAGCGTCGGCCAGTGTCAGCGCCGGGGCGCGCGCCATCAGCTTTGCCTGGAAAAAGGCTGACTGGCCCAGAGCCACACGCACTGGCTTGAATTGGTTGGTGTGGCCGGGCAGGCTGACTTCCAGCAGTTGGTCGGTGTCGGGGGTGACTTGCAACACGGCGTTGCCGTCCGCGTCTGTGGTTGCGGAAGCTGGGCCTGCGCCAGTCCCGACCAGCCGCACCTGCGCCCCGGCTTTAGCGAAGCCCAGCACGTCGAGCACTTTGACTTGCAAGGTCGTAGCGGCCACGGGTGGTGGGGCTGGCGGTGGCGGTGCGGATATTTCGCCGGGGTCATCCCCACCACCGCCGCCGCATGCAGCCAGCAAGGCAAGGCACCAAACCATCAATATATGTTTCAGGATGCGTGTCATGGTCAATCTCCTGTGCTGTCTGCTTATGTCTAGACAGCTGAGAGCTTGCGCGGCGGCACACCTGAAAGTCCTGACCGCAGCCCGTCGGATCTCCGACGGATTCCCGACCGTTACATCCTTTTGTGGAAACGATCTGCCCGCAACTGTTTAAGAATGAATGCGCCATGAACGAAGTACCCCTGCCAGTCGCCAAGCTCGCCGCGCCACGCGACGTGTCGCGCTGGCGCATGGCCGACATCGAACTGGACGAGACCACGCTCGAACTTCGGCGTGGTGGCCTGCTGGTGCTCATCGAACGCAAGCCGCTGGAACTGCTGATGTGGCTGCTGCGCCATCCCGGTGAAGTCGTCACCAAAGAAGAGTTGTTCGACGCGCTGTGGGCGGGCAGGGTGGTCACCGAATCGGTGCTGACCAAGTGTGTGGCCAAGCTGCGCCAGGCGATAGGCGACGACAGTCAGGCCATGCTGAAGACGGTGCACGGCTTCGGCTACCGGCTCATTGCCCCGGTCGAGCGGCTGGCAATGCTGGCTGAGCCGACACCCGCCGGGCCTTCAGCGATCCAGCCCGGCGACTCGCCGCCACAGCGGCCGAACTGGCAGCTTGTACACCGCTTTGAAGGCGCGCGCGGCGAGAACTGGCTGGCGCGGCATGCCAAGTCGGGCGAGCAACGCGTCTTCAAGTTTGCGCTGGACGCTGCTGGCATGGCGCAACTGAAGCGTGAGATCACGCTGCACCGTCTGCTGCGTGAAACGCTGGGCGCGCGCGAGGACTTGGTGCGCGTGCTCGACTGGAACCTGGCCGAGCCGCCCTACTTCGTTGAGCTGGAACATTGCTCGCAGGGCAGCCTGCGCGACTGGCTGGCCAGCATGGCCGGCGGTGCCGCCGCCGTGCCCCTGGCCACGCGGCTGGAACTGGTGGCGCAAACGGCAGCTGCACTGGCCGCCGCGCATTCGGCCGGCGTGCTGCATAAAGACATCAAGCCGGCCAATGTGCTGATCGAACTGGACGCCAGCGGCGCGCCGCGTGTGCGCCTGGGCGACTTCGGCAGCGGCCGCGTGCTCGACGCCGAGCGGTTGCAAGCGCTGGACATCACGCGCTTGGGCTTCACCCAGACCCTGGCCGCCGACACATCCACATCAGGAACCTGGGCCTATCTGGCCCCAGAAGTGGTGGCCGGGCAAGCGCCGACGGTGCGCTCAGACATCTTCGCTTTGGGCGTACTGCTGTATCAAATGACTGTGGGCGACTTGAAGCGCCCGCTGGCGCCCGGCTGGGAGCGGGACATAGCCGACGAGCTTTTGCGCGAGGACGTGGCCGCGTGTTGCGACCAGAACCCGTTGCTGAGGTTGGGCGACGCAGCCGAACTGGGGCGGCGGCTGCGTGCGCTGCCAGAGCGGCAGGCCGATCGAGAAGCCGAGTTCCGCCGCGAAGCGCAAGCGCAGGCGCTGCAGCAGGCGCTGGCCAGCGCGCGCGAACGCCGCAAGGTGCTGGGCGGCTTGGCCGCCGTGGCCTGTACTGGCTTGGTCGTGGCCCTGGTGCTGCTGTGGCAGGTACGCGACGCGCGCTTGCTGGCCGAGGCAGCTGCGGCGCAGTCCGCTGCGCAGGCGCAGTCGCTGCTGGCAGTCAACCGTTTTCTCACGCAAGACCTGGTGGCTGCGGCCAACCCGCTGCAAACCGGGCGCCGCGACCTGAGCATGCGCGATGCTCTGTCGGTGGCCGAGGCCGCTGCCGGTGCGCGCTTCGCCGAGCAGCCCTTGCAAGAGGCGGCATTGCAGCGCGCCCTGGGCAATGCCTTTTACGGCCTGTCTGACTTCAGCGCCTCACGGCGGGCGCTGGAGCGTTCGCTGGCACTGGCGGCAGCGCATGGTGGCGATGCCGACAGTCGCGCACAGACAGCGCTGGAACTGCTGACGACCCTTTTCAGCGTCGACGGCGATCTGCAGGCCCAGCGCGCCACGCTAGATACAACTGCCGGCTTGGCCGCCATGCCCGGGGTCAGCGAACGCACGCGCATCCTGTGGCGCACCGCCGAGGCAGCATGGCTGAACGGCAACTCGCGTTTCGACGAGGCAATGCAAGCCTATGCCGCGCTGCGCGAGCCTACGAGGGCAGCCTTCGGTGCAAAGCACGCGCAGTACGCCGAACTGGTCAGCTTCATGGTCGAAGCGCACTTGGGCAAAGGGATCGACGAAGAAACGCTGGCGCTGGCGCGTGAGGCGCTGGTCCTGAAGCGCGGCGCGCATGGCGCCGATCACCCACGGACGCTGGAGCAGATGCGCCAGCTAGCAGCGGCACTGCGCAACAGCGAGCGTTTTGATGAAGCCGCTGCCGTGTTGGCCGAAGCCGGCCCGCTGGCCAACCAGAGCCTGGGTGCTGAACATGACGTGGCGCTGCGCATCGAGACCGAAGCTGCACTGTTGGCGCTGGACCGACGCCAGTTGGACGAAGCCGAGCGGCGTTTCCGGGCCGCACTGATCGTGCGCGAGCGCCACTACGGCAGCGAACATGCAGACACGCGCGTGACCATGAACAACCTGGCATTCACGCTGGGCGAACTTGGACGGCTGCCAGAGTCGCTGCTCATGTTCCAGCGCGTCCACGAACTCATGGTGCGGGTTTACGGCCAAGGCCACGCGCGGACGCTGACCTCCTTGCAAAACATTGCGCGCACCCACATGGACATGCAGCAGTGGGCTGCCGCAGAGGCTGTGCAAGCCCCCCTGTTGGCTCAGGCGGAGGCCGCCATGCCTACCCATTGGCGGCACGGGCTGATGCTGCTCAGCGCCGGGCAGACGCAACTGCAGCTGGGCAACCCACAGGCCGCGCGGCAGCATTTGTTGTACTCGTTACAGATTCTGCAGGCGTCGCGTGGCGACGACCACGCATTGACCCAGCGCGCCAGAGATCTGTTGGCGTCGCTGGGGCCAGCCTGAGGGTGGGCTCTAGTCGAACGTGCTGGCGATGTCGCATAAGCCACCCGGCCGCAGCAAAACGTCTGCGGACCAGCCGCTCAGATGCGCCCCTCTTCTACCGCATGGCAGGCCACCTGCACACCCTGAATCGACAAAAGCTTTGGCCGCTCTGCGCTGCAGCGCACGTTTGCGTGCGGGCATCTTGGGTGGAATGCACACCCGGTGGGCGGGTTCAGCGGGTTCGGCACTTCGCCTTGCACGGGCGTGCGTGAACGGCCTGTCATGTGGATGTCGGGAATGGCGTCCAGCAGCATGCGCGTGTAGGGGTTGCGCGGGCGCGTGAACAGTTCTGACTTGGGTGCTACTTCGACCAAACGGCCCAGATACATCACGCCGACCGCGTCAGCCACATGCCGCACCACTGCCAGGTTATGGCTGATGAACAGGTAGGTCAGGCCCTGCGTGCGTTGCAGGTCTTTCATGATGTTCAGCACCTGCGCCTGCACCGACACATCCAGCGCTGACGTCGGTTCGTCACAGACCAGGAATTCAGGCTGTGTGGCCAGCGCGCGGGCGATGCTGACGCGCTGGCGCTGGCCGCCGCTGAACTGGTGCGGAAACTTGTCTACATCGCTTGCGGCCAGGCCCACTTGCAGCAGCAGCGCGCCCACTTGCTGGCGCAGGCCATCGTCTGTGGCTTGTGCCAGACCATGTTCGCGCAACGGCTCGGCCACGATGTCCAGCACCTTCCAGCGCGGGTTCAGGCTGGCGTAGGGGTCTTGAAAAATCATCTGCATGCGGCGGCGCAGAGTGCGCAGGCCGGCCGCGTTCTGCTTGGCGTCGGTAGGTTGGCCGTCGAAGCGAACGTCACCGCGCGTCGGTTGGTACAGCCCCACCAGCAGCCTGGCCACGGTGCTTTTCCCGCAGCCTGATTCGCCCACCAGCGCCAGCGTCTTGCCGCGTTCAATCGTGAAGCTGACGCCGTCGACCGCGTGCACGAACTGGCGTGGTTTGCGTTCGATGACGCGGTTCAGCCAGGGCGCGGAGACATCGAAGACCTTGGCCAGGTCGCGTACTTCGACCAAGGGAGCCACCGGCAGAACCCCTGGCGCTGTCATGCTGCCACCTTCGCGTCATGCACCAGCCAGCCAGCAAGCCGCTTGCGTGGCGCCAGCGTCGAACAGCTCTGGTCGGTCAAGGCGGCATTTGTCGTAGACCTTCGGGCAGCGTGGGTTGAAAGCGCAGCCGCGCGGAATGGCGTTCAGGCGTGGCATTGCGCCGTCGATCTGCAGCAGTTGCTCGCGGTCTTCGTCCATCGCCGGGATCGAGCCCATCAGGCCGACGGTGTAGGGGTGGCTGGGGCGATGGATCACGTCGGCCACCGGGCCAATTTCGGCGACGCGCCCGGCGTGCAGCACAGCCACGCGGTCGCAGGTCTCGGCAATCACGCCCAAGTCGTGGGTGATCAACATCACCGACGCACCTTGTTCCTTGCACAGCTTTTTCAGCAACGAGATGATCTGCGCCTGAATCGACACGTCCAGCGCAGTGGTGGGTTCGTCGGCGACGATCCGCTTCGGCTCAGCTGCCAGCGCCAACGTAATGACCACGCGTTGGCGCATGCCGCCGCTGAACTGGTGCGGGTACTGGTCAATGCGCTCTTGCGCAGCCGGGATGCCGGTGTCTTGCAGCAGCTTGATGGCGCGCTGCCGCGCTTCTGCTGCGCCCACAGGCAGGTGGGTCTGAATGGTCTCGGTCAATTGCCGGCCGATGGTGTACAGCGGGTTCAGGCTGGTCAGTGGGTCCTGAAAGATCGCGCCGATCTGGCGGCCACGGATGGCGCGCATCTGCTCGTAAGGCAGGTTGTCGATGCGCCTGCCTTCAAACAGGATTTCACCACCGGCGATGCGCCCGGGTGGTTCCAGCAGGCCGATGATGGCCGCACCGGTCAACGATTTGCCGGCGCTGGATTCGCCCACCACGCCCAGAATTTCACCCGGTGCGATGGCAAAGCTGATGTCGTCCAGCGCCTGCAGCGTGCCGCGCCGGGTCGGGAATTCGACGCGCAGGTTGCGGACTTCGAGCAGGGGCTGGGTCATGGGGTGATGAGCTTGCGATTCATGTGGTTCATGCGGTTCATGTGGCTCATGCTGTTCACGCGTCCACTCGTTCTCGCGAGATCGGGCGGCTGGGCTGAGTGACGCAGCTCATGTCATCCGCCCGCGGCCCTGGGGGCCGAGGGCTCCTTCTTTACTTCGCTGCGCCACACAGCCCAGTCGCCCGATCTGGCAGCTGCTTGTGGTGGGCGTGATCCAAAACAACCTGATTTGCCATGCCGTTTGACTTCGTTTCCGAAAGAAACCTCACCGCGCAACCTCACCGTAATCGCGGGTTCAGCGCATCGCGCAGCCAGTCGCCCAGCAGGTTCACGCTCAGCGCAATCAGCACCAGCATCAGGCCCGGGAAGATCGTGATCCACCACTCGCCAGAGAACAGGAAATCGTTGCCGACGCGGATCAGGGTGCCCAGCGACGGGCTGGTGGGTGGCACGCCCACGCCCAGAAACGACAGTGTGGCCGCGGTCAGGATGGCTGCTGCTACTTGAATGGTGGCCAGCACCAGCACCGGGCCCATCACATTGGGCATCACATGCTTGAACATGATGCGCAGGGGTGCCACACCGATAACGCGCGCGGCTTGCACATATTCCTTGTTTCGTTCTACTAATGTGCTGCCGCGCACGGTGCGCGCGTATTGCACCCAGCCGGTCAGCGAGATGGCGACGATCAACACCCCAAAGGCCAGCGTGCTCTGGGCGTCAGGAAACATCGCCCGACCGACACCGTCGATCAGCAGCGCGACCAGGATGCTGGGGAAAGACAGCAACACATCGCACACGCGCATGATGAAAGCGTCAGTCTTGCCGCCTACGAAGCCCGACAGCAAACCCAGGCCCACACCGACCACCAGCGACAACAAGACGGCCGCAAAACCCACGGCCAGCGAAATGCGCGCGCCATAGAACAGCGCAGACAGGATGTCGCGGCCCTGGTCGTCGGTGCCCAGCAGATAGGTGCGGCTGCCGCCTTCCATCCAGGCCGGCGGCAAACGCGCATCCGACAGGTTCAGGCTAGCCAGATCGAAGGGGTCGTGCGGTGCGACCCAAGGTGCAAAGACCGAACAGAACACGCACACCAGCGCAATGAAAGCCGCCAGGATGGCCATCGGCGAGGTGCGAAAGCTGTACCAGACGTCGCTGTCGGCCCAGCGAGCCAATCTTCCTGGTGTACTGGGTGTGCCAGCCACAACTGGCACACCCGTTGATGCGGGTTGAGTACAGATCAATGCCCAGCAGCCGAGCGCTCGATGCGCAGCCGGGGGTCGACCAAAAAATACAGCAAGTCAACAACGAGGTTGACGACAACGAAGATCAGCGCGATCAGGCAAAGGTAGGCGGCCATCACCGGAATATCAGCAAACTGCACGGCCTGAATGAACAGGAAGCCCATGCCCGGCCACTGAAACACTGTCTCAGTAATGATGGCAAAGGCAATCAGGCTGCCCAACTGCAGGCCGGTGATGGTGATCACGGGCACCAGCGTGTTCTTCAGCGCATGGCCGAAGTAGACAGCGCGGTTTTGCAGACTGCGAGCGCGCGAACTTCACAGAGTCGGTGCGCAACACTTCCAGCATTTCTGCGCGCGCCAGCCGCATGATCAGCGCCAGCTGGAAAACGCTGAGCGTGATGGCCGGCAGGATCAAATGCTGCCAGCCGTCCACGGTCAGCAGCCCGGTAGACCAGCCGCCCAGGTCGATGGTGTCGCCACGGCCGAAGCTGGGCAGCCATTTCAGCGTAAGAGGATAGGAAATTCAAACGCACTTTTTCTCCCCAAGGCTTCTTGCCCCTGAAGGGCGTTATTCGTAGCGGCCACCCCCGGGTTTCCCCGTGCAGTGAGGCCCCGATCCGCGGCTCCACGAAGCCCTGGCGCAGCCGGTCTCTGCGGCCCTGGGCACCGAGCCGCCTGAAACGTGTTGGCTGGTGGATTTCAGGCCGCTTGCAGCTGTGACCGACGGGCTGGCGCACGCGGCGGCGCCCGGGCCTGCAGACCCAGGTGCG
>JBBQXN010000099.1:0-10930 GCA_038209585.1 Burkholderiales bacterium
CCGCGCTGCGCACGCGTCTGCGTCTCGTGCTGGTGGGCGACGGGCCGTTGCGCGCCGAGGTGCAGCAGGTACTGCAGGCCGGTGGCGTGGCAGACCTGGCCTGGCTGCCCGGCGACCGCAGCGATGTGCCGGCGCTGATGCAGGCGCTGGACCTGTTCGTGCTGCCTTCGGTGGCCGAGGGCATCTCCAACACCATCCTGGAGGCCATGGCCAGCGGCCTGCCGGTGCTGGCGTCCGCGGTTGGCGGCAACGCCGAACTGGTGCTGCCGGGAGAGACCGGCGAACTGCTGCCCGCAGGCGACGTGCCTGCACTGGCCGCCGCCCTGGTGCGCATGGCACAGGCGCCAGCGTTGGCGACGGCGATGGGCCATGCCGGTCGGCAGCGCGTGGAGGCCGAATTCAGTCTGGACGGCATGGTGCGCCGCTATCGAGATCTCTATCGGGATCAACTGGCGCGCCGGGGGCTCGCAAGTCGCGAATAAGGCGACCGACGGTACTAGCCGCATTGCGTAGGACTCCGAAGCGGCTTCCAGCCGCGGCGATTGGACCTGGGCAACGAGATGCGAACACTGCGCCCGCGTTGACTGGTTGCGATGACCGTGGCGTTCGTCAGTACGATTCATAGGTGATCGCAGGCAATGGCCCCGGCCCGAAACCTGGTCCTTCAGGGTTCGCTGGCTATCTGAACGTCAAGTGCTTATGCCCGAAGTAGCTGGTGATGACCGGCACCAGCACGCCTGCGCCATGGGCGATCCCCTCCAATCCCTGCTGCACACCTATCCACGGCAACGCGTAGCGTGCCAAGAAGCTACTCACGGCCAAGGTTTGCATCAGTGCCAGGAGATTGACGAGCAAGTACGAGGCTGCCTGCTCTGTGGGGCGGCGTTGGCTCTCAGCGAACGCATAGGCACGCATCAGCAAGAACCCGGTACACAGCCCGACAACAAAGGCCAGAACGACGGCGATCTCGAATGGCCACCACATGCTGAAGATGAAACGGGATCCGTAGTTCGCCACTGCTGCTACGGCGCCTGCCACCAGATAGCGGGCAAACGAGTTGCGCGCGGCGTTCGGTTCGCGAATGCCAGCAGAGGTCATGCCGGCTTTCTCGCCACCACCAAGGACTGCTTTCCCATCAGGAGCCATGCCATCGGCACTTTGAGATAAAGACGAATCAACCAAGGCCACTGCGGCAACCGACTCTTGGTCGTGTAGGGCAGGAAGCGGGCGATGACCTTGACGGGTTGGAGTTCGACAAGTGCCACCGCCTCGGCAAGGCTGCGTTCGGTCAGCGGTGTATGGTGGTCGAAGAAGTCCCAATATTCCCCAGGAAGCAGCCGCACGTTCGGCTGCAGAATAATCAGCAGCCCACCTGGCCTTAGTACCCGACGTGCAGCTGAGATCGTGTCCAGAACCATCTGCTTATTAGGCAGATGTTCCAGGAAATTCGACATGAAGACGACGTCGACGCTGTTCTCCGGAATCGACGGCAGCTCGGTGCAACTCTCGTTCAAGGTTTCGACACCCGGCCCGGCGAACTCGACCAGACGTGGGTTCAGGTCAACGGCGATCCGGCGCCCGGCGGCGATCTGGTTGATGAACTCGCAGTAGCCCGCGCCGATGTCCACGACAGTGTCTTGCGGCCGTACATACGCCGAGAAGAAGCTCTCGCAAAGCACCTTCCAAATCGCCTGCTTGGCGGGTAGGTCTGCTTCTTCGAAACGATGTCGGTAAAGATTTTCAAGATGCATTCCCTGCACTCCCTCTGGTTATGTCTGGTTGCCGAACAGCAAGTACTCAAGCGAACGGCGCAGCCAGCGACCGGTCTGCCAGTTGCCGACCCACCACGATGCTTTCGTTGATGGAACGGTCTTCAGGGTAGTAGTAAGAGGTGTCGGCCAAGTAGAAGCCATGCACCGAGGTCTGCATGTCGGGCAGCATGTCGTAGAAGCCCGGCGGGCACACTGCCTGCGCAAATTCGTAACGCGAGACGTGCCGCGCGATGATGTCGCTGCGTGCAAGTTGCGGCTGTGTCAGCAAGAAGGTCTGGCAGGCCTCGTCCATCAGGCGCTCGCCGTCCCAGGCCCACTTTGGGTGGCTGCGCGGCATGTAGTAGGGCACGTACACCACCGACTCGGGCAGCGGGTTCAGGTTCGAGAACTCGATGAAGCCCGGCACCGGCACACGCGGGTCGTTGGCGTTCATCCAGAAGTACTTCGTGACGGGCTTGCGGAACTTCATCAGCACACAGGCTACGCCCACGTTGTCGATGGCGTCGATGCGCTGCTTCTCGGCGATGTTCAGGTCGGGCGCCAGCCGGGTGACGTACTTCAGCGGCACGGTCGAAAGCACCCGGTCGGCGTGCACCATGCCCTTTGCTGTTTCGACGCCGGTCACGCGCCCCTGTTCGGTGTGCACGCGGCGCACGGGCGCCGAGAGTTGGATGTCGGCACCCGCGGCACGCAGGCGCTTCTCGTACTCGTCCAGCAGCACCTGCGATCCGCCTTCCAGATAGCCCATCTCTTCTTGAAACAAGCTGCGCCGCGACAGCGCCACGCGCTTGATGCGGGTGCCGATCCAGGCCGCCGAGACCTGATGTTGCAGCTCGAAGAACTTCAGCTCGAACAGTTTGTCCCACAGCACCTTGTAGCCGCGCTCGCCCACCCAGCCCTTGATCCAGGCCGTGGCCTGCAACTTGTCGAGTTCACGCCAGTCGGTCACGCGCTTGGTGCTCAACACGTGGGCGGCGAAGCGGATCTTGTCCACCACGCTCAGGTGCGGGAACGTCAGCAACGCGCTGGGCTTGCCCCAGTCGTACCAGCGCCCTTCGTAGTAGAAGCCCATCTCGGTGGGTACCCAGCGCAGCCGCTGCTGCAGGCCGAACTCAGCCAGCGTGTCGAACAGCGGGTAGTCGGTCTTGCAGATGAAATGGTAATAGCGCTCGAGCGGCAAACCGTCGAAGTCGAAAGCCGCCGACATGCCGCCCAAGCGGCTGTCGGCCTCGATCAGCGTCACGTGGTGGCCTGCCTGGGCCACGCGGTGTGCGGCTGCCAGTCCCATGGGGCCTGCGCCGATGACGGCAAATCGTTGTTGCTTCTGGGGGTCGGTCACCGAAAGGCTCCAAGGAGGCGTGGTGGGGGTGAGGTGGTTGCGGAGGCAGGCGGTTCAGTGCGGGCTGGCCAGCACCACGCTGCTGTAGCTGGGGTGGTTGTAGGTCTCGCGGATGGCCTCGCGAAAGGGCGTCGGCCGGAAGCCGAATACCTGCTGCAGGTCCACGCCAGTAAAGTCGTCACCCGCCGTCAGGGCCTTCAGTTGCGCGGCAGTAAAGGGCGGCTTGTCGCTGAACAACGCATAGGCGCGCAGGGCCAGCGAGAACAGCGGGATGGGCACGGTGACGATCGGCGTCTTCAGCTGCTTGGCGTCGCGGATGACGCGGATCATGTCGATGTAATCGATGCGGTCCGGGCCCGTCAGGTCGTAGATGGGGCCGTCGGGCTGTTGCCCCATCATGGCCAGGATGGCTCGGCAGAAGTCGCGGTTGTACAGCGGCTGGCGCATGTAGCGACCGTGACCGGGCACCGGGAAAGCCGGCACACGTTCCATGAAGCGCGCCAGCCAGCCCAGGTGCTTGGGGTCGAACCAGCCAAACATCAGCGTCGGCCGCAGCACGCAGTGCCGCAGCCCGGCGGCCCGAACCATCTTTTCCTGCTCGATCTTGCTGCGCGTGTAGAAGTCGTCGGCCACCGAGTTCACCACGGATGAGCTGGCGTGCACCAGGTAGGCCGCCTTCGGCATCTGCCTGATGACGCGCAGCACCTGGGCGGTGGCGTCGAGGTTGTTGCGCTGAAAGGGCGCGTAGGTCTTGCCCGCAATCTGCGCGTGCAACTGCACCACCACATGCGCGCCTTCGAATGCGCGCTCCCAGTGGCCGGGCTCGGCAAGGTCGGTCACCAGCGTCTGCACCGCTGGGTGCAGGCGCTGCAGGATCGCGAGGTTGCCTTCGTGCTTGTCGATGGCCACCAGCCGCGTGTAGCCGTGTTCGGCCAGCAGGGTCACGAGGTTCTGTCCCACCAGGCCGGCAGCGCCGGTGATGACGATTTTGTCTTGGGGTGTGTGCATGGCTATCGATGTGGATGAGGTCCAGGGGACGAGCCTGCTTCAGAGCTTGCTGCGCAAGAAGAGCCGTTGCGGCAGATTGCAGACGATCAGGATGATCCAGCGCCAGAACCAGGGGGTGTACAGCGCCCCGTTGCGCGTGGCCAGGGCACGTTGGATGTCGGCTGCCACCCGGTCGGGCTGCGCCCACAGGGGCCCGGTCTTGGGCAGCGCGGCCGTCATGGGCGTATCGACGAAGCCCGGCAGGATGGTGATCACGCGCACGCCCTTTGAATGCAGTCGGTGGCGCAGGCCGCTGGAGAAGTTGGTGACCGCCGCCTTGGCCGCGCCGTAGACGTAATTGCTCGCGCGCCCACGGTCGCCGGCCGGCGAAGAGATGACGCCGATGACGCCGCAGCCCTGCGCTTCAAACAACGACGCCAGCACCGTCAGCACCGCGATCACCGATCGCGCGTTGATGTCGAAGCTGCGCAGCGTGGCCGCCACCGATTCCTGGCACGCGGCTTGGTCCGGCAGCACGCCGTGGGCCAGCAACGCGATGTCGCAGCCCTGCCAGGTGTCCCAGGCCCGCTGCAGCGCGGCGGCGGGCGATTCAGCGCTCTCGGCATCGTAGTGCTCGCACACCACCTCGGCCGCGCCGCGCACGCGCAGGTCGGCCGCCACGGCCTGCAGGGCGTCGGGACGGCGCCCCAGCAGCAGCAGGCGGGCGCCCTGGGCAGCGTAGCGGCGGGCGACGGCCACGGCAATGGCCGAGGTGGCGCCGACGATCAGCACGCGGGGTGCTGCAGTCGATGATGCAGAGGCTGGGGCAGTTGGCGCGGGCATGGGGGTTCGGGGTTCAGGCGTCGAGCAGGCGGCGCGACAGATCGGACGCGATGCCCGGGTCGCGATAGCGCTGGAACTCCGCCAGCCGGGGGTGGCCGGCCAGAAAGAGTTCGCGGGGCATGCGGGCGTCCTTGGCGGGGTAGAGCCGGCCCCCGGCCGCACGCACCACGGCGTCCAGGCGCTGGAACAGGGCCTCGGTGGCCGCGCCCTCGTTGGGGAAGTCCAGCGCCAGCGTGGTGCCGGTCATCGGAAAGCTCAGCATGCCGGCATTGGGGCGGTCGCCGAAGGTTTTCAGCACCGCCAGGAAGGAACCGCGGCCCGACAGGCGGATGGCGGCCAATAGTTCGGCCGTGGCCTCGGCCTGCACGGCGCGCGGCACCACGCACTGGTACTGGAAAAAGCCACGCGGCCCATAGATGCGGTTCCAGCCGAGCAAGCCGTCCAGCGGGTAGAAGAAGGGCAGCAGGTGCTCTAGCCGCCGCCCGGCGCGGGCCCGCTGCATGCGGTAGTAGACGGTGTTGAAGGCACGCAGTGACAGCCGGTTCACCAGCGACACCGGCGGCGTCAGCGGCATGCTGCGCGTGCGGCCGGCTGGCGCATGGTGGGTTTCGGCCGCATGGTTGCCGCGGAAGAACACGCCGCGCGTCTTGCCCGCACCGCCGTGCACGCAGTCGATCCAGCTGACGATGTATTCGTGGCTGGCCTCCGACTGCCCGGACAGGGCGAAAAAATCGGCCAGCGTGTCGAAGGGCAGGGCCTCGCTGTCGATCCACGGCCCCTTCACGCGCAGCATCTGCAGCCGCACGCTGGTGATGACGCCCGTCAGGCCGAGCCCGCCGATGGTGGCGCTCAGCCAGTCGGCCTGCACGTCGGGACAGCAGTCGACGCGCGTGCCGTCGGTGCGCAGCAGCGTCAGCCCCAGCACGTGGTGGCCCAGGGTGCCGGCGCGGTGGTGGTTCTTGCCATGCACGTCGTTGGCGATGGCGCCCCCCAGCGTGACGTAGCGCGTGCCTGGCGTCACCGGCAGGAACCAGCCGCGGGGCAGCAGCGTTGAGATGATGTCGTCCAGAAGCACCCCGGCTTCGCACGCCAGCACGCCGGTATCCGCATCGAAGGCGATGAAGCGGTCGAGCCCGCGCATGAGCCAGAGCGCCCCTTGCGAATTGAGGCAGGCGTCTCCATAGCTGCGGCCGTTGCCGAAGGGCAGCATGGGTGTTTGCGTGGCAGGCAGGGGCAGCCGCGTGCGGTCGGACAGGGTGTACGCCTCATGCGGCAAGTGGCTCAAGCGGCCCCAGGAGCTGACCGCGCGCAGCGGCGGTGCGGCCAGGGTTTCGGTGGCGGCCGCAGCCTTCGGGCCAGAACTCATCGAGATGCCACCAGCGTCAGTCCGAAGAGCCCGGCACAGGCCAGGCTCACGGGGTCTCGCACGGCGAAGACGACCGGGTCGTCGTGCATGTTCCCGCGTTGCGCCTGCATCCACATGCGGCTGACCCAGTAGAGATGGATAGGCACCGTCAGCCACAGCACCTCGGGGTGGGTGTAAGTGCGCATGACCGTGTCGCCATTGATGTAAAGCGCCAGCAACATGGCCGAGCAGAAACCGGCGGCTACGCCCATGGTCTGTACCAGAGGCAGGTCAGAGGCCAGATAACCGCGCCCCGCGGCGTCGTCCTTTCCGGCCTTCACGACGGCCTGCAGTTCGGAGTAGCGCTTGACGAAGGCCAGACTCAGGAAGAGAAAAAGCGAAAACGCCAGCAGCCAGAACGAAGCCGGCAGCCCCACGGCCGACCAGCCCGCCACGATGCGCAGTGTGTAGAGGCTGCCCAGGGCTAGACAGTCGACGATGACCTTGCGTTTCAGAAAGAGGGTGTAAGCCAGCGTCAGCAAGAAGTAGCTGGCCAGGGCCAACTGGAAGGCCGGGCGCAGGGCCGCAGCAAGCGCCGCTGCGCCCAGCAGCAGCAGCGCCGCGGCGGCAAGCCCCGCCACGGGTGACAGCACGCCGGCGGCGAAGGGTCGTTCGCGCTTGCGCGGATGCTGGCGATCGCTTTCCAGGTCCATCAGGTCGTTGAGCACGTACACCGACGAGGCACAAAGCCCGAAGGCCAGGAAGGCCATCAGGGCAGCCTGCAGCAACTCGCCCTGGCCCAGTTGGAAGGCGCCAGCCAGCGGCAGCAGCACGAGCAGGTTTTTCAGCCACTGGTGCAGGCGGAGCGCACGCAGCCAGGTGCGCAGCGTGGCCGAAGGGGTCGGGAAAGCCTGGCCTTGCTCGAAGCGGTGGCCTGCCACGCTGGCCACCTTGCGTGAGGCATTGACGACGTGGGCCTTGCGCGCATGGGCCCACACATGCAGGTCGTCGGCCGAGTTGCCGGCGTAGTCGAACCCCTTGTCGCCAAAGCGCTGTACCAGCACTTCGGCCTTGCGCCGGGCGGAGACATTGGTCAGCGCGTCGCTGGCGATGACCTCGTCGAACAGGCCCAGATGTGCCGCCACCTTGTGCGCGTAGCGCTCATTCGAGGCCGTGCACAGCACCAGCCGGCGTCCGGCTGCGCGCTGCTCGCGCAGCCATTGCAGGAACGACGAGTGGTAGGGCAGCGTGGCCACGTCGACGTCGATCCGTTCTGCGATCTCTGACTTAAGCGCCGCCTTGCCGCGCAGCAGCCAGCCGGGGGCCAGCAACGCAGCCAGCGGCCGCTGGCGCAGCAGTTTCAGGGCCGATTCGTGCAGCAGGTCGGCGCGGATGAGCGTGCCATCCAGGTCCACCACCAGCGGTAGCACCAGCCCGGCATCGTCGGCAACGGGCACCCGGGTCATCGTTGGGCCGCCTTCCGTCGGCTGAAGCTGAGCAGGGCGCCGATACCCAGCAGCCAGGCGAACCAGAGAGTGCACAAGCGCGTGGCGATGGCGGCAGCCAGCGCGGCTTCGCTTGTCACGCCTGCGTGGCGCAATTGCAGTACCAGCGCAACGTCCATGGTGCCCAGCCCGCCAGGCACCATGCTGGCAGCGCCGATGAGGGTGGCATTGACGAAGATGGCCAGACACTGGGCGATGCCCAGCCCCGCGTGCACCTGGGCCACGAAGGCCGTGAAGGCCAGCCCTTGCAGGCCGTACGCCAGTACGGCGATGCCCGCCCACAGCACCAGCACAGGGGCACGCCACAAGGCCGCCCATGCGACCACGGGCGCGGCCAAGTGCGCTGCCCATGATGTCTGCGAACCGCGCCACCGCTGCCCGGCGGGTGCCCGCAGCAGCACGGCCAGTACCAAGCTGCCTGCAGTGGCCAGCAAGGCCACACCTTCGACCAATGGCTGCCGATTGCCAGCCAATGCAGCCGCTGCGGCACCCATCGTGGCCACGCCGGCGACGTCGGCGAGTCGATCGCAGACGAACGCGGCGAAAGAGTCTGCCCAGGGCACACCCAGTGGCTGCAGCAAAAGTGAACGCGCGGTCTCGCCCACCTTGCCGGGTGTGGACGACAACGCCAAGCCGGCCAGGTAAATGCGTCCGTTCAACAGCCGCGGCAGCCTATGGCCCTGGCGGGTGAGGATGCTGCGCCAGCGTCCGACACGCAGTGCCAGCGCCAGCAGCGTGGCCGCCAAGCCGGCAGCGAAGGTGCCCCCGCCGATGCCTGCGAAGGCTGTCGCGACCTGGTCGGCCTGGCTGAAATACACCGCCGCGCCATAGCCCACCAGCGCCAATGCTGTGCACAGGCAGATCGGTGCGAGCCACCGGAACGAACCGAAAGCTGGAGGCAAGGGCGCCGTTTCGGGTGCATTCACGGGCAGATCTTGGCGAAAGGCTGGTTGGGGACGGCAATGAGGTTATACAGGCGCGCCCCAGCCAAAAGGGTCGGTGTTGGGTCGTCCAGCGGCCGAATTGCCGGTTCCGGCGCGCAGAATTTCTGAGCGGTCGCCTTTCCTTGCCCGTGGCATCTTGCTGCTTCATGCTCGCCATCCTCACTCTGTCCGTCGGCTGAGGCTGGCGCTGCTGCGGGATCTGTGCCGTGGGCACGGCTTGCGCCGATCGGCGTTGCACTTCGGATTTCGGGCTGCCAAGTGATGGCGACTCTTGGATGCGCACGCCCGCAAAGTTCAGAGGGTCCAACCTGCCGCTGCGGCAGCCGCCCTGTTCCAGCCGTGCGCGCGTGCAGGGCCGGGCGAGAGGCAGCTGCCATGCCCATCGGTCCCCATCCGACGAAGGCGCCGGAGCGCTCTCGCGGGTTCGGAGGGCGAACGTTGGGAGATACTTTGAGGTTTTTGAAGAATCGGTTTCGGCTGGGAGAGAAAAGCTGAGCACTATGCCAATAATCAATTCGAACGTGACGTCTACGCTTGATTTGGACGCTGACGCCACGCACTGGCGCGTGCTTTTCTGCACTCTCTTGCTGGCCGCAGCGATCCTGGCATTACGAAAGTTCGACGCATTCGTCAATCCGCAGTTTTGGGCCGAAGACGGGCGGATCTTCTTTCGCGAGCAGTACCTGCAGGGCTGCCGAGCGGTGTGGGAGCCCTATGCCGGTTATTTGCATTTGGCCCCGCGCTGGGTCGCTTGCGTGGCGGATGTCGTTGCTGGGCCGGCACTGGCCCCGGCTCTTTACAACGGTTTGAGCCTAGCTATCACGATGCTGGTGCTCGCGTCGATCTTCGATCGACGGCTCGATCTGCCCTACAAGCCAGCGCTGGCTCTTGCGGTCGTTCTGACACCCCACCCGATCGCCGAAGTGTTTGTGACGATCACAAATATTCAGTGGATCATGGCGCTGGCACTGCTGCAGGTGCTGCTGAAAGCAGATCCGCCGCAGCGGCAGGGTGGCTGGCTGCCTGCGGGGATGGCTGACCACGCCACGGTGCTGGTCTGCGGTCTCACCGGGCCGTTCAGCGTTCTCTTCGCCCCCTTGTACGCGGTGAGCGTGAGCCTGCGGCCAACTCGCCATCGTGTCCTGTTACTCATCAGCCTCGTCGTCGTGGCGGCGATCCAGTGCTGGCATCTGGCTCAGTCGTCGGCTGATGCTTCCACCGTGGTCCCGGAAGCGAAGACGCTGGTTTCGGTGGTCGGACTTCGCCTGTTCGGCGGCGCCTTCATACCGTATGTGTCGTGGCGTGAACTACCCGTACTTCAGTTTGGGCTGTATGGGTTGCTGCTGACATTCCTGTTGTACGCGACACGCCGGCGACTGGTCGACACCGCGCTCATGCTCGGGGCCGGCATCGTGGTCGTGGCAGCAGCGATGGTGAAGTTCCGCGGCGATCTGCCGCAATTCGTTGTCTTCACCAACGGGCCGCGTTACTTCTACATCGCCCATGTGGGGATGGCCTGGGTGCTGATCATCGCCGTCGCATCGAACAGGGGCTGGTGCCGGCAACTGTCGGTACTGCTTCTGTTACTGATGCTGGCGACGAGCCTGCTCGGTGGGTTCCGCAGCACGCCCTTCGTCAATCATCGCTGGACCGAGGCCTCTCGGCAGATTGGCGAGCGGGCGTTGTCGATTCCGATCAATCCACCCGGGTGGTCCGTCGACCTTCCGCCGCGCCCCCGCGAAGCGGGGCCGCGCAACAGCTCACCTTAAACCCAGTTCGATCGCTGTAAGCGAAGACATGGCCCGAATGGATTGGATACCGAGAGATCTCATTGTGCAGGGCGTGCACCCCGGCCAGTCGTAGGGCACGCGATGGGGGAGCGCAGTGGCCGGCATGTCATGGTCGACGACCCCGATGGGGTCGCGGACCCCGTTCGCGCTGCAAGGCAGACCGCAACCCTGAGCTGGTCGAGGGGGCATATCGTGCGTCAGCGGGGTTGGACAGCCTAAGCCCCGACAGCTCTACTCCGCCCGTCCCGATTCCGTAGCAGATGTCATGGCCACGCGCCGCAGCACCGCCGAGCTCTGTCTTTGGTGGCAGGGGCCGCCACTATTATTCGGCCCGAAGGCGTGCGCGACTGCGCGCTTGCCGGGGGGCGCCATCGCGTGCCCACCAAACTGACCCCCCCAGACCGA
>JBBQXN010000100.1:0-10838 GCA_038209585.1 Burkholderiales bacterium
CCGCAGCGTGACCCTGCTCACCAACATCCTCATTGACGGCATCAGCTACGGGATGGTGCTGTTCATCATCTCGGTGGGTCTGTCTGTCACGCTTGGCCTCATGCGTTTCGTGAACCTGGCCCACGGCGCGTTTGCCATGACCGGTGGCTATATCGCTGCGTGGCTGGTTCGAGAACAGGGTTTGTCGTTCTATCTGGGCGTCCCGTTGGCCGTGTTGGCCACCGGCCTGCTCGGGGCTGTGCTGGAGGTCACGGTGTTGCGCCGCCTGTACCGTCGTACCGAGCTGCAGCAGGTTCTGTTCACCATCGGTCTCACCTTCCTGTTCGTGGCTACAGCCAATCTACTGGCCGGGCCTGAGGTGCAGCTCATTCCTTTGCCGCCGGCGCTGTCCGCTTCGGTGGATATAGGTGTCAGAACCTTGCCCGCACAGCGCCTGCTGGTCGTTGTCAGTGGAGTGTTGGTGGTGCTGGCCGCGTTTTGGGTGCTCAACAAGTCTCGTTTTGGCATATGGCTGCGCGCCACGGTGGACAACACCGCCGCGGCGTCAGCTTTGGGAATTCCAGTGCAATTGGTCTACGTGCTCACCTTCGCAGTGGGTGCAGCCCTGGCCGGACTGGGAGGCATCCTTGGAGCGGAATTGATGCCGCTGGAACCCTACTATCCGGTGAAGTACCTCGTACTCGTCCTGGTGGTGGTGGCGGTTGGAGGACTGGGCAGTATTTCGGGGTCGCTGGCAGCCGCACTCACGCTGGGCATCATCGACACCGCAAGCAAGTACCTTGCTTCCGACTGGGGAACTATGTTCTTCTTCCTCGCCATGGCATTGCTTCTGGCCTGGAGGCCGCACGGCCTGCTCGTGCCGCGAAAGGGCTGACGCCATGAAGCGTTCGTTCCCCTACCTGCTACTCGTCGTGCTGGCCACGCTGATCTACCTTGTGTTTCCAGACCAACTTCCACTGGCTGCTCGCATCGCCACCATGGCCATCCTGGTGATGTCGCTCGACTTGGTGGTGGGCTATGGCGGTCTTGCCACCCTGGGTCATTCGGCACTCTTTGGCGTTGGCGCTTATGCCGCTGGCCTGCTGGCGATGCACATCACCGGCAACCCGCTGATCGGCTTGTTGGCCGGTGCGCTGGCGGGTGCGCTGCTGGCGTTCCTATCGGGCCTTTTTCTGCTCAGGTACGAGGGCCTCACGTTCCTCATGCTCACCGTGGCCGTGGGTCAGATCGCCCAGAACGGCGCAAGCAAGTTGCGCGACTGGACCGGCGGCGAAGACGGACTGACCGGCTTTGAGGTGCAGAAGATCTTCGGTGTTTGGTCTTTCGATCTGTATGGCAAGGTGGCGTTCGTCTATTGCTTCATCGTGATGCTGATCTGCCTGTGGACTATGCGCCGGCTCATGGGTTCGCCATTCGGACTGTCGGTGGTGGGCATCCACCAGAACCGTCTGCGCGCGGCTGCCAGCGGGGGCTCGGTACGCGGGCAGCTGCTCAAGCTCTACACGCTGGCCGGCGCGTTCGCTGGCATCGGCGGAGCGCTCAATGCACAAGTCAATCAGATCGTGGGCCTGGATACGCTGGGCTTCGAGCTCTCAGCCGAAGCGCTGGTCATGCTGGTGCTGGGCGGTGCAGGCAACCTGTTCGGCGCGATTGGTGGAACGGCCGCGTTCATGCTCATTCACCACACGGCTTCTGCCATCAATCCCTACCACTGGCTCTTCATCATCGGTGGACTGTTGGTCTTCGTGGTCCTGGTGCCGCGCGCCCGCCTCTTCGCGGCGTTGCGCCACCGCTTGGCGGCGTTCGTGCCTGCCGTTGCCAGGCAGACAGTGTGAGCACAGAGTTGTTGCTCGACGTGCGCCAGCTATGTAAATCGTTCGGCGGGTTGCAAGTGACACGCGACGTTTCCTTTGTACTGCGCCCGGGCAACCGTGTAGGCCTGATCGGCCCCAATGGCGCAGGCAAGACCACGTTGATCAACCTCATCACTGGCGTGCTTGCGCCCAGCCAGGGCAGCGTGTGGCTCCAGGGCGAGGATGTGTCGCATCTTTCCCAGCCGCTCCGTGTGCAGCGCGGCATGGCGCGCACATTCCAGATCACGCAACTCGCACCTGAGTTGCCCATCGATCGGCAGGTGGAGTTGGTCATCCACCAGCGCGCAGGCACGGTCAACCGACTCTTCTCGGCACTTGACAGTTTTCATGCCGTGCGCGAAGAAGCCGCGCGGATCCTGCACTGCTTGCGCCTGGATGTTTTGGCCCGGCGCTGCCCGGTGGAGCTGGCCTATGGCGAGCAGCGTCTGGTAGAGATCGCGTTGGCCATGGCACTCAAGCCACAGGTGTTGCTGCTCGACGAGCCCATGGCCGGCGTGCCCAGCGGAGAGCGCCAAGTGGTGCTGGACGCACTCGACACGTTGCCCAGCGACCTGGCCATTCTGATGATCGAACACGACATGGACCTGGTCTTCAACTTCGCTGACCGCATGCTGGTGTTGGCAGAAGGCGCGCTGCTGGCGGAAGGCACGCCGCAGGAGATCCGTCGCCACCCTGCGGTGCGCACCGCATACCTGGGTGCGCAGGACTGAGCACATGTCCGAACTGTTGCACATCCAAGACCTCACCGCCGGTTACGGCCCCGTCCAGGTGCTGCACGGCGTGAACCTCTCGCTCACTTTGGGCGGAAGGCTGGCGCTCATCGGACGCAATGGTGTGGGCAAGACCACATTGCTCAAGGCGGTGATGGGTCTGGCCGACGTCAAGTCGGGCCAGGTGCGCCTGGATGGTCAGGACATCACGAAATGGTCAGCCCGCGAACGCGCCCACGCAGGAATTGGCTACGTGCCACAGACACGCGACATCTTCCCCTCGCTGACCGTAGAGGAAAATCTACTGGCCGGCCTTAAAGGCCGCGCGCGCAGCGCGCTCGACGAAGCCTACGCACTGTTCCCTCGCCTGGCTGAACGACGCCAGAACGGAGGGCAGCAACTCTCGGGAGGCGAGCAGCAGATGCTGAGCGTGGCACGCACCCTGCTGGGCAAGCCCCGCCTGCTGCTGCTCGACGAACCGCTGGAGGGCCTGGCACCCATCATCTGTATCGAGCTGATGCGCGCCTTCGAACACTTGACGCAAGACGCTGGCGTGGCCGTATTGCTGGTAGAGCAGAGGGTCGACGATGCGCTGCGTTTTGCGCCACAGGTCGTTGTGCTGGAGCGCGGCGAGGTGGTGTTGGAAAGTGAGAGCGCGGCCTTGCGCCAGCGCCAGGATCTGCTGGAGCGCTATGTTGGCGTGGCTGGCGCGCATTGAACCCGTCACCCAGGAGAACTCCATGAATACGGCCAGCGCATCCGATTCGCTACGCACCTTCGAAGCTCCGGCAGGGGTGCCCGTGGTGGATGTCGATCCGTACAGCGACGAGTTTCTGACCGACCCCTACGGCGCTCACCAGCGCCTGCGCGAAGCAGGACCGGTGGTTTGGATCCCGGCTTATGGCATTTACGCCTGTGCGCGTCACGACTCCGTACATGCTGTCTTCAACGATCACGCCACCTTCATCTCAGGCGCAGGTGTCGGGCTGGCCAACTTCAACCAGGAAACGCCGTTTCGGCCCAAGAGCCTGATCCTGGAAGCAGATCCGCCCTCTCACACCAAGGCCCGGGCGATCCTGGCCCGGATCCTCTCGCCCAAGACGGTCACGCAGATCCGCGCCACCTTCACGGCCGAGGCCGAATCGCTGGTGGATCGACTGCTGGTTCGGCAGGCTGCTGGCGAGACGATCGACGCGGTGAAGGACCTGTCCGAGGTATACCCGTTGAAGGTTTTTCCCGACGCAGTGGGTGTTGGCGAAGCCAACCGCGAGAACCTGCTGCTTTACGGCAACATGATCTTCAACGCGTTCGGACCGCGCAATGAACGCCTGCAAAAGTCAGCCGAGCTGGTGCAACCCGTGACGGCCTGGATCATGGCCCATTGCCAACGCGAGAATCTGCTGCCGGGGGGCTTTGGCGACCTGATCTATCAGGCAGCCGATGCCGGCGAGATCACCCATGCCGAGGCGCCCATGCTGGTGCGTTCGTTCTTGTCGGCCGGCGTGGACACCACCGTCAACGGTATCGGCAATGCCGTCTTGTGCTTGGCGAACCACCCTGAGCAGTACGCTCTGCTGCGGGCCGATCACTCACTGGCACGCCCCGCGTTCGAGGAAGCTCTGCGCTTTGAGTCGGCAGTGCAGACCTTCTTTCGGACAACCTCTAAAGACACCGAACTTTTCGGCATGCAGATCCCAAAAGACAGCAAGATCGTCCTGTTTCTGGCGTCTGCCAACCGTGACGAGCGCCAGTGGCCTGACCCCGATCGCTTCGATATTCAGCGCCGTCCGGTAGGCCACATGGCTTTTGGTTCCGGCATTCACGGTTGCGTGGGTCAGGTGGTGGCGCGACTCGAAGGCGAGGTGGTGCTCGCCGCCCTGGCCAAGCGCGTTTCGCGCATCGAGCTCCTCGGCGCGCCAAAGCGCCGCCTCAACAACACATTGCGCGCCCTGGCATCGATGCCGGTGCGCCTGATACCAGTCTGAGAAGACAGTCCCATGCCAGAAGTGACTTTGATCGATGCCAGCGGGCAGAGCCGGACGCTGCAGGTGCCCGACGGCCAGAGCCTCATGCAGGCCGCCGTGTCAGCCGGGGTGCGAGGCATCGTGGGAGAGTGCGGCGGTTCGGCCATGTGCGCGACCTGCCATGTGTATGTGGACGAGGCGTTCGCCGATCGCCTGCCTGCCCCGTTGGACACCGAGCTGGAAATGTTGGAGTGCACGGCCAGCGAGCGGCTGCCCAGCAGCCGTCTGAGTTGCCAGATCAAGCTGTCGGCTGCGCTTGACGGTTTGATCGTGCGCCTGCCCGAGCGCCAACAATAAGACCTTCGCCGTCCCCGGAAAGCATCCATACGCAAGATGGCTCCCATTTCAGTGCCTACTCGCAAAGCATCCTGCAGAGTCGCTGCCGAGACGGCAGTGGTCGACCTCGAGCGGTATGTGCCTGCGTTTTTCACGTGGATCGCCAACAAGCTTTCGGGCGGTGCGTCCACTGCCTACCTGAGCGCCTTCAACGTCGGTATCGAGACCTGGCGCCTGCTCGTGCTGCTGGCGATCGAGAAGTCGCTGACCGCGCAGACCATCTCGCGCACCATAGGCATGGACAAGGCCTCGGTGAGTCGCGCCTTCAAGAGCATGCACGTGCGTGGGCTCATCACGATCGGACTGGACGACGCCGACGGGCGCCTGCGCGTAGCCACCATCACACCTCAGGGTCGCGCCCTACACGATGAGATTCTGGAGCTGGCAATGGAGCGTGAACGTGCCTTTCTGTCAGTCCTGAATGACGAGGAGCGCGAAACACTGATTGGCCTGCTGCGCCGCCTGCACGACAACCTTCCCGCGGTGGAAAGAGCCACGCACGAGTACCTGTCGCGCCATTATCCGAAAGCCAAGCCGCGCCGCGCCCGCGGCAGTGATGCATGAGCCAAGGTTCCATCGTCATCGTGGGCGGTGGCCACGCCGCTGCTGCTCTTTGCGCCGCGCTGGCTGAGGCTGGACAGGGTGCTCGGATTCACATGGTGTGTGCTGAAGACGATCTGCCTTACCAACGTCCGCCTCTTTCAAAGGGTTTCCTCAAGAAGGCCGATGAGGAGATCGGCCTGCACAGGGGGGTCGCGTGGTTCGCGGAGCATGGCATCCAGACCCACTTGGGTGACCCTGTGGAGATGATCGACCGTGATGCCCAACGCGCAGTATTGCGTTCGGGCGTCATACTGAGTTATCAGAACCTGGTGCTGGCTACCGGCACCCGCGCGCGTACGCTTGACGCCTTGCCGCCAGGCTTGCACAACGTCCATGTGCTGCGCAGCGCATCGGATGCCCGCGTCCTCCGCACTCGGCTGAACGAGATGGTTGTATCGGGCAGACGTCTGACTGTCCTGGGGGGAGGATTCATCGGGTTGGAGCTGGCTGCCTCGGCGCGCCAACTTGGCTTGGAAGTGAGTGTGCTGGAAGTGGCGCCCAGACTGCTTGGGCGTTCAGTCTCGGACACGCTCGCCGAGCCTGTTTTGGCACACCACCGATGCATGGGCACCGAGGTCAGGATCGACGTGCGCATCGGTGGCTTCGAGGTCCGCGAGGGCCGATTGGCCTCTATGCAAGTTGATGACAGCCCCGTGATACTGGATGAGTTGGTGCTGGGCATTGGCGCCGTGCCAGAAACCCGTTTGGCCGCCGCCTGTGGGCTGGCCGTGGACAACGGTGTCCTGGTGGATGCCTGCCTGCGCACCAGCGATCCAGCGATTTTGGCAATCGGTGACTGCGCCGCGTTTCCGGCAGCGGGTGGTGGTCGGCTTCGGTTGGAATCGGTGCAGAACGCGAACGACCAGGCCCGCACTGCCGCGGCCACGCTGCTGGGGCGTGAGGAGCCGTACCAGGCCTTGCCGTGGTTCTGGTCGGAGCAAGGCTCGATGCGGCTGCAGATGGCAGGAGTGTTACCGCGGTCATCTGAAATCGTGCGACGCGCAGGGACCAACGCCAGCAGCTTCACACTGTTCCATCTACAAGATGGCCTGTTACGGTGCGCAGAATCGGTCAATGCGCCCATGGACCACATGATGTCGCGCAAACTGATCGAGGCCGGGGTTTCGCTGGACCACATCGACCTCGCCGATTCTGCGATTCCGCTGAAGACGCTGCTGGGCTGATGCTGCTTGCGCGCGCCGGCTGGCGAAATGATCAGATTCTCTGGTTGTGTGTTGGGCAGAGCGCCTGCGAAACCGGGGGGGCCGCCAGATAACCACTCAACTACAGGCCTTTGCCGATGACCTGAGCGCCGAGTGACAGGGCTGGGTCGACTCGAGCCTCCGACCTCCAGCACAAGCCGTCCGCCGTAGAACGAAGCAAAGTCGGTTCTTCCGCACTTTGTGTGACGCTTCGACCTCTGGCCACGGCTGATTTAGTGGCCACGAGTTTGAACTGCAGTGCCTCAGCCCCCGTGTGAGGACGTTGTTCAACAGTTGAGGCTGCGATGACCGTCAAACCAGGCCTGCCCCTGCCGCTGAAGGCAGTTGGCAAGCGCGTAGAGGGCTGGGACGAAAGCGGCAATTGCCTACAGGTCGAGGTGAGCGGCGCTGTTCGCCGTGCGGCGTGTCCCAGTTGCTTGCACCGAAGCTCCCAGGTGCCTGGCTGCTACCAACGCCAGCTCGCAGATCTGCCGAGTTTCGGGCAGCGCGTCACGCTCTCGATCGATGTTCGCCGATTCAAGTGCGTCAACCCGAACTGTGCCCGGCGAACCTTCTCCGAGAAACTCGACTCTTTGGCCGAACCGAGCCAACGCCGCACGCAACGACTCAGCGAGTCTGTGCGCTCACTCGGGTACGCCCTGGGCGGCGCGGCGGCCGTCCGCTTTGCTTCGAGGCTTGGCGTGAGCACCAGCGGCGACACCGTGCTGCGCGAACTGCGCCGCGCCGGGTGTGCTGAGCCGGCGACCTCACCGGTCGTCGTTGGAATCGATGACTGGATGGCCAAGTTCCTGGGCGACAGTGGATTCGGCAAGGCCCTTCACGTGACCGTCATCAGTGACGCTGTCGCAAACTTGGCCTCTCTTGCGGACAAGATGCCCCAGAACGGCACGCGGATTCTGGCTGGCCGCATATCGGCCGCAAGCTGTGGCAGGTCGACCGATTGATCACTCCCCTTGCCCGGACGGCTCACCCCAGAGGGTTCAGCGTTCGAGCTGTGGGATCTCTTCGTGCGCTTTCGCAGCTATGTGTGGACCGGCCAGACTGACAAGTGGCAGGCCTCGGGACAGCGGCTCTACGAACTGCTGGAACTGCGGGAGCGAACCGGTACATCGAAGTTGGCACAGCGGGCGCGTCTGACCAGATATCGACTATCCGACGCGCTGCAGTACCTCGAAACTAACATTCATTCGCTGATCGACTACAGGCGATACAAGCAAGAAGGCCGGCGAATTTCGACGGGCTTTGTCGAGTCGACGATCAATCGCGTGGTCGGACGCCGCATGTGCAAGGGTCAGCAGATGCGGTGGAGTCGCAGCGGGGCCGATGGCGTTGTCCAGGTTCGCGTTGCCGTGCAGAACCGTGAGTTCGATGACGTTGCCAAGCAGAACTTCTCGTGGAGAGGAAGCCGGCGGGTGTCGTGGCCCTGGATGCAACCATCCCACCCCTTTTTAACGGCTTCCTTCGACACCATGGGGGTATTGTGCGATGACAGTGAGGATTCGGGCGCGGGCCTGAGGCCACCTGCGTCACGCCGACGGTCGTGGTCAGGCAGCGAGCTGGCGGGTCATAGGGCGACTCCCTAAATTAGCCCATTCCCTCACTCGCCGTAGTCTTCCTCGAGCTGGTGCCGCACCGCCAGCACCAGAACAAGCCCAGTGCTCGCCACTTCGTAAAGAGCCACGTAGCCACTGGCCCCAAACGGGAT
This sequence comes from Burkholderiales bacterium, assembly GCA_038209585.1. Taxonomy (GTDB): domain Bacteria; phylum Pseudomonadota; class Gammaproteobacteria; order Burkholderiales; family Burkholderiaceae_C; genus Rubrivivax. The sequence continues at coordinate 8,476 of JBBQXN010000100.1, forward strand.
GACAAGCTCGCGTCGCGTGGGGCTGCCGCCAGAGCGGCGGAAAAGGGCGGGCGTCCGGGACAGCTGAGCCACGCAGGCGAGCTCGATTTCGTCAACTGCTCGGTCGGCCAACGAGAGGTCCTCGACTACCGCGGCGCGCTGTACCAGGTGCTCATGCAGTCGCAGCAGGTCAAGCTGCGCGCTGTCCGCGAAGCGGACTTCGGCGGTCAAGCTTGGCGCTCAGCGGCCTTGCACTCGAGCTCCGCTCGTCGTGCAGCTGTCATCGACCGCATCTTGGCCAGCACCTCGCCGGCCGAGTAGGACACACCAGTGGCTTGGTAGTGCTCCCATGCGACTTGGCCGCGGGCGTGGAATTCGAACTGGATCTGCCGATGCTCGACGACACGTCGAACCGATGCCTCGACGAGCTCTGACAGGCTCTCACCCGGACGCAGGACGGCCTCGGCCTGGGCGCGGAAATCAGCTTCGACCCGGACTTGGGGAAGGATGGCGGTTTTGCTCATCGCAACATTGTGCTGCAAGTGCGTTGCAGGGTCAATCGCAGCGCTTGTGCAGCATTCATGCCTCTGCGTGCGAGCAAGGAGCCGGATGCCATGTGATTCCGTTCTGCGGCGGCCGAGAGATTCAGGCGCCGACGGCTTCGGCCCGTAAGGTCAAGGCCCAAGTGCGGGCCTCGACCAGATCCCCCGACAGTGAGGATCTTGACCGCTCACAATGCCTCCTAGTAGTCCGTTCCGTCAATGACACTGCAAATGAAATTGATGCATTCGTTCGTCAGGCTAGGCGCAAACTACAGCCATAGCTGCAGCTATGGCGCGGATTTGCAACGACGCGTGGCGGACGAAGGCGCGATTTCATGTAATCGGTTTGGCGGAACGGACTACTAGGAACTACGGCCTGAACAACTACGGCACAGTGATCTACACGAGCGAGCAGTTGCACAAGTCCAACCCGGACCTAGTACAGCGTTTCTTGCGCGCGACGCTCAAGAGACTCATCTAGACCAAGGATCACATGCAGGAGGCGGTGGCCGAGGTCGTCAAGATGTCGCCCGATCGCGATCTGAAGCTCGAAACGCGCAAGCTCGGAGTTATCTACGACCTCTACAAGTCACCGGAGTACCGGCAGGGCTTCGGCTAGATGTCCGACCCCAGGTGAAAGGACCCCTTGCTCTTCGATCCGGCGATCCGGCGATCCGGCGATCCGGCGATCCGGCGATCTGGCGATCTGGCGTCAGATTATCTGTACCGTCGACGCGTACGCCGCAAACGATCGGCAACACCGACTGAAGGACCAACATATGACACGCATTTCCGCTTTGCCGCTGGGCGACAGCCTCGAACTGACGGACGCCTTCGCGGTGTACGAACGCTCGCTCGGCTTCGTTCCCAACAGCGTCCTGATCATGCAGCGGCGCCCGAAGATGGTGGCCGCGCTGTCGCAGCTGGCTGCCTCGGTCTGGGACCCCAACAGCACCGTCGACGTCGGGTTCAAGCGGCTGCTGGCGCACATGGCCAGCCGGGCCCACGGCTGCCAGTACTGCATGGCCCACACCGCCGGCGCGGCGATGCGGCTGGGCGTCGAGCCGGACAAGCTGGATCAGCTCTGGAGCTACCGCACCAGCCTGCTGTACACGCCGGCCGAGCGGGTGGCGCTGGACTTCGCGCTGGCCGCCGGCTCAGTGCCCAATGCCGTCGACGACGAACTGTTCGACAGGATGAAGCAGCACTGGTCGGAGGACGACATCGTCGAGATCACCGGCGTCATCGCGCTGTTCGGCTTCATGAACCGCTGGAATGACACCATGGCCACACCGCTGGAGCAGGAGCCGCTCGACGGCCCGCTGGTGAAGCGGTCGCACCAGCGCGTCATGACGTTGATGTAGTCCTGGGGATCCATGGCCAGCAAACGCGTGCGGCTGTCCGGGTTGAGGGCCAGACGCTCGCCGTAAGCCTCGGTTTCGCACACTGCCGCCATGCCCCCCTGACGGGCTGCATCGATGAACTGGCCGTAGTGTCGAAGAACGAATAATCTGCAAATATGAACGAATGATCGGCTAGCGGATTTATGTGCGCTAAGCAAAGCGTGGTGCACCTTTCCGGCGCTTTGGAGGTCCAAGCCCGCCAGTTGTGCTTTGGCAACGATCCTCGTCCTTTGCACGCATATTCTGCAAATGCGTTGCAGTTTGAACGCATAAACTGCGAGCGTGTTGCACTCCCTCGGAGCGGTTGCAATGGTCTCCAAGTCGCCCCCGAACTCACTTCAAGTGCGCGGTCGCGCCGCAGGCGCCCTTGAGGGTGTTGCGAGCAAGCGTTGGCGCCAACTTGAGCGCTTTGCCCAAGCCTTACGCTCCTTGGGCGACA
>JBBQXN010000101.1:0-10469 GCA_038209585.1 Burkholderiales bacterium
CTGGGATCTGGCAAACCAATCACCGCCCGATTACCCCGACGATCAGCGCACTACTTGGTGAGTTTGCAGCAATGGGCAATGGGTCGCGACGACTGCGCCGGGGCAGGGCTGTGTCCGTCGGCAGCCTGGCGCGTGGTTTGCAATGATGGGGCGCAAGTTCTTGGGGATTCAGACGGTCATCTCAGGTAAAACCCGCTTTTTTCAGGACAGTTTATGGTGCGATACTTGGCTTCATGCGGTTGGAAAGACTATCCGTTTCTGTCTAAGGAACCCGAGGCGATTCAACCCTAACGCTGGCAGCCGACCCAACGACGCTTTTTGAAGCACGGCGCTACCAGGAGTCAAATTGGGATGGCAGTTAGATTGCGCCGAACCTGCAACACGACCAACACGTCGCCAAGACCAGCCCAAGCTGCGGCCCCCAGAGGAATGGTCAGTCGATTCCCGCGCAAAGCGACCCCATCGACAGCGCCGAGCACCGCAGATGCTGACTGGTCGCTCCGGCGCAATCCAACCGCGCGGACGTCTGCAGCGCTGGCGACAGACATGACATTTGCGGCTTGCATCCAATAGGGAACAATGGACTTGAGGTTGACCTCAACGCTGACTTCTGCCGCCTTCGCCTGCGACGCGCGGGTCCATTCCGCTGAGAAGTCGGTACGCAGGCTGAGCAGCATGTCGACGACGTCGCCAGCAGTCGCCCAGCGCGCCAGTAGCGCCGCCTTCGCTGCATTCGACAGTGACTCACCAGCATCGCGGGCGGTATATCGCACGTGAAGAACAGCATCGCTGATGGACGTCCTATCGAACTGCTGCACCTGACTCGGGAAGTCGATGCGCCATTTCGATATTGCTCCAGCTCCTTCGAACGGCAGGTAACGCTCGTCGCGCAGGTTGGTTTCGAACAGCCCGGTATCCTCCCTGCCGGTGCTAATGAAGACCGACTCCGAGGCGTGAAACCGAGTCTCGAACCGGCGGTCCTCGTCGGTTCCTCGTGCATAGTTTGCCACGTCAAGCGGCTCAGTTCGGACATCGCTGCGCAGCAGGGTCAACCTTGCATTAATGGCCGTGTAAGGGCCCGTCACGCAAGGGATCGTAACCCCGACCGACTTGATGCGGCGCAGGTAGTGGCCAGGTGCATCCAGATCGAAGAGCCATTCCGGTATCTCGAAGTCACCGCGTCCGGTGGCAATCAGGTCAAGCAGGGCCTGCGGGTTCAAGCGGCGCAAGGAAATATGCCGTGTCAGCTCCAGTTCGCGTGTGCTCTGCTCGAGTACCGCCAGTTCGAGAAGCTTGACTTCACGCTGCAGCTGTTCCGCAGCCATCAGGCCGTTGCGGCCATCCGACCACTGGTCGCGAATCGCTGGCAGTTTTTTGGAGGCAATCTCGCGCGCCGCGGCTTGGCGCGCCCGTTTCGCCAAGCGCAAAGCCAGTCCGTACGAACTGCGGTACAGCGTGAGCAGCTGACTGCTCTGCCATTGGTACAGCGCGGCATTTGTGAACTTGTCGCGCAGGTAATCGTCGGTCGCCGCGGACTGTTCGCGTTGAAGTTCGTGGTTGGCGAGTTCCTTCTTCACGATCTCCAGGCGCGCCTCGCTTGCCAGCATCTGTTTGTCAGCCGTGGTCAGCTCACGCAGCGCCTGGTTGCTCTGATGTGCCCATTCGTCGCGGCGACGGATGTTGCTGGCAGTCTGCGCCAAACGGGAGGCCTGTGTCTGGTGAATCTGGGCGATCGCCTTGGAGCCGTCGGCCGCCGCAGCCGCGGCCTTCCCAAGCGCATCGGAAGAGTCCGCAACATCCTTCATGGGTTTTGGTAACCAGATTGCCGCGATATGCGAGCCGGCTGCGGCAATATTGAAGCCCATGGCAATCAGCCGGGCCACGCTGTCCGCATCGGTCCACCAGCCGGAGTAGTGAAGCTGCTCGAGTTGATCGGCCTCTTGCGTGATCAGGCCCAGGTTGCTGTCGGCGTGCTGGTTGCCACCAGACAAACGCCCCAGGCGGGACTCTGGTCCGACCGACTCGTTGGGGCCGGGCGCCACCGCGCCGTCGTTCCCCAGTTGATGCTGCAGCTGTTCATAGCGTGACGCGATCGAATCTCTGGAGCTCCGCAGTGAGTCCAACTGGCGTTCTGCTTCGATGACCTGCTGTTTGCGGATCTCGGTTACACGCTCTTGCAGCGCCAACTCGTGGGTTGATCGCAGCAGAGAAAGCTTCTCGGCATCATGCTTCTCCAACGCCCCGAGCAATTGCGCACCAAGGTTCCTGACGTCGTTGACCAACTCCTTGGCATGTGCGAGTAGCGTGGCATACCTGTAAGGCCACGGTTGCGCAAACGCTTCCGCCATGAACTGATCAGGCGACGAACCTGAAGCCACTGCGCGCAGGAGCTCGTCCAGATCGATCTCCGGCGCCTCAATCGGCAATGCCCGCTCGACACCGTCGATAGTGCGGCAGTGGCGGATATTGGTCAGCCGCTCTTCGACCATGTCCCAGTATTTGAGGATTCTGTCGTTCGGCGGCACGCAGAAGTACAGCATGCCTTCAACCGGCGCGTCCTCGTCGGCGGCACTGACGGTGACCGCGGCGAGAGGAGCCGGTACGGCGGGGAGCTCACGCAGCCAAGCATTCGCAAACTCGTCCCATTTCGCCTGATAGTCGACAAAGCTGGCGGCTGGCCGGCTGGCAGCCTGCCGCGTGTGCCGGGGCCGAAGGCCGAGCAGCCGGGCGACCTGCACGTACAGCAGCAACGCCTCCTGAATACTTTCGCGCGTTTCGCGCCGGTAGAGGCTGTCCGCCCAGGCCATCAAGTTGTCGAGGTATGCGAACAGCGTGCGCCAGAGAAAGGCGATGTGGCGCTGACGCGCGATGACGAACGGGCGGAAGGGCTGGCTTCGCCAGCGGTCGATCGTGGCCCGCACACGCTCGACGCTCGGACTTGGGCTCGAGCTGCTGTTCGCCGCCGCCTTGGCGAGTGCGGCGAGATCCGACCGCACACCGCGCGCCCGCGGCAGTTCGCGGAAGCGGCGGAAACGCAGGAATGCCTGAGGATCACCTGTTGTGCTCGTGAGGGGATCAAACACCACGCGCAACCAGCGGTCGGCATCCTGGAAACGCTGTTGTCGCGTTAGCTGGTCCGCGATGGCCATCGGAGCATGAAAGCAGATCTCCCACCAATAGCCCGAGTGGGGCATCCGGTTGTCGAACGCACCTCGGCCCTTCGCGACGCCGCGATCCATGTCCAGAGCGGTAGCGGGAACGGCTGATGTGGCCACTTCGGGCAACTGCTGCACACCGAAGTCATCGGCCTGCTCGTTCCAGCTCAACAAGCGCCCTTCACCGTACCAAGCTTGGAGAAGTCGGCCACCGCTGAGCCATGCGGCTGGATAAATGAGTGTTTTCGCGCTCGACGCAACAGTGTCAAGTTCGCGATTCGTATCGACATAGCAACTGCTTATGCCCTCCGAGAAGTGCCATATCCCTGTGTGGCTCAACGCTGAAGTGCCTGTGACTCCAGCCGCGATCAGCTCGTATCGGTAGGTGCTGGCGGAGCGTGGAAACAGCGTCAGATTCTGTGGAAAGACTCGCGCGAAGGACACCGGTAGGCTCGGCTCAACAGGGGTTCTTTGCCCGTTCACGTTGATCCTCTCGTCAACCTCCCTGAGGCCACCCATCCACACGGCCGAGTTATTGTCCAACGGCATCAAGGGAGTTTGGTCACCGATAGTGCCTTCCATGGCACCGGTCGGGGAGAGCGAAAAATTCAGTGACTGGCGATAGACTCTATCCTGCGGCGGGAGCGGAAATTCCCAACGGTTGATTAGGTCACTGAACTCGAAGTGCAGAGTCTGAGCGTAGAACCAACCGGTAGGCACCGCCTGTACGGTCGAACTAATTGCAGGAGGGATCGTCTTGCCTGTTTTGCTCAAGGACAGTGTCGCTTGACTGCCGGTGGTCGGCCCGGCCGTGACGCGTATGCCGGAAGGCAGCCCAGGCAGGAGAGATACGGGGGACGTTCCAAGGGCTTCGTGAGCAATCATGAAGCTTTCAGCCTCATTTCCATTGAGCCGCAACAGACCGGTCCCCAAGTGCGCCCAAGCGGCATATGTGAATTCAACAGCTGAGCACTCTGCCATTACGTGGCGCAACAGTTCGCTGTACCGATTGGGCGTCGAGCCACCAATGTATGTTTGAGCCCTGAACACCGTCAAAAACTTTTCAAGATTCGCCGCTTGATAGCGTTGACGCTTGACGTCCCCCCTCACGCCTTGCTCCGTTAGATCTACATTCGGATCATCATCGCCACGGACCCACGTTAGATGATTTCTCAAGACCTGGGGATTTGTGAAGAGATCCATTCTGAGAATCACTGTGTAGCCGAGGGTTCGACGATGGAGACTCGGTGGGACTAGATTTTGATCTTGACTCCAGTGCAGATAGAGTTCCACGAGGTCCCTGCTGGCTTTGGGAAGCTTGTCGAATACATTGCTCAATAGCTTGGCCACTTTAGGAATCCCGCTCGCGTCGAGCAGGAAACTCGGCGCACTTAACGGCGACTCGCGTTTCGGGTCTGGAGGTCCGACCCGGTTAGTCGTCCCGAGAGCCGGCACTTTGAGGTAGGCGTAGACGCGAGGGACTTGACCAGACAACGGAACGTGCGCGCGTAATGCCAGGGCGCTTCGGTGATCCTCCAGCGGCACGCTGTCGACCACCAGCGCTTCGCCGCGAGAAACGTTCACCTTGCCCCAGCCGGCGCCGTCAAATCGCGACCACGCCAGCTCGATTTTCCATTTGCTGCTAGCCGTCTCCCGGAGATCTTCAATCTTGGGCCATGCAAGGTACAGGGCATCCTGTGCAACAAACGGGACGATGTGGTCGCCCTGAATGTCCGCCTCGACCCGCTCCCAGGGAGACCACTCCATCCAGCGTTTTCCGAAGTCCCTGCACTGGCGCCAATAGTGAACGTAGGGCGGGTTGGGGGTCCGTCCGACCACAAGGAGGTTGCGCACCAGTGGCCGCGTTCCCGCTGGGTTGGGCAGTACGTCCGCCTGCTCGAACATGCCGAGGACTCGCGTTTGCGCCGTACCATTTACGTCTTCCAGAAACTGCCCAAACGCCAGATTGGCCCGGCTTGGCGTCAATTCATCCTCTGCGATCCGCGACTCCAACGCCCGAAACTCCGGAGACTTATCGTCGCGCAACTCCGGCAGCAACCAGTTCTCGGGGTAGAGGAACACCTTTCGGTTCGCCTCCCAGAGCCGGTAGCTGCGCATCCAGCTCCACTGCTTGCGCAACTTGTCGGTGGCCTGCGCCCGGGGCTCGAGCCCTTCGAGAATGCGCTGGATCAGCATCTGCACGGCGGCGGTCGCCTGCTTAAGCCGCGTGGTTTCCATGCAGGGCTGCACCTGCGGATCAATCAGTATCTGCTCGAACAAGGCATCCGCATCCTTGGCGCCTGGCATGCGCTGAACCAGGTATGACACGAGCGCGTCCCTCCGAAGACGACGACTTTCGTCGTTGAGCCGCCGCAGCTGCTTCGGCCACTCCCGACTGCCGACGCTCTGCGCGAGCAACGCCTTGCCCGCCGTGATCGCGGCGCTGAGATCGCTGCCCACGAGGGCGTCGAGCTGGACCGTGGATGCCTTGAGACGCCGAGCCACTTCCACGAGTTCGAAAAGGCGCATTAGTGTCGCGGGATCCCGCAACTGTTGGGCAGTGATTGGTCCTGCGGTCGACTTGGCTGCGCGAATGGCCAGCGCTTCCACTTCCGGCGCGGCGAGGCCGAGGCGGGTAGCCAAGGCGCTCAGCGCGCGGTCTCTGGGAGACGCTGGGTCGAGGACCGTCGCCAGGGTCTGGGCGCCCAGGTGTCGAGCATCGAGAAGTCTGAGCAGGTTCGGCAGGTGGCCGCGCGCTTCGGCGCCGGTCTCGGCGTTCAACAGCAACCGCCAATCCTCGCCGGGCATGCCCGCCAGTGCCACAACCGCCGGACTGTGTCCGTGCAGTGCGAGTACCGTGTCCAGGCGCTCGAGCCAACTACTCAGTTCAGCGGGGGGAGGGGTACTTGATGTCGAACCGTAGAACGTGGTCGACAAGAACTGTTCAAGCGCAAAGCGCGGTCGGCCCGTTGCGGAGCCAGTCGCCGGCTCGATTGTGAGCCGGTCCGCCAGGAAGGCGGCGGCCGAGGCGATCGGCCAGTCTGCGCCACTTTGAGCAGCCCAGTTCATCACCTCATCCAGCAATACTCGCTCACGTTCACGCTCAGCGAGCCTGGCATCGACCAGGTCAAGGCGCAGGCGCCACGTATCAAGCATAGCGGGATTGATGAAGCGGGCCATCTCCGCATTGGTGAAGAGCGGCATGGCCTCGCCGATGTTGCGACCGGACAGGCTTGCTGCCGAAATCTCGCTGGCAGCCTGCGAGCGCACTGTAGCGACCAACGACTTGAGGCGAAGCAGCAGCGAGTTGGTGGCAGCTTCGCCAAGCACCTTGGTAAGTCGTGTCAGGACATCACGCTCTTGCGTGCCGCGGCGCTCGATTATCCTGTCGAGTACAAAACTCGACCGCTGATCCGGCGTAGTGGACGATGCGGCAATCGCCGCGATCTCCGCCGTGGTCAACAAGGCGCGCGGGGCATCGGAGCCCAGTGCATATACCTTGTTGCTCAACGCTTTCAAAAGCTCGCTGCCAAAGCCGCCTGCGGGCGGTGTGGCGAACTCCCCACGCAAGCTCGTCAGCAGCGCTGCGGTCCAGCCCAGCTGCTTCAGTTCCTCGTCCAACGCCGATACCAATTGCGACCCGGTCGGCTGCGGCACAGGCTCAGGCACCAGTGCCAGCTTGCGTCGCAACTCGAGCAGCGCCGCGTTCAATACAGCGGACGTCTTCGCGCCTTCAGGGCGCGGCGCGGTCGTCTGACGCCCCTGGAGCGCCGTCAACTGGGCCGCGACGAGCGTGGTCAATGGCACATCGCACTCGGCAAAGGCCGCGGACCATCCCCGCAACGACGCCAGCCGATCGAAGTCCGCTGCCCTCGCCGCCAGCTTTCGCGACTGACGTACAGCAGCCAGCACCGTGGTCGCACCGTCGATGGCGTCGAGCGCGGTGCGCAAAGGGTCACCTGCCGTGCCGAGGCCGGCAGCGGGAAAACCGAGCCATTGCAAGAGCTCCAGCACTTCGCGCATCGGTCGGCCCAAGGCGCGGGCCAGCCGCGAATGTCTGCGCTGCCATTCAAGGGAACTCGGTGCACCATCCAATGGCAGTCGAAGCGACAACAGTTCTTCGCTGGTCAGCTCCAAGGCACGCCGCGCACGTTCCATCGCCGCCAGTAGTCGCAGCTCGTCGCCTCCGATCGGGAGAGGCTGCGCCGTCGGATCGTCGTTCATCGAACGCAGCGCACTGTCCAATGTCGCCAGAGGCCACGCTGGCAGTTTGCGCCACAGCCGCACCAACCTGTGCAGACGGTCAAGGGCCGGGCCGTTGATGGCCTGCACGTTGGGCTGAGCGCCGCGTTCCGCGCGCATCGCGCTGGTCTTGCACTGGTCGCGACCGCTCAGCAAATAGCCGCCGACGAAGTTGGTGGCGAGGGCGGCTTCCAAATCGTCCAGGCTCAAGGCGCTGCGTGCCAGCAGGAATGAAGCGCGTGGCAGCAAGTCGACGGCTGTCTTGTTGGTCAGCGTCTCGCCAGAGGCTGGGTCGTCGATGCTCGCAATGGCGCTGCCGTTAACAAAGCCCCACGCACGCCAGATGTCGTCGCCGCTCGCGGCCGTGACAACGATCAATGTCTCGGCGGCATTCATCCCCAGCGTATCCCTGTCGAGTGAATCGAGCGTATTGCCCGTCGTGATCTGGCTGCCATACGCCGGTAGCAGCGGTCCCACTTGCAATGGGTCCACCCGCAGGCTTTTGAGTACTGCGTCCCGCTCGTGGCGGGTTGCCACGAACGGCAGCGTCCATGGGAAAACAACCCCGGCCGCGGCCAGCAGACGGTACGCCTCAGGGTTGCGTTCGGCCGGTTCGACGCGTGGATCCGGGCTTGCGGTAGATCGGCGAATGGCCATGCCGAGCACGCGCCACCCACGCCAGCCGTTGGGGCCAGCAGCGATCCACTCTATCAGCCACGACCTGGCGCCACTTTTCTCGCGGACAAGCCAGACCAACTCCAGAGGGTTCTGCCGTAGTCTATTCTGCGCCTCAAGCTGGATGTCGATAGGTCGGTCAGTCGTCCTCTGCAAAAGCGCAACAAGGAGCGCTTTTTGAAGCGCCACAATAGCGTCCTGGCCCCACATAAGCATGTTGAGAGGAACTGTCTGCCAAATGTCAGTGAGCGGATTGCTACTTGGTGTCAGAAAGCTCACGGCGTTGGTTTCGGCGGGCGCACCGAATACCAGATCTGGCTGCGCTGCCAGAAATTCGAGTTGCTCCAGCGCGAGATCGATGTGCGGCACCAGCACATCAGCGTTCTCGCAACTCAGCTCCAAATCCAGGATGTCCGGCCGTCGCGCCCTGAGCAGTTGAAGACCGCTCGTGTCTTGCATAAACACTCCCCACTGCAAGGCGCGCAAAAGTTCGACGAGATACGCGGCCGGCCCGGTCACCGACTCGCAGGGCCGGCAGACGCAGTCGTCAAGGTCGCCGAACATGCCTCGCACCGTTGGTGACGTGATGCCGGGGAGCCTTGGCGCGGGGGGATCGAAAGTTGGTACGGTGGCGTCGAAGTGTCGGCGACCGATCAGGCCCGTGAAGATGTAGCCAGGTTTGATGACGCTCTCTAAGTCCTTCTTAAACCTCTCCCTCACGCTGTTCAGGATCGCATTGATCATCGGATTCAGCCCGGTCCCGAGTGGCCCGTCCGGGCCGATTGGACCGAAGGGTCGGTCTGCCCCGTAATTCGTGATCCAGTTTGGAAGAAGGCTTCCTGTCTCGACGAACTTGGCACTATCAACCATGGTGAACCCGACCTTGCTGAATTGGCCGATTTTGGTGATCGCGTCAGCCTGCCCAGGGTACAGGTCGACAAAGGGATTGCCAGACTCGACCATACGGTCTTGTAACAGCTGATTCACTGTCTCCATATTTTTTGCTACCGCTTGGCGGAAGGCGCTCGCGTCGTCAGGCGCCATGGAAATGGACTCCTGATCCAGCCTCACGAGGAGCGCGTCAGCGGGCGCTTTTTGCTCCACTGTGGCTTGCATCCGGTAAGCGAGCATGTTGCCCTGCCCTTCGTCAGGCAGCGTCTTGGCGACGTAGCCTTGCCAGTCATCAGCACCCAATGTCAGAAGACCATTGAGATCGGTGCCCAAGCCGTCCAGCTTGGCCAACAGCGGCTTGATGAGGGCCGCGTGCCCTTCCGCTAAGGCGTGCAGCCGAATGGCGCGCGCCAATGTGCCGAGCCTGTCTTGCAGCGCGACATTGTCACCGGCAAGGCCAGGCAGCTCGTCCAGGGCCGCATCACCACCCTCTCGGAACTGGCGTATCGCGGCCGCGGCTATTTCGCGCGGCAGATCGCCGGTGTAGGGCGCAGTTGCCTTGGCGAACGGATCACGACTGAACTCCGGATCGACAGTCACCACGGATTGCAGATAGGTCAGCGCAGCGACGAAGCCTTTGCGCGAGGCTGGTTCCAGCTGCGGGATCCAGCTCCGCTCTGCACCGCCGTCGAGCGCGGCCGTCCACAACGCCTGCCCATCCGCCAGCAGGCCGGACAACGTGTTGGACCAACCCATGCGACGCCAGCTGAAGCCCAGGGCCCAAGTCAGCTCATGATCCACCAGTGCCGCACGGTGCGCCGGGTCACCGTCCTCTCCAAGCAAGCGCAGCGCGTCTGTCTGAAGACGCGCCCCCCACACCCAGGCGCTCACCGCATCGACCTCCAACCCCGTTTCGCGCACGATGAAGGCCACGTCGTCGGCGTTGATGGCGTGCGGCGCCAGGTCGGTGTAGCGCGGCGCGCCCACCGGAACGACGCTCGGACCTGCGGCGATCGTAGTTGGCCTTTGGCGCCGTTCGTCTCCCTGCCCAACCAACAACGGCATGACGAGTGCCGTGACCCGCTCGAACTCGCTGGGCTGCGACTCTGGTGGTGCCGGAATTACCACGTCCACCGTCGCGACCGGCGGTACCGGGCGCTGCTCTTCTTGGGTGAAGAGCGGCTCCAGGTCTTCGTTGTCGAGCCGCCGCGCCACCTGTAGCACCAGGTCCAATTCGGGCTGCACCTTGCCTTCGGCCTGTCGGTAAGACTCATAGGCGTAACGAATGACGAACAGCCCGTCGGTGTCGGTCTCGGTGCGGCCCAGTTCCTGCCAGCGCCGCAGGTCTCGGTCGTAGGCGATGACCACCAGCCCCGCTTGCACACGGCGCTGGCTGTCGGTTACGCGGCCCATCACCACGAAACCATCCCCATCGAGCTGCACGCCGGCTTTCACCAGCACGGCGTTCAGGCGGTAAGCGGTTTCGGCGTCGACTCGATTGGGTGA
>JBBQXN010000102.1:0-10425 GCA_038209585.1 Burkholderiales bacterium
CGCCGTCAGCGAAGCGCTGGTGTTTGCCAGCAAGGCCGGCGCCGACCCGGCCAAGGTGCGCCAGGCGCTGATGGGCGGTTTTGCCAGCAGCCGCATTCTTGAAGTGCATGGCGAACGCATGATCAAGCGCACGTTTGCGCCTGGCTTTCGAATTGGCTTGCACCAGAAGGATCTGAATCTGGCTTTGGCCGGCGCGCGCGCATTGGGCGTGTCGCTGCCGCAAACGGCGGGTGCCGCGCAGCTGATGCAGGCCTGTGCTGCGAATGGCATGAAGGATCTGGACCACAGCGCCTTGGTCAAGGCGCTGGAGATGCTGGCGAATCATCCGGTGCAGCCGGACTGACATTCCGAGCGTCCATGAAAAACGCCCCTGCGGTCAAAACCGCAGGGGCGTTTTGTCGTTCAGCCCGAAGGCTGAAAGCGACTATCAGCCTTGTTTGCGGCGGCGCGCAGCCACCAGCAGGCCGGCCAGGCCCAGACCCATCAGGGCGTAGGTGCTGGGTTCAGGCACGACGGTAATACCCACGCCGGGGGTGAGTTCGAAAGCATAGGCCACGAGGCTACGTCCTGCGGCATTGGCGGTGGCGCCCAGGGCGATCTGGCCCCAACCGTAGTGCGTGGTCCCGCTACCTTCATTGGTGAAGCGGAAACCAAAGAAGTTGTTGGAGCTGTTCAGGTTCCACTGCGCTGTGTTCGCTGACGTTCCGCTGCCGAACGTGCTGCCGGCGCCGATCAAGCTGCCGGGCGCCAGGTTGGCCGCAATCCCGGGGGCGGTGATGGCGTAAACACCGCCTGCAGGTGAAGATGGGTTGAAGAAACCCAGCCCGGTGATGCTCCAGATGTTGATATCCCAGCCGCCTACCGTCGATCCACCCGTACCGGGCGCGGGCAGGTTGTTCACACCAGTCACGACGTTCAGGTACAGACCATTGTTCGAAACTGGAATGTCCAGATTCACCGGGCCACTGAACACGATTTGCGCATGCGAAGTGGCGGCGGCGAGCAACAAGCTGGTGCCGAACACTGCAGCAACGGCTGTCTTTCGCAGGCTGGTGGAAGACAGTGAAGAGAACGTATGCATCGAAACTCCTGGAAGTGTTGGTTGGGGTGTAGCCCTCTGAACCACCCGCTCTCCAAGCAATATGCAGGCGAGCTTCGGCTACCGCTACACCTCGACAGCGGGGCGACACATCTTCAACCCCGCAAGCGAGGGGTGGGCCTCACAAATTCAGGCGCTGCCCACGCCCGGCTTACGATGCACCGAAATGCCCGACGCTTCCGTCACGATCCGCGCCACGCTGCGCCACGGCGCTTTCCGCGCGCTGTTGACGGGCGGCAGCATCTACTTCATCGGCAACGCCATGCAGGCCATGGCCACGGCCTGGCTGATGATCGAACTCACGGGCTCGTCATTCCTGGCCGCGCTGGTGCAGACCGCCGTGTTCCTGCCCATGTTCCTGTTCTCGCTGCCCGCCGGCGTGATGGCCGACACCACCGACCGCAAGCGCCTGATGCTGGGCGCGCTGATCGCCCAGGCCCTGGTGGTGACGCTGCTGGCGGCGCTGGCGCTGGGCGGCTGGGCCGGGCCGGCGACCCTGCTGTTCTTCACCTTCATTGCCGGCTGCTGCACGGCCGTGCTGTCGCCGAGCTGGAATTCGACCATCGTGGACGTGGTGCCGCGCGACGAGTTGCCGCAGGCCATCACGGCCATCGGCATCAGCTACAACAGCGCGCGGGCATTGGGCCCGGCGATCGGCGGCGCGGTGTTTGCTGCGGTGGGCAGCGGCTGGGTGTTTGCGCTGGCCGTGCTGGGCATTGGTGGCTTGTTCGAAGCCGTGCGCCGGCACCCGCCCAAGCCGCATCCGCCTTCGCGCCTGCCGGCAGAGCGGCTTTGGGGCGGCATGCTGAGCGCGCTGCGCTTTGCGCGCCATTCAGACACCGTGCTGGCGCAGCTGGTGCGCACGGGCGCCTACAGCGCGGCGGGCTCGGCCTTGTGGGCGCTGCTGCCCGTCATCGGCCAGCGGCAGCTGGGTCTGGGTGCCACCGGGTTCGGTTTTCTGATGGGCTGCCTGGGCAGCGGCGCGGTGATGGCGGGCCTGGCGATCGGGCGCATGCGGATTCGCTGGGGCCTGGAAAGGCTGGTGGCGGTTTCTGCGGCTGTTTTTGCCGGAGCCATGGCCGTCAGTGCGCTGGTGACGGTGCATTTCGTCGTTTACCTGGCCCTGGTGGCCGCGGGCGCGAGCTGGATGTCGGTGATGTCCACCTACAACACGGCCACGCAGACCAGTGTGCCGCCTTGGGTGCGTGCCCGCGCCACTGCCATGCACACGCTGTGCGCGCTGGGTGCCTTTGCGCTGGGCTCGGCGGTCTGGGGTGCGGTCTCGGGCATCGTCGGGCTCACGCCGACCTTGCTGCTGGCGGCAGCGGCCATGCTGTCCAGCCTGTTGCTGGCCAGGCGTTTTCCGCTGCGCATGGGCGGGCTGGACGAAGTGACGCAGGTGCCGCTGTCGCAAGACCTGTTCGTGAAGTACCCGCCCGCGCCTGAATCGGGCCCGGTGGCAGTGGAAATCGCCTATCGCGTGCGGGCCGACGCCACGGGCGCGTTCCTGGAAGCGGTCAGCCTGCTGCGCGCGCCGCGCAAGCGCGATGGCGCCACCTTCTGGCGCGTCTACCGCGACCTGGGCCAGCAGAGCGACGCGGCTGAAATCGCAGAAGGCACACGCTTTTGCGAACGCTTCATCGTCACCAGCTGGGCCGACTACCTGCACCAGCGGGCGCGGCGCACGCTGGCCGATGAAGAGCTGGAAGTGGCGCTGCTGGACTATCTGCTGCCCGGCGAGCGGCCGGTGATGCAGCACTACATTGCAGAGCGTTAAATTAAATAAGCGCTGAAAAAGCGCCGAAAGAGCGGCCCATGACATACCCGCCCCTGCCCCGCCCCCAGGATGAGCCGCGCGCCTTCCTGCTGGCCCTGTTCGACGCCGCCGTACAGCGCGCGCTGCCCGGCCACACCACGGCCGCCCACCTGCCCCCGCCGCCGCGCGGGCGCACGGTGGTGCTGGGTGCGGGCAAAGCCGGTGGCGCCATGGCCGAAGCGGTAGACGCGCTTTGGCCGGCGGATGCGCCTTTGTCCGGCCTGGTCGTCACGCGCTATGGCCATGTGCCACCGGGCTACCTGGCAAGGCCCGGCCGCATCGAAGTGGTGCAGGCCCGCCACCCGGTGCCCGATGCTGCAGGCGAACAAGCTGCAACGCGCATCCTGCAGATGGCCCAGGGCCTGACAGCAGACGATCTGGTGCTGTGCCTGATCTCCGGCGGCGGCTCGGCCCTGCTCTCGCTGCCAGCCCCGGGCCTGAGCCTGGCAGACAAGCAAGCCGTGAACAAAGCCCTGCTGCACAGTGGCGCGGCCATCGACGAGATGAACTGCGTGAGAAAGCATCTCAGCAGGATCAAGGGCGGCCGCCTGGCTGCCCTGTGCGCGCCGGCGCGGGTGGTGACCCTGCTCATCAGCGATGTGCCGGGCGACGCGCCCGAAGTCATTGCCAGCGGCCCCACCGTGCCCGACCCCAGCACCTGCGCCGACGCCCTGGCCATCTTGCGCCGCTACCGCATCCAGGTGCCGCCCGCCGCGCTGGCAGGCCTGGAAAGCGGTGCCTTCGAGACGCCCAAGCCTGGCGATGCGCTGTTTGCCGGCCACGCCGTGCACATGATCGCCACGCCGCAGCAAAGCCTGGAAGCCGCCGCCGCACTGGCGCGCAGCAGGGGTGTCGAAGCCCACATCCTGGGCGACGACCTGGAAGGCGAAAGCCGCGAGGTGGGCAAGGTGCACGCCGCCCTGGCGCGCGCCGTGGCGCGGCGCGGTCAGCCTTTCAGCAAGCCTTGCGTGATCTTGAGCGGCGGAGAAACCACGGTCACCGTGCGCACGAATTCGCCCGGCCGTGGCGGGCGCGCCGGCGAATTCCTGATGGGCTGCGCCATGGCGCTGCAGGGCGAGCCAGGCGTGCATGTGCTGGCTGCCGACACCGACGGCATCGACGGCGTGGAAGCCAATGCCGGCGCCATCGTCACACCGAGCACGCTGGCCCGCGCCCAGGCGCTGGGGCTGAACGCCGCGGCGCTGCTGGACCAGCACGATGCGTACCCGTTTTTCGAAGCGCTGGGCGACCTGGTGGTGTCGGGGCCGACCTTCACTAACGTCAACGACTTCCGCGCTGTACTGGTCTTGTAGCGCTGACTTGCATGGCCGGTGGGCTGGGTGGCTTCAGTCTTCGCGTCTCGCGCCGAAATGATTTGTGGCGGGGTCACCTCACCCCCATGCAAGAAGACGGAGCGCGAAGATGAATATGAACAATGTCCCGGTCAGCAGAAGGCTGGCCTACGGTTTCGGCACCCTGCTGGGCTTCTTGGTGCTGGTCACCGCCATCGCGGTGGTGAAGGTGCAGACCATCAAGACGGCACTGCAGGCCAACAGCCACGAACATTCGCCGATCCAGCGGTACGCCATCAACTTTCGCGGCTCGGCCCACGACCGGTCGATTGCCGTGCGCGACGTGGCCTTGAGCAAGACAACCGAAGACCGCGCGCGCGAGCTGGCCGCGATCGAGCGCCTGGCCCGGTTCTACGCCGAATCGGCCGGGCCCCTGGAGACTCTGCTCAAAGCCTCTGGCGACGCCGCGCAACTGGGTCAGCTGTACGGCGCGATCCAAGGCATCGAAGCCCGCGCTCTGGCTTCGACCAGCCAGGTCATCGCCAAGGTAGCGGCCAACGACCCTGACGGCGCCTACACCGTGCTCTGGCAGGAAGCCAAGCCGCAGTTCGAACAGTGGCTGGCCGCCATCAACCAGCTCATCGACTTCGAGGAAGTCAGGCTGCAGGAACAGAACAAGCTGGCGCTGAACGAAGCGCAGGGCTTCTTGTCGGCCATGCTGGGCATGCTGGCCGCCGCACTGGCCTTCGGCGCCGGGCTGGCCTGGCTGATCGGCCGCAGCATCCTGCAACAGCTGGGCGCCGAGCCGCTGGCACTGAGCGATGTGGCACGCCGCGTGGCAGCCGGCGACCTGAGCCCCGTGGCAGGCGCCCAGCAGGCGCCCGCAGGCAGTGTGCTGGCTTCGTTGTCTGCCATGCAGACGGGACTGGTCGAAGTGGTGGACCGCGTGCGTGCCGCATCAGACTCGATCGCCACGGGTTCGGTGCAGATTGCCACTGGCAGCGCCAACCTGTCTTCACGCACCGATCAGCAAGTCAGCAGCCTGCAGCAAACGGCAGCGTCGATGGAACAGATGAACGCCAGTGTGAAGAGCAATGCCGACGCCGCGCGCCAGGCCACCCAGCTGGCCAGCGCCGCCAGCACGGCTGCGGTCAAGGGCGGCCAAGTTGTGGGTCAGGTGGTGACGACCATGGACGCCATCAACGACAGCTCCAAGCGTATTGCCGACATCATCAGCGTCATCGACGGCATCGCCTTCCAGACCAACATCCTGGCCTTGAATGCGGCTGTGGAAGCTGCCCGTGCCGGCGAGCAGGGTCGGGGTTTCGCGGTCGTGGCAGGCGAGGTGCGGTCGCTGGCTCAACGCAGCGCCGAAGCTGCACGCGAGATCAAGTCGCTGATCGGCAGCAGCGTGGAGAAAGTCGACGCCGGCTCCCGCCTGGTGCGCGAAGCGGGCGCCACCATGGAAGACATCATGAATCAGGTGCGCAGCGTGTCGACCCTGATCAGCGAGATCAGCGCCGCGTCGATCGAACAGGCCAGCGGTGTCGGCCTGGTCAGCCATGCCGTGTCCAACCTGGACCAGGCCACCCAGCACAACGCGGCTTTGGTGCAGCAGAGCAATCTGGCCGCTTCGGGCCTGCAGGATCAGGCCGCGCGACTGGCCGATGCGATCAGCAGTTTCCGCTTCCAGACTACTTAGGGAGCAGGCTGGTGGCCAGGCGCGCCGGCGCCGCTGGCTGGAGACCAGCATGCCGGCCAGGGCCAAGGCCGCCAGGCCCGCCAGGCCCGCCAGGGCCAGGGTGCCGGGTTCGGGCGGCTTAACAGCGGCTCAACAGCGGCTCAACAGCCAATTGAAAGCGAATCACCAGCGACATCCACCGTCAGCCTTCAGCGCGTCCAGCGCCAGGGGCACGACAGCCAACAGGCCGAGCTGGGCATGTGCGGTGCGGCAATCGGGCTGGGCTGCGCTGTCCAGCGCTTGTTCCAGCCTGGGCTTGCGCTCTGGCGGGCGCGGCAGCACCGCCAGCAGGCCGCCAGAACCCAGGCGCGACAACTCGCCGCCGCGCGAGCGCGGCAACTGCAGGTTCAAGCGGGCGGCGCTGGCCGGGGCTGAAGGCGGTGTGGCCACGTCTGCGCCTTGGGTGGGGCCGGCGTCTGGCCGGCCGATGGAGGTGGCCGCTGATGTCATGGCCGCAGGCGCGGCTGGGCTCAGAACGGGCGCAGCACTCAGTTCGGGCAGATCACCGAACTGGGGCAGGCTGGTCGTGAGCGTATCTACCGCAGTTTCTGGCAACGATGCCCATGCTTCACGGGCTGCCGACAGCTCGGGTGGTGCAGCCCGCCCAGACGTGGGCGCAGCAGGCATGGCCAGGGCCGGCAGGTTCAGCGCCGGCGGCGTGGTGGCCAGCGGTGTGTGGGGAAGGTCGGCCTGCATGCTGGGAACGGACGCCAAGGCTGGCAGTGGGTTCATTTCAGGCAGAAGCGGCTTCAGGTCGGACGCACGCTCCAAAACTGGCAGGTCGGGGGCGGGAGCCTTGTCGGGTGCGGGGGCGGGAGCACTCAACGCCGGGGTCACGGAAGGCGATGGCATGGCCGCCCAGTCGCCACGCAGCGCAGCACCCGGCGCTTCCTGCTGCGCCGGGTACGTGTCGCGAACAACACCGCCAGCGCGTGGTTGAGGGGCATCGCCGGGTGGGCCGGTTACAGGCAAAGGCAGCGGCAAAGGCAGCGGCAGAGGCAAAGGCTCCGAAGAAAGATCCAGCGGGCCGCTGCCCTGCAAGCGCAGGTTGACCGCGCCCCACAGCCCCTGCCCCGGCGCGGCGCTGCCCGGGGGCACGCTGCCCAGCAGCAGCACCAGCCACAGGTGCAGCAGCGCTGCCAGCAGCACGGCTTGCCATAGGGGGGTGGGCCGGCGGCGCGCCAGTTCTGCCTCGCTGGGCGGGCCGGGCACGCGTGCAGACGGGTCGATGCGGTCGGCCGGCAGCGGGGCGTTCCGGCGATCAGCGGCGGTCAGTTCGGTCATGGCGCACCGCGTCAGTGTGCAACGGGTGGGCTCGGGTGGAACGCCTGACGAGTCGGGTCTAATGGGTGTTGAAAAACGGGTTCTGACCATCGGGCCCGTGCCAAAGGATCACTGCCATGAACCAACTTGCCCAGCTCAAGCAACACACCACGGTCGTCGCCGACACCGGCAACTTTCGTGAACTGGCGCAGTTCGCGCCGCAAGACGCGACCACCAATCCCAGCCTGATCCTGAAAGCGGTGCAGCAGCCCGATTACGCGCCGCTGCTGACAGAAACCGTGGCGGCCCATGCCGGCCAGCCGCTGCCGGCCATCGTTGACCAGGTGCTGGTGCGCTTCGGGCTGGACATCCTGAAAGTGGTGCCTGGCCGTGTGAGCACCGAAGTCGATGCGCGGCTGTCTTTCGACACCGAAGCCACCATCGCGCGTGCGCGCGGCTTGATGGCGCTGTACCGCGCCGCTGGCGTGGGCCCCGAGCGCGTGCTGATCAAGATCGCCGCCACCTGGGAGGGCATCCGCGCGGCCGCGGTGCTGGAACGCGAAGGCATCCACTGCAACCTGACTTTGCTGTTTGCCTTTTGCCAGGCCGTGGCTTGTGGCGACGCGGGTGTGCGTTTGATCTCGCCTTTCGTCGGCCGCATTTACGACTGGCACAAGAAAGCTGCCGGCCCCCAATGGGTTGAAACCGAGAACGCGGGCGAGTTCGACCCAGGCGTGCAAAGCGTGCGGGCGATCTACCAGCACTACAAACGCCACGGCATTGCCACGCAGGTGATGGGAGCCAGCTTTCGCAACACCGGCCAGGTGCTGGCACTGGCGGGTTGCGACTTGCTGACCATCAGCCCCGACCTGCTGGCGCAATTGCAGGCCAGCGAGGCACCCGTAGCGCGCGCGCTGGACGCCGATGCCGCCGTGGCCATGGACCTGCCTGCCGTGCACCACGACGAGAAAAGCTTTCGCTGGGCCTTGAACGAAGACGCGATGGCCACCGAGAAGCTCGCCGAAGGCATCCGCGCCTTTGCTGCTGACGCGGGCAAGCTCG
The DNA here is from genome assembly GCA_038209585.1 of Burkholderiales bacterium. Taxonomy (GTDB): domain Bacteria; phylum Pseudomonadota; class Gammaproteobacteria; order Burkholderiales; family Burkholderiaceae_C; genus Rubrivivax. The sequence continues at coordinate 8,274 of JBBQXN010000102.1, forward strand.
ATCGGCTGATCCAGCCCTGATGCGCTGCGACGAAACCGCGGCCTGGACCGTGCTGCAAGACCACTTTGCAGCGCATGGCCGTGGCCTGGACCTGCGCGAGGCCTTCGCCCGCGACCCCGACCGTTTCAGCGCCCTGAGCGTGCAGGCGCCTGGCATCTTCGCCGACTTGTCGAAGAACCTCGTTGACAACGCCACGCTGCACGCCCTGGTGGACCTGGCGCGCGACTGCGGCCTGGAAGCGCACCGCGACGCCATGCTGCGCGGCGACGCCATCAACACCAGCGAGAACCGCGCCGTGCTGCACACCGCATTGCGCGCGCCGCCGGGTGCGGCACCGCACAGCGCCGACGTGCACACCGTGCTGGACGCGATGCTGGCCTTCGCCGAACAGGTGCGCGGTGATGACGCCATCACCGACATCGTCAACATCGGCATCGGCGGCAGCGACCTGGGACCGCAAATGGTGGTGCCGGCGCTGGACGCCTATGCACACCACGGCAAGCGGCTGCACTTCATCAGCAATGTCGATGGCCACGCGATACAAAAAACACTGCGCGGGCTGCAAGCCGAGCACACGCTGTTCATCATCGCCAGCAAGACCTTCACCACGCAGGAAACCATGGCCAACGCCGCCGTGGCGCGTGCCTGGTTTCTGGCCCAGGGGCGCAGCGAAGGCGACGTGGCGCGGCACTTTGCTGCAGCCACCACCAACGTCGTGGCGGCAGCGCAATTCGGTATCCACCGCAGCTTTGGTTTCTGGGACTGGGTGGGCGGCCGCTATTCGCTGTGGAGCGCCATCGGCCTGCCGATCGCCATTGCCATCGGGTCTGAAAACTTTCGTGCCCTGCTGGCTGGAGCGCATGCCATGGACCGGCACTTTGCCGACACGCCGCTGGCGCAGAACCTGCCCGTGCTGCTGGGGCTGATCGACGTCTGGTACCGCAATTTCCACGGCTTCACCAGCCGCAGCGTGGCGCCCTACCACCAGGGGCTGGCGCGCCTGCCGGCCTATCTGCAGCAGCTGGAGATGGAAAGCAACGGCAAGCGCGTGGACATGGCGGGCCGGCCGCTGCCCTTTTCCACCAGCCCGGTGGTTTGGGGCGAACCCGGCACGAACGGGCAGCATGCGTATTTCCAGATGCTGCACCAGGGCACGGACGTGGTGCCGGTGGAATTCATCGCCGTGAAGACGCCCAGCCATCCTTATGCCGAGCTGCACCAGAAGCTGCTGGCCAACTGCCTGGCGCAAAGCCAGGCCTTGATGCAAGGCAGGCCCGCCAGCGACGACACGGAGTCAGCGGCACAGCGCGCCTTCCCCGGCAACCGGCCCAGCACCACCCTGGTGCTGGAAGCGCTGACGCCGCACAGCCTGGGCGCACTGATCGCCCTGTACGAGCACCGGGTGTTCACCAGCGGCGCGCTTTGGGGCATCAACAGCTTCGACCAGTGGGGTGTGGAACTGGGCAAGTCGCTGTGCAACGCGCTGCTGCCGCGCCTGGCCAGCAGCGAAGCGAACGCAGGCAGCAGCGGGCTGGACGCCTCTACGGCGGGCCTGCTGGAACGGCTGAAAAGCTGAAAGCCTGAAAGCCTGAAAGGCGGAATGGCCTGCTAAGGCCGCAGTTCCGGACCCGATGCCTTTTCTTCGCCCATCCAGGCTTCCAGCAGCCGCAACGCCACGGCCAGCACCACCGGGCCGACGAACAGGCCCACCAAGCCGAAAGCCACCAGGCCACCGATGACGCCGACGAAGATGAGGATCAGCGACAGGTCGGCTCCCAGGCGGATCATCACCGGGCGGATGATGTTGTCCAGCGTACCCAGCACCGCCGACCAGACCAGCAGCGCGATGCCCCAGCCGGTGCTGTCGCTCCACAACAGCCAGATCGCGGCTGGCACCAGCACCGGCACCGGCCCGACCTGGGCGATGCACAGCATGAACATCAGCGCCGTCAGCAGTCCCGTCAGTGGTACGCCAGCGGCCGCCAGGCCGATGCCGCCCAGCACCGACTGCACCACCGCCGTCACGCCCACGCCCAGGGCCACGCCGCGAATGGCTTCGCCAGCCAGCTTCAGCGCGTCTTCGCCTTGCGCCCCGGCCAGCCGGTGGGCGAAGCGGCGGGCAAAGTTGGCGTACTCCTCACCCACGGCATAC
>JBBQXN010000103.1:0-10275 GCA_038209585.1 Burkholderiales bacterium
CCCCGGCAATGTCGGCAGCATCCTGCGCAGCGCCGCGGCCTTCGGCGTGCGCCAGGTGCTGGCCTTGCAGGGCACGGCTGCACTGTGGTCGCCCAAGGTGCTGCGCGCCGGCATGGGCGCGCACTTTGGGCTGGACTTGCACGAAGGGCTGGCCATCGATGCTCTGGCCGCGCTGAGCATCCCCTGGGTGGCCACCAGTTCGCATGGGGGCGCCGATCTGCCGCAGGCCGAACTGCCTGCACCCTGCGCCTGGGTGTTGGGGCACGAAGGGCAGGGCGTTTCGCCCGAGTTGCTGGCGCGCTGCGTGCTGCAGGTGCGCATTCCACAGCCCGGCGGTGAAGAGTCCCTGAACGTGGCCGCAGCGGCTGCCGTGTGCCTGTACGAAAGCGCCAGGCGCGCGCTCGGCGCAAAGCCTCAGTAGATCAATCTGTCCGGCCGCAGGTCGCGCAGGATCGTCGTGGCGATCTCTTCGATCGACTTGTGCGTGCTCGACAGCCAGGCGATGCCTTCGCGCCGCATCATGGCTTCGCCCTCGTTGACTTCATAGCGGCAGTTGGCCAATGCCGAGTACTTGCTGTCGGGGCGGCGTTCATGGCGGATCTGCGAAAGGCGCTCCGGGTCGATGGTCAGGCCGAAGCATTTGCGCTTAAAGGGCTGCAGCGGCTTGGGCAGGTGGCCGCGTTCGAAGTCTTCGGGAATCAGCGGGTAATTGGCGGCCTTGATGCCATGCTGCATGGCCAGGTACAGGCTGGTCGGCGTCTTGCCGCTGCGGCTGACGCCCAGCAGCACGACGTCGGCGATGTCCAGGTTCAGCGCGCTTTGCCCGTCATCGTGGGCCAGGCTGAAATTGATGGCGTCGATACGGCTGTTGTATTCGGCGCTCTCGTTGGCATCGGTGAAGCGGCCCACGCGGTGGTTGCTTTTCACGCCCAACTCCAGTTCCAGCGGCTCGACGAAGGTGCGGAACATGTCCAGCACCATGCCCTTGCAGCCTTCGCCCATGACGATGGCGCGCACGGCATCATCGATGAGGGTGATGAAGACAATGCTGCGCTTGCCTTCGCGCAAGGTCACTTCGTTGATCTCGGCGACGACGGCTTGTGCCTTATCGATGGAGTCGATGAAGGGCCGGCGCACATGGCGCAGCTTGGAGGGAAACTGGTTGAGTACCGAATTGCCGAATGTCTCGGCCGTGATGCCAGTGCCGTCAGAAACGAAGAACACGGTCCGGTCGGTCATGTGACGTGCCTTTGGCATGGAAAACCGCCCGATCATACGGACGAAGTCCTTAGAATCTGTGGCTCCATTCCGCCCCTTTCAGCCCAGAGATGTTCCTCCTCGGCCTGGCCCTTCGACCCGCCTGCGCTGCCCACTCGGGAATGGTGCGCGGCGGGGTCGTGCGCCGGAAAGCGCATGCGGAAGCACCGATTTTTTCACTTCCCGGAGTTTCCACATGTCTGCAGCTACCCTGGCGACCGCCCTGGTCGTCCCGTTTGAACAACTGAGAATGACCGACGTCGAGACCGTAGGCGGCAAGAACGCCTCGCTCGGCGAGATGATCAGCCAACTGGCTGCCACGGGCGTGCGTGTGCCGGGCGGGTTCGCCACGACTGCGCAGGCTTTCCGACAGTTTCTGCAGCACGATGATCTCGGCACCCGCATCCGCACGCGCCTGGAAACCCTGAACGTCGACGACACCCGCGCCCTGGCGGTGGCGGGCGAAGAGATACGCGGCTGGATCGTGGCCACGCCTTTTCCGCCTGCGCTGGACGCGGCCATCCGCACGCATTTCGAAGCGCTGGTGGCCGACTCGCCCGAGCCCGAGCGCACCAGCTTTGCCGTGCGTTCGTCCGCCACCGCTGAAGACCTGCCTGATGCGTCTTTCGCCGGCCAGCAGGAAACCTTTCTCAACGTCACCGGCATCGACGGCGTGCTGCACCACATGAAAGAGGTGTTTGCCAGCCTCTACAACGACCGCGCCATCAGCTATCGCGTGCACAAGGGCTTCGCCCATGCCGACGTGGCCTTGTCGGCCGGCGTGCAGCGGATGGTGCGCAGCGACCTGGGCTCGGCCGGCGTGCTGTTCACCATCGACACCGAAAGCGGCTTCAAAGAGGTGGTCTTCATCACCAGCAGCTACGGCCTGGGCGAAACCGTGGTGCAGGGTGCCGTGAACCCGGACGAGTTCTATGTCCACAAGCCCACGCTGGATGCGGGCCGGCCGGCCGTGATCCGCCGCGCGCTGGGCAGCAAGTTGCAGCGTATGGAATTCGCCAGTGCTGAAGAAAAATCGGCCAGCGGCAAGCTGGTGAAGATCCTGGACAACCCGCCAGAGCTTCGCAACCGCTATTCGCTCAACGATGCCGACGTCACCGAACTGGCCCGCTACGCGCTGATCATCGAGCGCCATTACGGCCGGCCGATGGACATCGAGTGGGGCAAGGACGGCATCGACGGCAAGCTCTACATCCTGCAGGCCCGGCCTGAAACGGTGAAGAGCCAGTCTGAAGGAAAGGTCGAGCAGCGCTACAAGATCAAGGGCACGGGCACGGTGCTGGCCGAGGGCCGTGCCATTGGGCAGAAGGTGGGTTCCGGCCCGGTGCGCCTGGTGTCCAGCCCGGCCGAGATGGAACGCGTACAGCCCGGTGACGTGCTGGTGACCGACATGACCGACCCGAACTGGGAGCCGGTGATGAAGCGCGCCAGTGCCATCGTCACCAACCGTGGCGGCCGCACCTGCCATGCCGCCATCATCGCCCGCGAGCTGGGCATTCCTGCCGTGGTGGGCTGTGGCAACGCCACGGAAAGCGTGGTCGAAGGCAGCCTGGTGACGGTGTCGTGTTCTGAAGGCGACACCGGCTTCGTTTACGACGGCTTGCTGGAAACCGAGATCACTGATGTCGTGCGCGGCGAGATGCCGTATTGCCCGATCAAGATCATGATGAACGTGGGCAACCCGCAACTGGCGTTCGACTTCGCGCAGATGCCCAACAGCGGCGTGGGTCTGGCGCGGCTGGAATTCATCATCAACAACAACATCGGCGTCCACCCCAAGGCGATCCTGGACTATCCGAACATCGACGCCGACCTGAAGAAGGCCGTGGAGAGCGTGGCCCGTGGTCATGCCAGCCCGCGCGCTTTCTATGTCGACAAGCTGGTCGAGGGCATTGCCACCATCGCTGCTGCCTTCTGGCCCAAGCCGGTCATCGTCCGCCTGTCGGACTTCAAGAGCAACGAATACCGCAAGCTCATCGGCGGTACCCGCTATGAGCCCGACGAAGAAAACCCGATGCTGGGTTTCCGTGGCGCCAGCCGCTATCTCAGTGGTGAATTCACCGACGCGTTTGCCATGGAATGCGAAGCGCTCAAGCGCGTGCGCCAGGACATGGGTTTCAGCAACGTCGAGATCATGGTGCCCTTCGTGCGCACGGTGCGTCAGGCGCAGCGCGTGGCCGAGATGCTGGCTGAGCGCGGTTTGAAGCGCGGCGAAAACGGCCTGAAGCTGATCATGATGTGCGAGGTACCCAGCAATGCCGTGCTGGCCGAGCAGTTCCTGGAGCACTTCGACGGCATGTCGATCGGCTCCAACGACCTCACGCAGCTGACTCTGGGCCTGGACCGCGATTCCGGTCTGGAGCAACTGGCCAAAGACTTCGACGAACGCGACCCGGCCGTCAAAGCCCTGATCTCGCGCGCCATCGCGGCTTGCCGGGCCACGGGCAAGTACGTGGGCATCTGCGGCCAAGGCCCGAGCGACCACCCTGACTTTGCGGATTGGCTGGCGGCCGAGGGCATCGTGTCGATCTCGCTGAACCCCGACACCGTCGTCGAGACCTGGAAGCGGCTCGCCGAGCGCTGAGGCGATGACGGCAGCCGGTTCAAAGCGACACAAGGGGAGATACCAGGGTAAAACCTGAGGCGGCTTGTCTGCACAAGGGCCGCCTGCGTCAGACCCGAGTAAGCGCCTCTGCGCACGCTGCCGAAACGGCGGCCTGCTGCAGGCCGCTGCCCCCATGCGTCCAATAGATGCCCTTGCTCACCCTCCTGAATATGGCCCAGCTTGTCCTTGCCATTGCCTTGTTGGCTTTGCTAGGGCAGGCCGTGCTGCATGTGCTGGCCGGCCCCGGTCGCCAGGCCAATGTCTTTTATCAATTGCTGCGCCTGCTGAGCCGGCCGTTCACTGCCTCCGTACGGCTGCTCACGCCACGCCAGTTGCCTGATGCGCAAGTGCCCTGGCTGACGTTTTTGCTGCTGCTTTTGCTGAGCTTCACCGTCTTCGTCGAGCGTGGCTTCCTGTTGTGCGAACAGCTGGGCTACACGGGCTGTCGCGGATGATGGCGCAGCGCATGGCTTACCACTGGCGCAAGTGGCAGGCCCTGACGTGCCTGCTGGCTGGTCGCCACGCTGCAGCGCAGGCTGTATTCAGCGCGATGCTTTTACGCTGGCCCGACGACGCCTACGCGTTGGCCAGCCGCGCGAGCGTGCGCATGCAGCTGGGCGACCTGGCTGCGGCCTTGACAGACAGCGAACGGCTGCTGGCACGGCGCCCGGAGGACGGCCCGGCCTGGTTCAACCATGGCTACATGCTGGAGGCGGCCGGTCAATGGCAAGCTGCACTGCACGCCTTCGAGCGAAGCGTGGTGCATGCCAGCGAACTGGACCGCGCCTGGTATGGGCAGGGCCTGGTGCTCATGCGCCTGGGCAGGCTGGAAGAAGCCACCGTGGCGCTGCGTCGCGCCACAGAGCTGCAGCCACTGTCGCCCCACGGCTGGTATCAGCTGGCGCATGTGCATGCGGCGCTGTGCCAGCCTGAAGAAGCGCGCCAAATCATCGAACACCTGCAAAGTTTCGAGCCGCAGGTGGCTGCGCAGCTGCAGCGAGAAACAGCCTCAGCTGGATTACCGCTCGCTGCCTGAGCCATGAGCCCGCGCGAGAACCGCCGCAGCTACTGGCGCAAGAACCTGCGCTTGACTGCCGTGCTCATGGCGATCTGGTTCTTCGTCACCTTCGTCGTTGCCTATTTCGCGCGCGAGCTCAGTTTCAGCTTTTTTGGCTGGCCGTTCAGCTTCTGGGTAGCTGCACAAGGCGCGCTGGTGGTCTATGTCGCCATCGTTGCTTTCTATTCGTACCGCACGAACCGGCTCGACATCGAGCACGGCGTGGCCGAGGAAGAATGAGATGGCCAGCCCCAGCCCCAGCCCCACGCCCAGGCCCGAACCAAGACCACCCGGCAAAGAAGTCAACGCCGCCTTCAAGCAAGGGTTGAACCAGGTCTACGGCTGGTATACCGGCGGTTTTGTTTGCTTCGTGCTCATTCTCGCGATGGCAGAGCAGATGGGTTTGTCGCGCTCGGCCATCGGCCTGGTCTTCCTGCTGGCCACCGTGACGCTTTATGCAGGCATCGGCATCGTCAGCCGCACCAGCGACCCGGCCGAGTACTTCGTGGCGGGCCGGCGTGTACCTGCCGTCTACAACGGCATGGCCACCGGGGCCGACTGGATGAGCGCGGCATCTTTCCTGGGCCTGGCCGGCACGCTTTACCTCACCGGCTATGGCGGGCTGGCTTTCATCATGGGTTGGACCGGCGGCTATTGCCTCGTGGCGCTGTTTCTGGCGCCCTACCTGCGCAAGTTCGGCCAGTTCACCATCCCTGATTTCCTGGGCGCCCGCTATGAGGGCAATGTCGCGCGGGGCGTGGGTATCGTCATCGCCATCCTGTGTTCTTTCTTGTATGTCGTGGCGCAGATCTACGGCGTGGGGCTCATCACCACGCGGCTCTCAGGCCTGGCTTTCGAGATCGGCATCTTCGTCGGCCTGGGCGGCATCCTCGTGTGTTCTTTCCTGGGCGGCATGCGCGCGGTCACCTGGACGCAGGTGGCGCAGTACATCGTGCTCATCATTGCCTACATGATCCCGGTGGTCTGGCTGAGCGTGAAGCAGACCGGCATTCCAGTGCCCCAAGCCATTTACGGCTCGCAGCTGGAAAAAGTCACGGCGCGGGAGCAGGCCTTGATTGCAGACCCGAAGGAGCAGGAGGTCATTTCCATTTTTGCCGCGCAGGCGAACCGCCTGGCCGTGAAGCTGCTGGATGTACCTGCCGCGCTGGCTGCCGATCATGCGGCCGCGCGACAGCAGCTGGACTCGCTGAAAACCGCCAACGCGCCGCTGGCTCAAGTACAGGCCGCCGAACGTGCACTGATGGCTCTGCCGCGCGACGAGACCACCGCGCGCGCTGCATGGACGGCGGCGCAGGCCGCGGCAGAGTCCCGCGCCAAACCACTGGCCGGCATGCCGCCGCATGCACAGGCTTACGCCGGCGATCCGCAAGGCGACGCGCCGTCGCGCAAGCTCTTCGACGATTCGCGCCGCAACTTCATGGCCTTGGTGTTCTGCCTGATGGTGGGTACGGCCGCGCTGCCGCACATCCTGATGCGCTACTACACCACGCCTTCGGTGAAGCAGGCGCGACAGTCGGTGACCTGGTCGCTGTTCTTCATTTTCTTGCTCTACTTCACCGCGCCGGCACTGGCTGTGCTGGTGAAGTTCGAGGTCTTCAACGTGCTGGTGGGCACGTCATTCGACGACTTGCCGGCCTGGGTAGGCGCCTGGTCCAGGGTCGACCCCGACCTGCTGTCGGTCAGCGACGTGAACAAGGACGGCATCTTCCAGCTCGGTGAAATGCGCATCGGCGGCGACATCATTGTTCTGGCTACGCCTGAGATCGCCGGGCTGCCCTATGTCATCTCAGGCATGGTGGCCGCAGGTGGTCTGGCAGCAGCGCTCTCCACAGCCGACGGTTTGCTGCTGACGATTGCCAATGCGCTGAGCCACGACACGTATTACAAGATGATCGACCCGAACGCGCCCACCGCGCGCCGCGTGATGATCAGCAAGGTGCTGCTGCTGGTGGTGGCGCTGGCAGCGGCCTATGTGGCGTCGCTGAAGGTCGGCGACATCCTGTTCCTGGTGTCTGCCGCCTTCTCGCTGGCCGCTGCCGGCTTCTTCCCGGCCCTGGTGCTGGGCATCTTCTGGAAGCGTGCCAACAAATGGGGCGCGGTGCTGGGCATGCTGGCCGGCGTTTCGGTCACCCTGTACTACATGGCCACCACCCAGCCTTGGATGCGCAGCCTGTTCGGGGTCAGCGGATCCGTTGCCGATCACACCTGGTTCGAAATCCTGCCCGTCTCCGCTGGAGTGTTTGGTGTGCCCGTGGGTTTTGCGGTGATCGTGGTGGTGAGCCTGCTCACGCCTGCGCCCAGCCAGCAGGTGCAGGACCTGGTGGAGCATGTGCGCTATCCGGAACTGGGGCCACCCGGGCCACCTGGCCCTTGAGGCGGGGTATACTCAAAGGCTTTTCCCTTGCCGCACCCGTGACTACCTAAGTGGTCAGACGCTTAACGGGGCGGCTTCACTGCACGGCTTCAATCAGATGCCGTGCGGGCATCCACAAGGAGATTTCATGCGTCATTACGAGATCGTTCTGCTGATCCACCCGGATCAAAGCGAACAGGTTCCGGCTATGCTGGAACGCTACAAGACCCTGGTCACCGCGGGCGAAGGCAAGGTCCATCGCGTCGAAGACTGGGGCCGCCGCCAGCTGGCCTACATGATCCAGAAACTCGCCAAGGCGCATTACCTGTGTCTGAACATCGAGTGCAGCCAGGCCGTCCTGACTGAGCTGGAAACGGGCTTCCGCTTCAACGACGCCGTGTTGCGGCACATGACGGTCAGGCGCGACAAGGCAGAGACCAATCCTTCGATCATGATGAAGGCGGTCGAACGCGAAGAGTCGCGCAAGGAACGTCAGGAGGCTTCGGCCTGAGTTCGCTGGCCGCGTCGCCTCTGGCAGGTCTGACGGAAGCCGGCATCAACCGCCTGGTTCTGTCGGCTACCCTGCAAGAGCGGCAAGCGTTGCGTTACACCCCTGCCGGCCTGCCGGCGCTGAACATCAGCCTTCTGCACGAAGGCCTGGCCAGCGAAGACGGGCAGCCCCGCAAGGTCTCCATGGAGATGCGCGCGGTGGGCATTGGTGAGATCACGCGCACGCTGGCGGCCATGGCGCTGGGTTCTGCAGGTCTGTTCGCAGGCTTCGTGGCACCCTCACGCAACGGACGCGGACTCGTTCTCCACATCACTTCGGTTGAAGCCCTGGCCTAATTGCCGTCCAGCTTCAAGCGGTTTTCTGGTTTTCATCGCAAGCTCATTAGGAGGTCTAGATGCCCCCACCACGTGGTAAAGGTCGTTTCTCGAAGGACAAGCGCCCCAAGCGCAACACCCAATCGCTGTTGTTCCGCCGCAAGCGGTTCTGCCGCTTCACGGTGGCCAACGTCGAAGAGATCGACTACAAAGAAATCGACGTCCTGCGCGACTTCGTCGGCGAGAACGGCAAGATCACGCCGGCCCGTTTGACAGGAACGCGTGCTTACTACCAACGTCAGCTGACCACAGCCATCAAGCGCGCGCGCTTCCTGGCCCTGCTGCCGTATTCCGATCAACACAAGGTCTGAGGAGCGCAGCATGCAAATCATTCTTCTTGAAAAGGTTGGCAAGCTCGGCAACCTAGGCGATGTCGTCAAGGTCAAAGACGGCTACGCCCGTAATTTCCTGATCCCGACCAAGCTGGCGCGCCGCGCCACCGAATCGGCGATCAAGGAGTTCGAAGGCCGCCGTGCCGAACTGGAAAAGGTGGCCGCTGCGAAGCTGGCCACCGCGCAGGCCCTGGGCGACCAGATGACCGGCAAGACGGTGCGCATTGCGCAGAAGGCCGGCGTCGATGGCCGCCTGTTCGGCTCGGTCACCAACGCCGACGTCGCCGAAGCGCTGACCAAGGCCGGCATGCCGGTGCAGAAGTCGCAAGTTCGGATGCCCTCTGGTCCGCTGAAGTCCGAGGGCGAGCACCCGGTCAGCGTCGCTGCTCACACCGATGTGGTTGTGGAAGTGACGATCCACGTGGTGCCCCAGGCCGACTGATTGCCCCCGCCGCGCCGCAGGCGCAGCCCCAGAAAGCCGGCACCCGCCGGCTTTTTTCATGGGCGTGGCCGTTGTCGGCGCTTGTCCCCCGTTTTCCCCAGAAGCTGCAACGGCTACCCCCAGGTTTGTCCACAGGGTCTGCGCGCGAACACCGTACGATGAAGGCCAGATGAGCACATTGACCGATCCCCGCGGTACCCAGAGCGCCGGCATGCCGCAGCGCGACGACGAGGTCGCTCGCCTGCGCGTCCCACCGCATTCGGTCGAGGCCGAGCAGAGCGTGCTGGGCGGTCTGCTGCTCGACAACCTGGCCTGGGACCGCGCCGCCGACCTGCTGACGTCCGACGACTTCTATCGCTACGAGCACCGGCTGATCTACGCCGCCATCGGTGCGCTCGTCGGGCAGACCAAGCCAGCCGACGTGATCACCGTCTTCGAGCAGCTGCAGAGCCTGGGCAAGGCCGACGACGCCGGTGGCCTGGCCTACCTGAACGCGATGGCGCAAAGCGTCCCGAGTGCCGCCAACATGCGCCGTTATGCCGAGATCGTGCGCGAGCGCGCGATCCTGCGCAAGCTGATCGGCGCCAGCGACGAGATCGCCACCAAGGCCTTCAATCCGCAGGGCACACCCGTCAGCACCATCCTCGACGAAGCCGAGACGAAGATCTTCAAGATCGGCGAGGAAGGCTCACGCCAGAAGCAGGGCTTCCAGAGCATCGACAAGCTGGTCGTCTCGCTGATCGACCGCGTCCAGGAACTGCACGACAACGGCGCCGAGGAAGTCACCGGCGTGCGCACCGGTTTCTACGACCTCGACAAGATGACGGCCGGCCTGCAGAAGGGCGACCTGATCGTGCTGGCGGCGCGGCCGTCGATGGGCAAGACTGCGTTCGCGCTGAACATCGCCGAGAACGTGGCCGTGCAGGAAGGCCTGCCGGTGCTGGTGTTCTCGATGGAAATGGGCGCGTCGCAGCTGGCGCTGCGCCTCGTCGGCAGCCTGGGCCGCATCAACCAGCAGAACCTGCGCACCGGCCGCCTGGACAAGGAAGAGTGGGAGCGTCTGCCCGAGGCGGTGGAAAAGCTGCAGCAGGTGCAGATGTTCATCGACGAGACGCCGGGACTGAACTCGGCCGAACTGCGCGCGCGCGCGCGCCGCATGGCGCGCCAATTCGGCACGCTCGGCCTGATCGTCATCGACTACCTGCAGCTGATGAGCGGCAGCAGCAGCAGCGAGGAAAACCGCGCCACCGTGATCGGCGAGATCAGCCGCGGCCTGAAGGCGCTGGCCAAGGAGCTGCAGTGCCC
>JBBQXN010000104.1:0-9717 GCA_038209585.1 Burkholderiales bacterium
ACCACGGCGTTCGCCTGTTCCTCGACTGGTTCTGTCATCTCGTTTTCAAGTTGGTCGATCAATGTTTCTTCCATAGAGCTCACGCCGAACCTCCGATGCGTCGGGAGAGTTTAGCGGTTTTCCGCGCTCGTGTGCCGAGCCAACCCCAGGTATCAAGGTCGTGAATGTCTGATCGACGGTCTGGATCAGGCATTCCAGGCGGATTCGAGGATGCCAAGATAGTCGGCGTCATCCATGACGCGAGCGTTGCTCGCGTTGGAAAGGTTCGCCACGGAAGCCGAAGCGATCCAGGGAAAGTCGTCTTCCTGCACGCCCGGCAGCTCGCGGAAGCGCGGAATGCCGATGGTGCGTGCCAGGTCCACCAGGTGGCGAGACGCCAGCTCGGCAGCGTATCCCGGCTCGTCATCCTCAGTCGCGATTCCCAGGGCAACCGCAACATCGGCGTGCCGTTTCGGATCGGCCGGCGCATCGAAGGCAAAGATCCAGGGAAGGAAGGTGGAATTCGCAATTCCGTGCGGGGTGTCGTAGCGACCGCCGAGCGCTTCGGCGATGCAATGTACGGCCGCCACATCGGCATTGCTAAACGCCATGCCGGCAATCGTGCTCGCCAGCATCATCTGCTCGCGTGCAGCGGTGTTGGAACCATCCGCCACCGCAACCGGCAGATTCGGACCAATCAGGCGAATAGCGTGGAGCGCCAGTGCGTCACTGATTGGGGTCGCACGGTTGCAGGTATAGGCCTCGATGGCATGGGTTAGGGCGTCCATTCCGGTCGATGCCGTCAACAGCGGCGGTAATCCCAATGTGAGACCGGGATCGACCATCGCGATGCTGGGGGCGATGGCCCAATCACGCAACGAGACCTTGATCTGGCGCGCGGTGTCGTTCACCACCGAGCTGCGTGTTACCTCGCTGCCCGTGCCCGCCGTGGTGGGCACGGCGATCAGCGGCAGCACGCTGCTGGTGATGAGCGCGCTGCCGCCTTCGATGGTGGCGTAGGTGGCCAGCGGCCCGGGGTGGGTGGCGGCAATCGCCACGGCCTTGGCCAGGTCGATGCTGCTTCCGCCACCCACTGCCACCAGGCCGTCACAGCCTTCGCGTTTCAGCATGTCCACGGCGGCGCGCACGGCGGCTTCGGTGGGGTTGCTCGGCGTCTGGTCGAACACCGCATGCGGCAGGCTGCCCAAGGCGTCCAGCGCCATTTGCAGCACCCCGGCAGCGCGCACGCCGGCGTCGCTGACGACCAGGGGGCGCCGGATGCCGCAGCGCACGCATTCCTCATGCAGCAGGCGCACCACGCCGGGGTCGATGTCGATCTGGGTGAGATACAGGATGCGCGCCATGGCGGGGCCCTTCAAAGGATTGCAATCAACCTGAAAGTATCCTCTGCGGCTTCGCCAGCCCATGCCACACCACTTGCTCACCCCCGCCATGGCGGGCGTGCTGGAGCGCATCCTCCGCGCCGGCCGCCCGCCTTTTCATCAGCTGACGCCCACGGCAGCGCGTGCCGCCTACCTGGCGGGCGCAGAAGTGCTGGACCTGCCGCGCGCGCCGCTGGCGCGGGTGGAGCAACTGCACTTGCCAGGCGGCGACGGCAAGCCACGGCCGGCGCGCCTGTATGCGGCTTCGGTTCAGCCCTTGCCTATGCTGCTGTATCTGCACGGTGGCGGCTTCGTGGTGGGCGGCCTGGAAACGCACGACAGCCTGTGCCGCCAGCTGGCCTTGCGCAGCGGTGCTGCCGTGGTGGCGCTGGACTACCGCCTGGCACCCGAACACCCTTTCCCGGCAGCAGTGGAAGACGCCTGGTCTGCCATGCGCGCCCTGGCCGCCGATGTACCCGCCCTGGCCGTGGGCGGCGACAGTGCCGGTGGCACGCTGGCAGCAGCTTGTGCGCTGCACGCGCGCGACATCGGCCTGCCGCTGGCGCTGCAGTTGCTGATCACGCCCGGCACCACGGCGCATGCCGATACGCCTTCGCACCTGAAGTTCGCGCAGAACTTCTTGCTCGATGCAGCCACCATTGCCTGGTTCTTCGACCATTTCATTCCCCGTGCACACCGTGAAGACTGGCGTTTTGCCCCGCTGCATGCTGAAGCCGACGGCGTGGCCCCTGCCTGCGTGGTGCTGGCCGAATGCGACCCGCTGGTAGACGAGGGCCTGGCCTATGCCGACCACTTGCGCATGGCGGGTGTGCCGGTGCAGCTTGAACTGGTGCGCGGCATGACGCACGATTTCATCAAGATGGGCCGTGTGCTCAAGGAAGCGCCGCTGACCCTGCAAACCGCTGCGGACGCTTTGCGTGCAGCCTTTCGAATGACCGACTGACTTCGACTGACTGAGACCGACATGACCGAGCCCACCGCACCCGAACGTCAGCACTTTCGCTTCTTCGACCGCCTGCGCGTGCGCTGGGCCGAAGTGGACATGCAGAAGATCGTCTTCAACGGCCACTATCTGATGTACTTCGACACGGCCGTGGCGGCCTACTGGCGTGCCTTGGCGCTGCCGTATCACGACACGATGGAAGCCTTGCAGGGCGACCTGTACGTGCGCAAGGCCACGCTGGAATACGAAGCCTCGGCGCGCTACGACGACGCGTGCGACGTGGGCATGCGCTGTGCACGCATCGGCAAGTCGTCGATGCTGTTCCAGGCCGCCGTTTTTCGCGGCGAACAGCGCCTGGTGCATGGCGAGCTGGTTTACGTTTTTGCTGACCCCAGCTCGCAAACGAGCCGCCCCGTGCCGCAGACGCTGCGCGACACGCTGGAAGCTTTCGAGGCAGGTGAGCCGATGCTGCGCATGTGCTGGGGCAGCTGGCAGGAATGGGGACCAGAGATCAGCCGGCTGCGTGAACCCGAGGCCGCAAGGCCCGACGCCGACGATGCCCTGGCCCTGCACTTGCTGGCGCGCAACCGCCTGGGTGTGGCAGTGGGTGCGGCGCGGGTGTTGGCGCAGCCTGCAGGCCAGGTCAGCCTGGGCTGCATGAGCGTGTTGCATGCCGTGCGCGGCGCCGGCGCGGGGCGGGAGATGCTGGCGGCGGTGCTGGCGCAGGCCAGGCAGCAGGGCGTGGTCGAGCTGAGATTGCTGACGCCCAGCCACATCGTGCCTTTCTTCGCCCGTGCTGGTTTCATTGCCGAAGCGGCGGAACGGTCGCAGTCAGTACCGATGCGGCTGATGCTGGCCTGACGACTCAGGCCTCAGTCGGCGATGGCGTCAAAGACTTCCACATGGCGCGCTGGCGCGCCCAGCGCCAGCAAGCTCTGGCCAGCCAGCGCTTCGATTTCTGCGGCCACGGCATTGCTGACGCCGGCAGGCGCAGCGTAGGTTTCCATCAACGTCACCCGTTCGCTGCCTGGCTCACGGCGGCGGTACAGCGCGGCTTGAAGTGCAGGATGCTGGTCGCGCAAGGTCTGTTGCCAGCCGCGGGCTGCGCCCAGCGCCGCATGGGCCTGCGCGCTGGGCACCTTCCAGTAGATGAAGAGACTGCTCAAGCGGGCTCCGTGGGAATCGCGTAGGGCAGGGTACTCAGGTGCAGTTCGGGTCCAGCGGCTGAGTCGGCATGCAGGCTGCCGTCTTGCATCGCCGCCAGTTTCAGCTCAGCCAGCGCCAGATGGCGCCCCGGCATCAGCGTGCCGGCCAGCACCACCATGCCGGCGGGCTGGTCGGGGTCGGCGCTGTGAAAGATTTCCTGGCCCGGCCGCAGCGCCTGCGCGCTCTCGATAACTTGCGCCCGGCGTTTGAGCGTGCCTCGGTACTGGCTGCGCGCCACGATTTCCTGGCCCGGGAAGCAGCCTTTCTGAAAATTCACGCCGCCCACCAGTTCCAGATTCACCATCTGCGGCACGAACTGCTCGCTCGTCGCGGCAACGATGCGCGCCACGCCGCTGGCGGCTTCGAGTGCCAACCACACGGGCAGGTCCAGTGCCGGCAGCACCGGCGTCTTGCCGCCGATGTGCAGCCAGCGGGCCACAGCTTGGCCATCGACTGCGGCATCGGGCAGGCGAACGCGGTCACCCTCGCGCTCACGTTCAGCGCCAGTGCCGCGGGACCAGACAACGCCACTGGAATCCGCAGCGCCAGCCACGCCCCACAGCGGCAGCTCGGCGCTGGCGTCGCTGAGCTTGCATTTCGCGCGCATCACGAACATCTGCAGGCGTTTGAGCACATTCGGCAGCAGGTCGGCACTGCAGGCCAGCAGCACTTCGTCAGGCGCGGGGCGCCAGACGATGAAGCTGGCCAGCAAGCGGCCCTTGACCGAGCAGTAACCTGCCAGAACCGCCTTGTCGGCAGTCAGGTGCTCGACGTCCTGCGTCAGCTGGCCATGCAGGAATTTCGCCGCTTCGTCACCGGCAGCGCGGATCACGCCCCAGCCGGCCAGGGGCAGGGCTCCGTGCAGAGTCGGCAGGCGGGTGGCATCGAAGAAGGTCGTCATGCGGTCATTATCATCAGCCGCCATGTCGAAGCGGTCATTCACAGCCCGGCTGGCCCGTGGGCTGGTCATCCTGCTCCTGCTTGCGGCCCTGCTGGCCGCGGCAGCTGGCTGGCTGGCCTGGAAGTGGCTGGACGCGCCACTGGCCTTGCAAGGCGAGCGGGCGGAAGTGTCCATCGAGCCCGGCACCACGCCGCGCGCCGTTGCGCAGGCCTGGGTAGAGGCAGGGGTGCAGACGCAGCCTCGCTGGCTGTTCGAGTGGTTCCGTTTTTCTGGCCAGAGCCGGCAGATTCGTGCGGGCAGCTATGAAGTAGAGGCCGGTGTCACCCCGCGCAGCTTGCTGGCCAAGCTGGTGCAGGGCGACGAGACCATGGAATCGCTGCGGGTCATCGAAGGCTGGACGCTGCACCAATTGCGCGAGGCCCTGGCGCGCTCACCGCATCTGCGGGACGAGACTTCGGCTTTCAGTGACGCGCAGTTGATGGCGGCGCTGGGCAGCCCCGACCTGCCCGCAGAAGGCCGGTTCTTTCCTGACACCTACCGCTACAGCCGAGGGGTGAGCGACCTCACCGTGTTGCGCCGCGCGAATCGCGCCTTGCAAGAGCGGCTGGAGGCGGCCTGGGCACAGCGCAGCGCAGACACGCCGTTGAAAAGTGCCGATGAAGCGCTGATCCTGGCCTCGATCATTGAGAAAGAAACCGGCCTGGCGGCGGAGCGGGGCCTGGTCGCCGGTGTCTTCGTCAACCGCCTGCGCATCGGCATGCGCTTGCAGACCGACCCCACCGTGATCTACGGGCTGGGACTGCGTTTCGACGGTAACCTGCGCCGCCGCGACCTGGAAACCGACACGCCCCACAACACCTACACGCGCGCCGGGCTGCCCCCCACGCCGATTGCATTGCCGGGCGCGGCTTCGTTGAAAGCCGCGGTGCAGCCCGAAGCCACACGCGCGCTGTACTTCGTGGCCATGGGTGACGGCAGCGGGCGCAGCGTCTTCAGCAACAACCTGGCCGAACATAATCGCGCGGTGAATCAACACCAGCGCGGCGGCCGATGACGGGTCGCTTCATCACGCTTGAAGGCATCGACGGTGCGGGCAAGAGCTCGCACCTGCAGGCTGTGGCCGACTGGCTGCGCGGGCGCGGCCTGGAGGTCGTGCAAACGCGCGAACCTGGCGGCACGGCGCTGGCCGAAACCCTGCGCGAGCTGGTGCTGCAGCAGCCGATGGATGCGCTGTGCGAAGTCCTGCTGGTTTTTGCCGCGCGCCGCGATCACTTGCAGCAGGTCATCCACCCGGCCCTGGCGCGTGGCGCCTGGGTACTGTGCGACCGCTTCACCGACGCCACTTTCGCCTACCAGGGCGGTGGGCGCGGTTTTGATGCAGGTGTGCTGGCGCAATTGGAAACCTGGGTGCAAGCCGGCCTGCAGCCCGATCTGACGCTGTGGTTCGTGGCCCCGCCCACGGTCGCCGCAGCGCGGCGCCTGGCGGTGCGTGAACCCGACCGGTTCGAGTCGCAGGACGAAGCCTTTTTCGACCGCGTGCATGCCGGCTACACAGCACGTGCAGCAACTGACCCGCAACGCTTTTCGCGCATCGACTCGGCCCAGGACCGCGCCGCCGTGCAGCAGCAGGTGCTGGCCGCATTGCAAGCCCGCTGGCCCGCGCCATGATGCCGGTGGCCGACGCGCAGGGCCAGCTGCCCTTGCCCTGGCTGGCGGCGCCGCTGGCTGATGCCCTGGCCCACCAGCGTGGCCATGCCACGCTGGTGCAGGGTGCCAGTGGTTCTGGCGTGCTGGAATTCGTTCTGGCCATGGCCCAAGCGCAGTTGTGCGAGACGCCGGCGGCTGCAGGCACATCACGCATGCCCTGCGGCCACTGCGGCAGTTGCAAGCTGGTGCAGGCGGGCCTGCACCCCGACCTGTTCGTGCTGCTGCCCGAGGTGCTGCGGCGCGAGACCGGGTGGTTGATCGCCGACGACAAGGCCGCCGGCGAAGAGCTCAAACGCAAGCCTAGCCGGCAGATCCGCGTGCTGGAAGTGCGCAGCTTGATCGACTGGTCGCACAAGACCAGCGCCCGCGGGCGGGGCAAGGTGGCCGTGGTGCACCCCGCAGACGCGATGAATTACACGGCAGCCAGCGCGTTGCTGAAAACGCTGGAAGAGCCTCCTGCAGGTACACGGCTGCTGCTGACTGCCGCAGACGCCAGCCATTTGCTGCCCACCGTGCGCAGCCGTTGCCAGCGCATCGTGCTGGCAACGCCCGGAGCCGATGCTGCACAGGCCTGGCTGGCGGGGCAGGGCGTGGACCAGCCTGCAGTGATGCTGGCCGCCTGCCAGGGCAGGCCGCTGGAAGCCCTGGCGCGCGTGCGCGCGGGCATCGACGCCGCTGCCTGGACGGCTTTGCCGCAAGCCGTGTTGCGCGGGCAGGTGGCTGCCGTGACGGGCTGGCCCCCGCCGGTACTGGTGGAAGCGCTGCAGAAACTTTGCCACGACGCCATGGCCCACAGCGTGGGCGGGCAGGCCCAGTACTTCCCGCAGCCAAGCCTGCCCGCGCCTGCTGCACTGCCGGCGCTGCTGGCCTGGGCGCAGGAGCTGGGGCGTATCGCCCGCCATGCCGACCACCCGTGGAGCGAGGCCTTGCTTGCTGAATCCTTGATTCAACAGGGCAGGCAGGCGTTGTCGGCTACGGCCGGAGTGGCTGGACGAAACCGGTCTCCAGGCCGGGCTATGCCGCCCTCGGGCTTCGCTACACTGCCCTGATGAACGATCGCTTGCCCTTGACCCCTGGTAGCCTGGCGGCTTCCGCGCTGCCTGCTGGCACCCCAGCCGCGGCCGGCAGTGCAGCGGCCGGCAACAGCCCGTCAGCACGCCCCAGCGTCATCCAACTGGTGTTTCGCGAGAAGGGCGCGTTGTATGCGGCCTATATGCCGCTGCTGACTGACGGCGGGCTGTTCGTGCCCACTACCCGCGACTACCGGTTGGGCGACGACATCTATCTGCTGCTGTCATTGCCCGACGACCCGCAGCGGTTCCCGGTGGCCGGCAAGGTGGTCTGGCTCACTCCGGCCAACGCGTCGGGCGGGCGCACGCAGGGCGTGGGCGTTCGGTTTCCCAACGACGACAAGACGCGGCAGCTGAAGATAAAGATCGAGGAAATCCTGGGCACCAGTGTCTCGTCGGCCAAGCCGACGCAGACGCTCTAGCCCACGCCGTTTTCCAGGTTTTCACCATCGATGTACGTCGACTCCCACTGTCATTTGAGTTTTCCTGAGCTGCAGGCGCAGATGGCAGACATCCGCGCCAACATGGCTGCAGCACAGGTTGACCGCGCGCTGTGCATCTGCACCACGCTGGAAGAATTCGACAGCGTGCACGCCTTGGCGCAGACCTACGACAACTTCTGGTGCACCGTGGGTGTGCACCCCGACAACGAAGGCGTGCAGGAACCTACGGTTGAAGACTTGGTGAGCCGCGCTGCCCACCCGCGCGTGATGGGCATCGGTGAAACCGGGCTGGATTACTACCGCCTGAATGGCCGCAGCGTGGCGGACATGCACTGGCAACGAGAGCGCTTTCGTGTGCACATCCGCGCTGCGCGCGATACCGGTCTGCCCCTGGTGGTGCACACCCGTGAGGCCAGCGCCGATACGCTGGCCATCCTGGCTGAAGAAGGTCAGGGCGCCGTGCGCGGCGTTTTCCACTGCTTCACCGAAACCCAGGAAGTGGCCACCGCAGCTTTGGCATTGGGTTTTCACATCTCGTTTTCCGGCATCCTGACCTTTCGCAACGCCCAGGCGTTGCGTGACGTGGCCAGCCAAGTGCCACTGGAACGCTGCCTGATCGAAACCGACAGCCCTTATCTGGCCCCTGCGCCGCACCGCGGCAAGACCAACACGCCGGCGTTCGTGTCGTTGGTGGCTGCGCAACTGGCGGAAATCAAAGGCCTGGACGTGGCTACTGTCGCGGCGGCCACCAGTCGCAATTTCGAACAACTTTTCGGCGTTCCGGCGCTTTTCGAGACGGCTGAGCCAGTTAAAGCGCGATGAAGCAAATTATCAGATTCGTTATCTATCTATTTGTCAGCATTGGATTTTCGCTGGCGCATGCTGATTCCTATGTGGATTTTTTCCGCGCCGTCAACATCGACGACTCGCGCAGCGTCAACCAGCTGCTGGCACGCGGGTTCGATCCGAATTCAGCGAACACGCGCGGCCAGCCGGCGGTCGTTCAAGCCGTGCGAGACGAGTCGCCCAAGGTACTGGACGCCTTGTTGGCGCAACCCAGCCTGAAGGTTGATGCCACCACGCCGGCAAACGAAACCGCGCTGATGATGGCGGCGCTGGACGGCAAGCTGGAATGGGCGAAAAAATTGGCCGCCAAAGGTGCTGCCATCAATCGGGCGGGTTGGACACCGCTGCACTATGCCGCCAGCGGGCCCGAACCCCTGGTGCTGGCCTGGCTGCTGGACCAGGGAGCTGATATCAACGCTGCGTCGCCCAATCGCACCACGCCCTTGATGATGGCCGCGCGCTACGGCAACGAAGACGGCGCCACCTTGCTGCTGGCACGCGGCGCGGATGCACGCTTGCGCAACGACCTGGGTCTGTCAGCCGCCGACTTCGCCCGCACGGGTGGCCGCGAGGCGTTGGCGGACAAGCTGGGCAAGCTGGCGCAGTAGACGCAGTAGACGCAGTAGGCGCAGCAGACGCAGCAGACGCAGTAGGTGCGCTCTGCACGTTGATCGTGTAGGAATTCATCCGACAGGTCTTGTATCGCCGCGCCCACTGTGCTGGCGCTCAGGGTTTGCCTAGAGTGGCCGATAGCGCTGTCATTGCAGCGACTGGAGCGTCGAAATGTCTGTTGAAACCCTGGTCAGAAATCCGTTCATGCTGATGCTGAACCCCGAAGTGGTCATCGCCGCCATGGAAGCTTCGGAGCGTTTGAAGCAGCTCAACCGGCGCGAATGCCGTCCGCTCGACCGCATCGTCGCGCCGGAACCTGATGAAGAACAGGTTGCCAGCGAGGGCGATGTGAACTGAGAAACAAGAAGCAAAGTGCGCCTGCAGGCGCCGTTCTATAAGTGCGCACGATGTATATTATGTAAAGTAATGAGTTTTCCTGAGTACGGTGCCGCACAGACCGAACCATCTCTGCGCCTTACAAACACAGAGGCGGATATCCCGGTGATCGTCGGTTGCTGCTGAAACGGGCTACAACGGCCCGATCAAATTTCCAGGAGAAGCGATGAATGCCGGTGTCGACAGAACGTGTGGAAAAGTCGTCTATCGC
>JBBQXN010000105.1:0-9575 GCA_038209585.1 Burkholderiales bacterium
GGCCTTCGAGACGCGCTGGGTCAGTTCGTCGAGGTCCAGGTCCTTCCAGGTCTGCGCATCGACTTGCCGGCTGTTGTCAGCCATAGGCGAAACCAGGATGTCGCCCACTTCATACGGCGCAGCCTTAAGCGGTCGCCGCTCATCTCGCGCGATCTCGTGCGACAGCCGCAGCACCGCCTTGACCTTGGAAACCAGCGATGCGTTCATGAGCGCCGGTCATGCCGCAGGCGCTGGGGCTAACCGGCGTTTGCTGCGGTGCGCTGCAAGCTCAGCGGCATCGCCGGCGCCGCACCTTCCTTGTCCTGACCCGCATACACGGTGATGTGCGGGAAAGGAATCTCGATGCCATGCGCGTCGAACGCCGCCTTCAGCCGACGCAGATATTCGCGCTTCACGCCCCATTGCTGGCTGGGCACGACCTTGAAGCGGGCGCGGATGACCACGGCCGAGTCGCCCCACTGGTCCACGCCGGCCATGTCCAGGTCGTCCAGGATGCGCGCTGAAAACGCCGCATCACTGCGCATTTCCTTGGCCACGTCTATCATCAAAGCCATGCAATCGTCGATGTTCTCGCGGTAAGCCACGCCGATGTCCATGACGGCGAAAGAGAAGCCGCGCGTGAGATTGATGACGCTGGAAATCTGGCCGTTAGGCACGAAGTGGACGCGGCCGTCGTAATCGCGCAGGCGCACGAAGCGCAGCGTCACTTCTTCCACCACGCCGGCGTGGTCGCTGCTCAGTTGCACGATGTCGCCGGTGCTGATCTGGTTTTCCAGCAGCAGGAAAAAACCGGTGAAGTAATCTTTCACCAAGCTCTGTGCACCGAAGCCGATGGCCAGGCCCACGACACCCGCCGCGCCCAGGATGGGCGCCACCGAGATACCCACTTCGCCCAGCACCAGCATGCCCGCCAGCAGGCTGATGACGACAGCCACGAGATAGCGAAACACGCGCCCCAGTGTGTCGGCGCGCTTCACGGCTTCGGGATCGTGCATGCGCGCGGCCATGCGCAAGCGGAAGCTGCGGATGGCGCGCTGCAGCAGCATCGTCAACAGCCAGGCAGCCACCAGGATGAACACGATGCGCAGGGCCGCGATGGTGGCGCCACCGGTACTGGCCCAGAAGCGCGAAAAGGCGTCGAACGTGTTTTCTGTATTCATGGATTCCAATCGAGAAGCTTGTGCATGAACTCTTTGTGCCACCAGTGCACGTCGAATTCACGAATGCCCGACAGCAGCCGCTGGTGGCGAAGCTTTCTTTCTTCCAGCGGCATCTGCAGTGCGTGCTGAATGGCTTCAGCCACGGCCTGCGTGTCGTAGGGGTTGACCAAGAGCGCGTCCGTCATCTGCTCGGCCGCGCCAGCGAATCGCGACAGCACCAGCACACCCGGGTCGTCGGGGTTCTGCGCCGCGACGTATTCCTTGGCCACCAGGTTCATGCCGTCGCGCAAAGGCGTGACCAGGGCCACGCAGGCGGCTCGGAACAGCGCCGGCAGCCGCTTGCGCGCCACGGCACGGTTCATGTAGCGCACCGGCATCCAGTCGATCTCACCGTATTCGCTGTTCAATGCGCCGCTGATCCCTTCCAGTTCCACGCGCAGCTCGGCATAGGCATCCACGCTTTCGCGCGAAGGTGCTGCCACCTGCAGCAGCACCACGTTGCCGCGGTTTTCCGGGTAGTTCTGCAGCAGCCGCTGGTAGGCGCGCAGACGCTGCGGCAGGCCTTTGCTGTAGTCCAGCCGGTCCACGCCGATGAGCAGACGGCGCTTGCCATATTGCTCGTGCATGGTGACCTGCATCTCCTGCGCTTCGCGGGCTTCACCCAAGGCCTGAAACTCATCCACATCGATACCGATGGGCAAAGCGCAGGCGCGCACGCTGCGGCCGAAGGCGGTGAAGATATCGTCTTCGCGCTGCTCGGCGCGGGCTTCGTTATGTACATAACGTGCAAAGTGCGCGACATCCGTGTGGCTTTGAAAGCCCAGCAGGTCGTAAGCAAAAAGCGAGCGCATCAGCCACTCGTGCTGCGGAATGGCCGCCATGATCAAGGGCGGTGGCAGGGGGATGTGCAGGAAGAAACCGATGCGCTGTTCACAGCCCAGCGCACGCAACTCGGCGGCCAAAGGAATCAGGTGATAGTCGTGAATCCACACCACATCGTCAGGCTGCAGCAGCGCGGCCAGGCGGTGCGCAAACATGCGGTTGACGCGGCGGTAACCGTTCACGTCGCTGCGGTCCATCTCGGCCAGGTCCAGCCGGTTGTGGAACACCGGCCACAGCACGCTGTTGGCATAGCCCAGGTAGTAGGCGTCGTAGTCGGCCTGGCTCAGGTCCAGCGTTGCCAGGGTGGTGGTGCCGGCGCGCTGCAGCTTGGCCGGGGCGTCGGCACCGCCCTCATCGGGGCCCAGAACATGGCCGCTCCAGCCAAACCACAAGCCGCCTGACGCGGCCAGCGCGTCGCCCAGGGCCACGGCCAGGCCGCCAGCCGCTGTCTTGCGTGGGTCGGCCACGCGGTTGGAAACGACGACCAGGCGGCCCATCAGGCGGCCGGGTCTTGCAGGTTGATCGGCGGCATCTTCGGCAGCATGTTCTTCACTTTCTTGGTTGTTGTCGGGTGGCCGTCATGGGGTGGCCGACTGCATCCAGCGGTGCAGGGCCGCCGGGTCCGGCAGGCGGTAAGGCGCCAGGCTTTCGCCTGCGCCGATCTTTACCGCCACCCCGCCCAAAGCCAGCACGGCTTCGAAGGCCGCTTCGTCGGTGACGTCGTCGCCGAAAACCCAGGGTTGCCGGGCGCGAAACGGCGGCTCTTCCATGAAGCTGCGCACCGCAGCGCCCTTGCTCGCCTGGCGCGGCTTCAGTTCCACCACGCGCTTGCCGCAAATCATGCCCAGATCATCGACCAGGGCCTGCGCTTCAGTCATCACCGCCACGCAGGCGTCTTCAAGTTCCGGCGCCCCGCGATAGTGCAACGCCATGGCACCGGGTTTGAGTTCCAGCTGCAGACCTGGGTGCCGGGCGACGAAGGCCTGCACATGTTCTTGTGCCGGGCCCAAGGGCGGCAAAGTCATGCGGCGCAGCTTTCCGTCCAGCCCCCGGCGCTCTGCACCGTGAACACCGGCCACCGGCAGGCGCAGGGGGCTCAGGTAAGCGTCAATCTCATCGACCGGCCTCCCGCTGACAATGGCCAGGGCGCCCTCTTCCAACTGAGCCAGCAGCGCCAGGCAACGCGGCACCACCGGCTCGACTTTGACGGCGTCGGGTCGGGGCGCGATGTCTGCGAGCGTGCCGTCGAAATCAAAAAAGAAAGCACAGCCGCGTGGTGGCAGCGGTGGGTGGCGCATAGCTCAACCTTAACCCGCTGTCAGCGAAAACCCTAGCTTGCTGAAGAAATGCCGCACCTCAGCGCTGCGCTTTCCGTCGCGCGGCACACTGCGCTTGTCAGCCGAACAGGCATGCGCAACCGTTGAAGGCACAGGTCTTGCAAAGTGCTGCAAAGTCAGCTCTGCTGTGGCATGGCAACGGAATTGAAAGCCCATGGTGCGCTTGATCCTTCGACCGCCAAGCGCAGAATGGTCCATGCTGACGTACAAGGTGATGTTGCAGCAAGCAATTTGGCAACAGCCAAGATGATCAGGAAAGCTCTGATGGCGCCCGGGCCCGTGAAACCGGGGCGCCATCACAACTTCCCAGGCCGACGTTTCAGGGGCGATCTCCCTTGATGCGTGCGGTCGGGATCATCGAAGGGCACCCATGGATGTGATCAGCCACCTCAAAGCACGCTACGAGCGCTTGCGTGAGGAAGAACTTTCGCTGGAAGACTACTTGGCCGAGTGCAAGCGCGATCCGCTGTCCTACGCCACGGCAGCCGAGCGCATGTTGCGCGCCATCGGCGAGCCCAAGAGCATCGACACGCGCAACGAACCGCGCCTGAGCCGCATCTTCGCCAACAAGGTGATCAAGGTCTACCCGGCCTTCGCTGAGTTCTATGGCATGGAAGACGCCATCGAGCAGGTGGTCAGCTACTTCCGCCATGCAGCCCAAGGGCTGGAGGAAAAGAAACAAATCCTGTATCTGCTGGGCCCGGTGGGCGGCGGCAAGAGCAGCATCGCCGAGCGCCTGAAGCAATTGATGGAGCAAGTGCCGTTCTATGCCATTCAAGGCAGCCCCGTGAACGAGAGCCCGCTGGGCTTGTTCGACATGAATGAGGACGGGCCCATCCTGGAACAGGAATATGGCATCCCGCGCCGGTATCTCAACCGCATCATGAGCCCCTGGGCCGTGAAGCGGCTGGAAGAGTTCGGCGGCGACATCCGGCAGTTCAAGGTCGTCAAACGCTACCCCAGCATCCTGAAGCAGGTGGGTATCAGCAAGACCGAGCCTGGCGACGAGAACAACCAGGACATCAGCAGCCTGGTGGGCAAGGTCGACATCCGCAAACTGGAAACCTATGCGCAGGACGATCCTGACGCTTACAGCTACAGCGGCGGCCTGTGCCTGAGCAACCAGGGACTGCTGGAATTTGTCGAGATGTTCAAGGCGCCCATCAAGGTCCTGCACCCGCTGCTCACAGCCACGCAGGAAGGCAACTTCAAAGGCACCGAAGGATTCGGTGCCATCCCGTTCGACGGCGTGGTGCTGGCGCACAGCAACGAATCGGAATGGAAAGCCTTCCGCAACAACAAGAACAACGAAGCCTTCCTGGACCGCATCTACATCGTCAAGGTGCCGTACTGCCTGCGCGTGAGCGAGGAAGTACACATCTACGAGAAGCTGCTCAAGGGATCGTCGTTGGCCCATGCCATCTGCGCTCCCGGCACGCTGAAGATGATGAGCCAGTTCGCCATCTTGACGCGGCTGAAAGAGCCTGAGAACTCGTCGCTGTACAGCAAGATGCTGGTCTACGACGGTGACAACCTGAAGGACACCGACCCGCGCGCCAAGAGCTATCAGGAGTACCGCGACTACGCGGGCGTGGATGAAGGCATGAGCGGCATCAGCACGCGCTTCGCCTACAAGATCTTGTCCAAGGTGTTCAATTTCGACAGCACCGAGGTGGCGGCCAACCCGGTGCACCTGATGTATGTGCTGGAACAGCAGATCGAGCGTGAGCAGTTCCCCGCCGAGATCGAGCAGAAGTACACCGCCTTCATCAAGGAACACCTTGCTGCACGTTATGCCGAATTCATCGGCAAAGAAATCCAGACCGCCTATCTGGAGAGCTACAGCGAGTACGGGCAGAACATCTTCGACCGTTACGTCACCTACGCGGACTACTGGATCCAGGACCACGAATACCGCGACACCGACACCGGCGAGGTCTTCGACCGCGGCAGCCTCAACGGCGAACTGGAAAAGATCGAGAAGCCCGCCGGCATCTCCAACCCGAAAGACTTCCGCAACGAGATCGTCAACTTCGTGCTGCGTGCGCGCGCCAACAACCAGGGCAAGAACCCGCTGTGGACCAGCTACGAAAAGCTGCGCGCGGTGATCGAGAAGAAGATGTTCAGCAACACCGAAGAGCTGTTGCCCGTGATCAGCTTCAATGCCAAGGCCAGTGCAGACGAGGCGAAAAAGCACGACGACTTCGTCACCCGCATGGAAGCCAAGGGCTACACCAGCAAGCAGGTACGCTTGCTGTGCGAGTGGTATCTGCGTGTTCGAAAAAGTAGCTGAAGCTGAAGGGCTCTCGTGCAGCAAATCATCGATAGAAGGCTCGCTGGCAAGAACAAGTCGATCGGCAACCGAGAGCGCTTTTTGCGCCGCCATAAAGAGCAGATCCGCGAAGCCGTCAAACGCGCCATCGACGGCCGCGGCATCCGCGACATCGAGCGCGGCGAAGACATCCATATTCCCAAGCGCGACCTGAGCGAACCCGTCTTCGGCCATGGCCAGGGGGGCGTGCGCGAAACCGTACACCCGGGCAACCAGGAATACATCCGTGGCGACCGCATCGAAAGGCCCAAGGGCGGCGCGGGTGGCAGCGGCAAGGGCCAGGCCAGCGACAGCGGCGAAGGCGAAGACGAT
The DNA here is from genome assembly GCA_038209585.1 of Burkholderiales bacterium. Classification (GTDB taxonomy): domain Bacteria; phylum Pseudomonadota; class Gammaproteobacteria; order Burkholderiales; family Burkholderiaceae_C; genus Rubrivivax. Next base: position 6,024 of record JBBQXN010000105.1, read on the forward strand.
TTCGTCTTCAGCCTGAGTCGCGAAGAATTCATGCAGGTGTTTTTCGAAGACCTGGCCTTGCCGCACCTTACCCGCACACAGCTGGCCGACGTGCCTGAATTCAAGTACCACCGCGCTGGCTACAGCAGCGACGGCACGCCGAACAACCTGCATGTCGTGCGCAGCATGCGCGGTGCCATTGGCCGGCGCATTGCCATCGGCGCCGGCTCGCGGCGCGACATTCGTGAACTGGAAGCACAGCGCGAGAAGTTGCTGGCCTCGATGCAGCCGGGTGACGAGATGGCTGTTGCACAACTGCAGGCGCTGGAAGAAGAGATCACCGCCCTGCGCAGCCGTATCCAGCGCATCCCCTACCTCGACCCCATCGACCTGCGCTACCGCAGCCGCGTGAAAACGCCGGTGCCCACCAGCAAGGCCGTGATGTTCTGCCTGATGGACGTCAGCGGCAGCATGGATGAAGGGCGCAAGGAACTGAGCAAGCGATTCTTCATCCTGCTCTATTTGTTCTTGACGCGGCATTACGAAAAGATCGACCTGGTCTTCATCCGCCACCACACGCAAGCGCAGGAAGTGGACGAAGAAAACTTCTTCCACGCCCGGGAGACTGGCGGCACCGTGGTGAGCAGTGCGCTGGTGTTGATGGAAGACATCATCAAGCAGCGTTACAGCCCCAGTGAGTGGAACATCTATGGCGCGCAAGCCAGCGACGGCGACAACTGGCACCACGACAGTGGCCGCTGCCGGGAACTTCTGTCCGAGAAGATTCTTCCCCTGGTGCGCTACTTCGCTTATGTGCAGGTGGCCGAAGAAGAACAGAACTTGTGGGACGAGTACATGCACCTGCAAGACAGCCACCCGCACTTCGCCATGCGCAAAGCCACCGAAGCCAGCCAGATCTACCCGGTGTTCCGCGATCTTTTCAAGAAAGAGGGAGCCAAAGCCGCATGAAGCTCCGCCCGTTGACCGCATTGGTGCTGGAACACCCGCTGCCGCTGCTGGAGCGCCCGCACGAACACCTGCCTGGCCCCAGCGACTGGAGTTTCGAGCTGGTGGAAACCTACCACCGCATCATCCGCGCCACGGCCGATCGCTTTGGCTTGGACACCTATCCGAACCAGCTGGAAATCATCACGGCCGAACAGATGATGGACGCCTATTCCAGCGTCGGCATGCCGGTGAATTACCGGCACTGGAGTTACGGCAAGGACTTCATCAGCACCGAGAAGAACTACAAGCGCGGCCACATGGGCCTGGCGTACGAGATCGTCATCAACAGCAACCCCTGCATCAGCTACCTGATGGAGGAAAACACCCTGGCCATGCAGGCCCTGGTGATTGCCCACGCGGCTTACGGCCACAACAGTTTCTTCAAGGGCAACTATCTGTTCCGCATGTGGACAGAAGCCGATTCGATCATCGACTACCTGGTCTATGCCAAGAACTATGTGGCAGCCTGCGAAGAAAAACATGGCCTGGACACCGTGGAAGAATTTCTGGACAGCTGCCACGCCCTGTCCAACCACGGCGTAGACCGATACCGCCGGCCCAGCCGCAAGACGCTGGCGCAGGAACTGGCCGACCGCAAAGACCGCGAGGCCTACGCGCAGCAGCAGGTCAACGATCTGTGGCGCACCCTGCCGCGCAGCCCCGACCGGCCAGATGCGGTGCTGGAAAGCAAGCGCTTCCCCGACGAGCCGCAAGAGAACCTGCTGTACTTCATCGAGAAAAACGCGCCTTTGCTGGAACCCTGGCAGCGCGAGATCGTGCGCATCGTGCGCAAAGTGGCGCAGTACTTCTATCCGCAGCGCCAGACCCAGGTGATGAACGAAGGCTGGGCCACGTTCTGGCACCACAAGCTGCTGAACACCATGTACGACGACGGTTTTCTGACCGATGGCGTGATGATCGAATGGCTGAAGAGCCACACCAACGTCATCTACCAGCCCCCTGTGGGCCACAAGGCCTACAGCGGCATCAATCCCTATGCGCTGGGGTTCGCGATGTACACCGACATGAAGCGCATCTGCGAGAAGCCCACAGAAGAAGACATCGCTTGGTTCCCCGACATGGCCGGCAAGCCCTGGCTGCCGGTGCTGGACCACGCCATGCGCAACTTCAAGGATGAGAGCTTCATTGGCCAGTACCTGAGCCCCAAACTGATGCGCGACCTGCGCCTGTTCGCCATCCGCGACGATGAACATGTGAGCGAACTGGAAGTGGCCGCCATCCACGACGACGCTGGTTACAAGCGCGTGCGAGAAGCACTCAGTCGGCAGTATGACCTGGGTTCGCGCGAGCCCAACATCCAGGTCTGGAACGTCAACCTGCGCGGCGACCGCAGCCTCACGCTGCGCCACTTCCAGCACAACGACCGTCCGTTGCACGACGCGGCGCAAGAAGTGCTGAAGCATGTCTCGCGCCTGTGGGGCTTTGGCGTGCAGTTGGAAAGTGCCAACGCGGCCGGCGGCGTGACCAAGACCTGGAGCGTGCCCGCACCGTCAACCTGAGCCAGCCACGGGGCGGTGAGAATCCGACCCCATGAAACGACTGAGCGATTTCCTGAGCCAGAACATCGGCATCGAGCCGTGGGTGGCCACGCTGGTGGCGATTGCGCTGCTCACCCTGCTGGCCAACCAGCTGGCGCAAGTGGTGCTGCGCAACGTGGCGAGAGTCACGGCGCAAACGCGCACGGTGTGGGACGACGCCCTGGTCACCACCGGCCGCCGGCCCCTGCTGGCTGCACTGTGGTTCATCGGCCTGGGCTACATGGCGCGGGTGCTGCAGCAGCAAACCGACGTCGAATTCCTGCCTGAAGTGCTGGCCCTGCGCGACGTGGCCCTGGTGCTGTGCGTGACCTGGTTCATGCTGCAGTTCGCCGGCGCCGTGGGCCGCGCAGTGCAAAAACCCCGGCTCGATTCAGCGCGTGAAATCGACCACACCACGGTGGATGCCCTGGTGAAGCTGGCCAGGCTGGTGGCCTTCATCGTCGCCGTGCTCGTCATCGCGCAAACGCTGGGCTTTCAGATCACCGGCCTGCTGGCACTGGGCGGCGTGGGCGGCATTGCGGTGGGCTTTGCGGCCAAGGATCTGCTCGCCAATTTCTTCGGTGGCTTGACGATTTATCTGGACCGGCCGTTCGTCGTCGGCGAATGGATTCGCAGCCCCGACAAGGCGCTGGAAGGCACGGTGGAATACATCAGCTGGCGCCACACACGCATCCGCGCCTTCAACAAGAACCCCATCTACGTGCCCAATGCGGTGTTCACGTCGATCCTGGTGGAGAACCCCTCCCGCATGAGCCACCGGCGCATCAAGGAAACCATCGGCGTGCGCTACGACGACTTCGCGGCCATTGGCGCTATCGTCCAAGACATCGAAACCATGCTGCGCGCGCACGAGGAAATCGACTCGAAGCAGACGCTGATCGTCAACTTCAACCAGTTCGGCCCCAGTTCGCTGGACATCATGGTCTACACCTTCACGCACACCACCGTCTGGGTCAAGTTTCACCAGGTCAAACAGGATGTGCTGCTGAAGATCGGCGAGATCATC
>JBBQXN010000106.1:0-9383 GCA_038209585.1 Burkholderiales bacterium
GTACGACAGTGCGCTGGGCATGGCCACGCCTGTGGCCGAAGAAGGCCGTGCCCTGCAGCGCGTGCTGCTCGAAGCGCGGCGGGCACGCCAGGCGGCCGACAACAGCATCCGCATCGTCAACGCCAAGGAACACAACCTCAAGAACCTGAGCGTGGACATCCCGCGCGGCAAGTTCAACGTCGTCACCGGTGTCAGCGGCAGCGGCAAGAGCACCCTGGCCTTCGACATCCTGTTCAACGAGGGGCAGAGGCGGTATCTGGAGAGCCTGAACGCCTACGCCCGCAGCATCGTGCAGCCGGCAGGGCGGCCCGAGGTGGACGCGGTCTACGGCATCCCGCCCACGGTGGCCATCGAGCAGCGGCTGAGTCGCGGCGGCCGCAAGAGCACGGTGGCCACGACGACCGAGGTCTGGCACTTCCTGCGCCTGCTTTGGGTGAAGCTGGGCTTGCAGCATTGCGTCAAGGACGGCGCGCCGGTGAAGGCGCAAAGCGCCGAGAGCATCGCCGCGCAACTGCTGCGCGCACCGCAGGCTGGCGGTCACGCTGGCCAGCACGTGGGCCTGCTGGCGCCCCTGGTCGTCAACCGCAAGGGCGTCTACACCGACCTGGCCAAGTGGGCCAAGGCACGTGGCCACAGCCACTTGCGTGTGGACGGCGAGTTCATCACGCTGAGCCCCTTTCCGCGGCTGGATCGATTCAAGGAACACACATTGGAGCTGCCGGTCGGCGACATCGTCGTCTCGGCCGACAACGAGGCTGAATTGCGCGAGCTGCTGCGCCGCACGCTCGAGCTCGGCAAGGGCGTGCTGCACCTGTTGCATCCGCTCGACGGCCTGGCCGCGGCGGCCGACAACAGCCCAGGCCAGTTCGGCGCGGACATCGGCAGGGTGCAGGTCTTCAGCACCAAGCGCGCCTGCCCCGTCTGCGGCACGAGTTACCCCGAGCTGGACCCGCGCATGTTCAGCTACAACAGCAAGCATGGCTGGTGCGGCACCTGTGTCGGCACCGGCCTGGCGCTGACGCGCGAACAGCGGCTGGCCTTCGACGACAGCGTTCGCGACGAGGACAACAAGGGCCGCGAACAAAGCTTTCCGTCCGAAGAGCTGGATGTCGAGGGCGTGGACGGCAACGCCTGCCCCGATTGCCATGGCGCACGGATCAACCCCGCGGCGCGCAGCGTCACGTTCGAAGACCAGGCCATCCAGGACATCGCCGCCCTGTCGGTGAACCAGGTGCGGGCCTGGGTTCAATCGCTGCAGCTGCAGGGCCGTGATGCGGACATCGCGCGCGATGTCGTCAGCGAGATCGCCAGCCGTCTGGACTTTCTGGCCGACGTCGGGCTGGGCTACCTGACCCTGGACCGCGCCGCCCCCACCCTGAGCGGTGGCGAGGCGCAGCGCATCCGCCTGGCGGCGCAACTGGGCAGCAATCTGCAAGGGGTGTGCTATGTGCTGGACGAGCCCACCATCGGGCTGCACCCGCGCGACAACGGCATCCTGCTCGATGCCCTGGCCAAGCTCGGGGCTCGCGGCAACACCCTGGTGGTGGTGGAACACGACGAGGACACCATCCGCCGCGCGGAAAACATCATCGACATCGGGCCTGGTGCCGGGCAGCGCGGTGGCCGCCTGGTGGCGCAAGGCACGGTGGCCGAGATTTCGGCTGCGCCCGATTCACTCACCGGGCGGCTGCTCGCGCATCCGCTGCGCCACCCTTTGCATGCGCGCCGGCCGGTCGATGCCGATGCGCCTGCGCTGCACCTGCGCGGCGCGCAACTGCACAACCTGCGCAGCGTGGACGTGGACGTGCCCCTGCACCGGCTGGTGGCCGTGACGGGGGTTTCAGGCAGCGGCAAAAGCACGCTGGCGCGCGACGTGCTGCTGCACAACGTGCAACTGGCCGTCGGCATGAAGCTGAACAGGGCCGGGCGCGAGGCCATCGCTGCCGGCCGCGGTTCCAGCGCGCATGCCGACCTGTGGCCGGCCTTGATCGGCTGCAGTGCGCTGGGTGGCTTCGAGGGCATCGACCGCGTGCTGGAAGTCGACCAGACGCCCATCGGCAAAACGCCGCGCAGTTGCCCGGCCACCTACATCGGCTTCTGGGACGCGATCCGCAAGCTCTTCACCGAAACGCTCGAAGCGCGGGCGCGCGGCTATGGCAGTGCGCGCTTTTCCTTCAACACCGGCCAGGGCCGCTGCCCGGGTTGCGAAGGGCAGGGCGTGAAGACCATCGCCATGAGCTTCCTTCCCGACGTGAAGGTGGCCTGCGACCAATGCCATGGCGCGCGCTTCAACCCGGAAACGCTGGCCGTGACCTGGCGGGGAAAAAGCATCGGCGACGTGCTGCGCATGGAAGTCGACGAAGCCGTGGACTTCTTCGCCAGCATGCCCGTGGTGGCGCACCCGCTGCAGTTGCTGAAAGACGTGGGGCTGGGTTACCTGACGCTGGGCCAGCCTTCGCCCACGCTCAGCGGCGGCGAAGCGCAGCGCATCAAGCTGGTGAGCGAACTGAGCAAGGTGCGCGACGACATCGGCCGGCGCGGCAACAAGGCGCCGCACACGCTGTATGTGCTGGACGAGCCCACCGTGGGCCTGCACATGGCCGACGTGGAAAAGCTCATCCGGGTGCTGCACCGCCTGGTCGATGGCGGGCACAGCGTGGTCGTCATCGAACACGACCTGGACGTGATCGCCGAAGCCGACTGGGTCATCGACCTGGGACCCGAAGGCGGCAGCGGCGGTGGCCGCGTGGTGGTGGAAGGCCCGCCAGAAGCGGTGGTGGCGGCGCGTTCGCACACGGGCGTGTCGTTGGCGCCGGTGTTGCAGCGGCGGTAAAGGCCGCCCCGTACCTGGCCGGCCTTTACCTGGCCGCCCTTTACCTGCGCGCCTTCACGCGTCGCCAGACGCGCCATCCCAGCAGCAGCGCAATGACGCCGGCGTAAACCGCCACCTCGGCAAAGTCGTTCTTGGCGCTGCGCATCCAGAAGAAGTGCAGCAGCCCCAGCAGCACCGTGCCGTAGATCAGCCGGTGCAGCATCTGCCAGCGCGCCGCGCCCAGTGTCTTGATGGCGCGGTTGAAAGACGTGGCCGCCAGCGGCACCATCAACAGCAGCGCCAGGCTGCCCACCAGGATGAAAGGCCGCTTCGGGATATCGGCCAGGATGGCCGAGAGATCCAGCCCCATGTCCAGCCAGGCGAAAGCCGTGAAGTGCAGCAGGCCGTAGAAGAAACTGAACAGCCCCAGCAGGCGCCGCCAGCGCGCCAGCGCATGCCAGCCCGTCCACTGGCGCAGGGGTGTGACGGCCAGGGTGATGCATACGAAGCGCAACGTCCAGTCACCGGTGCCACGAATCAGTGCTTCGGCCGGGTTGGCGCCCAGCGCGTTGGTGGCTGCAGCGAAGGCCAACCACGCCAGCGGCGCCAGACACAGCACAAACAGCAGCGGCTTGACTGCTGCGTGCAGCAGCCATTTGTTCACGGCGGGCTCAGTAGAACTTCTTCAGGTCCATGCCGGCGTACAGCTGGCCCACCTGGGACTCGTAGCCGTTGAACATCAGCGTGGCGCGCTTCTTCGTGAACAGGCCGTCTTCGCCGATGCGGCGTTCGGTGGCCTGGCTCCAGCGCGGGTGGTCGACCTTCGGATTGACGTTGGAAAAGAAGCCGTACTCGTCTGCGGCTGCTTGTTCCCAGCTGGTTTTGGGCTGCTTGTCCACGAACCGGATCTTGACCAGCGATTTGCCGCTCTTGAAGCCGTACTTCCAGGGCACCACCAGGCGCAGCGGCGCGCCGTTCTGGTGGGGCATCACTTCACCGTACATGCCGAACGCCAACATCGTGAGCGGGTGCATGGCCTCGTCGATGCGCAGGCCTTCCGTGTAAGGCCAGTTCAGTACCGAAGCGCTCAGGCCGGGCATCTGCGCGCGGTCGGCCAGGGTGACGAACTGAACGAATTTGGCGTTGCCGGTGGGCTCGACACGCTTGATGAGTTCGGCCAGCGACCAGCCCAGCCAGGGAATGACCATCGACCAGCCTTCAACGCAGCGCAGCCGATAGATGCGTTCTTCCATCGGCGCCAGCTTCAGCAGGGCGTCCAGGTCGTAAATGCCGGGCTTCTTCACTTCGCCTTCCACAGTCAGCGTCCAGGGCCGGGTCTTCAGCGTGCCGGCGTAGCGGACCGGGTCTGACTTGTCGGTGCCGAATTCATAGAAGTTGTTGTAGGTGCTGGCGTCAGCGTAGGGTGTGAGTTTTTCGCTCGTCAGCGCGCCGGGCAGGCTGCTTCGCACGGCAGGCAGTGCCGCGAGCTTGCCCGGTCGGACCGCGCCCTGTGCCTGTGCGGCCTGGCTCAGGCCCAAGCTGGAACCCGCCAGCGCCAGCCCCATGCCCTGCAGCAGCGTGCGCCTTTGGCTGTAGACGGTCCGCGGAGTGATTTCTGAACTGGGTGCTTGCGGCATGTCGCGGTGGTTCAGCGGATGCATGGGTTTCTCTCCAAGAGGCCATCAGTCGTCAATGGCAGGGGCTTCTTACAGCCGACAAGCCGACAAGCTGACAAGCTGACACACCGCCAAGCCGCCAAGCCGCCAAGCCGCCAAGCCGACCTCAGCGCCGGGTTGCAGCATGAAAAAAGCCGGCACAAAGCCGGCTTCGGGTGAACTTGCAATCGCTGAGCCTGATCTCAGGCTCAGCGCAAGCCGGCCGCGAAGTCGGCCACGGCTTTCATCTCGGCTTCGCTCATCTTGCCGGCGATGGTCATCATCTGCGCGTTGTTGGCGCGCGCGCCTGAAGCGAAGTTGGTCAGCTGTGTGAGGGTGTAATCGGCATGCTGGCCACCCATGCGCGGGTATTGCACCGGCATTCCGGCGCCGTTCGGGCCGTGGCAGCTGGCGCAGGCTGGCAAACCCTTGGCAGTGATGCCGCCGCGCCAGATGCTTTCACCGAGCGCCACCGTGTCCTTGTTCTGCGCAAAGCCCGGCTGGGCCTTCTTGCCGGCATAGAACGCGGCCACATTCTTCATGTCTTCTTCCGACAGCGTGGCAGCAAAGCCCTGCATGATCGCGTTCTTGCGCGTGCCGGACTTGTATTCGGTGAGCTGCTTGACCAGGTATTCAGGATGCTGGTTCTGCAGGATCGGGTTGGCCGGGATGCCACGGCTGCCGTCGGCGGTGTGGCAGGCCTGGCACACCGCGGCGATGGCCTGCCCCTTGGCCGGGTCGGCTTTGAACGCGGCAGCTACTGGCGTGTTGGCTTGGGCCAGGCCAAAACTGGCCATGCCGGCGCACAGTGCCCAGGCGGCGAAGAACGGAGTGGTTGTGGTCAATCTCATTCGGATGCCTCAGTGATGCGGGTCCGGCCGCCATGGATAGCTTTGGGACCAGGGAAACCAGAAATTTTACAATGCACCATGAATCCGCACACGCAGTCTATTAAGCGCACTTTGCCTACCTTCTCTGCGGCTGCCAAAACCGCCCTGGCCTGGAGCCACGGCGCACGCTTTCTCACCACGGCCAGCCAGCTGGACCAGCTGCCAGCAGGCGAGTTGCCCGAAATCGCTTTCGTCGGCCGCAGCAATGCCGGCAAGTCCACCGCCATCAACAGCCTGGCGCAGCAAAAGCGCCTGGCTTTTTCTTCTCGCACGCCAGGCCGTACGCAGCACATCAACCTGTTTGAACTGGGCCCGAAAGACGCGCCGAACGCGCTTTTCGCCGACCTGCCGGGCTATGGCTATGCCGCCGTGGAACGATCTGCCAAGTTGCGCTGGCAAGCGGTGATGGCCGACTACCTGGCCTTGCGCCGCAATCTGCACGGCCTGGTCCTGATGGTCGATTCACGCCTGGGCCTGACCGACCTGGACCAGCGCCTGCTGGGCCTGGTGTCACAGCGCCTGGTCAACGGGCAGGTGAAGCTGCTGGTGGTGCTGACCAAGTCCGACAAGCTGAACAAGAGCGAGGGGCAGGTCGCGCTGGCGCGGGTGCAAGGCGCGCTGGGCGAGTGGGCGACGGAAGAGGCCGACATCAGCGTGACGCTGTTCTCTGCGTTGTCGCGGTCTGGCCTGGGCGACATGGCCGAAGTCGTCTTCGGCTGGGCGCAGCCTCCGGAGGCAGCACCAGAGCAACCGCCACCGCAGGCAGGCACGGCGTGAATACCTTCGACATCGACCTGCCGCACGGCATTCGCCTGGCCTGCCGCAGCGCCCTGCCACGCAGCCGCCCGCACGTGCTGTTGCTGCACGGCTTCCCGGAAGCGGCCTTTGTCTGGGATGAAGTGCAGCAACTGCTGGCCCCCGACATCGCCTCCCTGGCGCCCAACCTGCGCGGTTATGCCGGTTCCAGCGCGCCGGCAGACGAGACGGCCTACCGCGCCAAGCACCTGGTGGCCGACCTGGTGGCCTTGATCGAAAGCCAGGGCGCGCCCATTGACCTGCTGGTGGCGCACGATTGGGGCGGCGCGCTGGCCTGGAATCTGGCGGCGCAACGGCCTGATCTGATGCGCCGCCTGCTCATCGTCAATTCGCCGCACCCGGCCACTTTCCTGCGTCAATTGCGCGACAGTGCCGAGCAGCAGGCCGCCAGCGCCTACATGAATTTTCTGGTGCGGCCCGACGCCGCCGCGCTGCTCGCTGAAAACGACTACGCCCGCCTGTGGCCTTTCTTCCGCGACGCTCAGGGCCACAGTGCCTGGCTGACCGAACCGGTGCGGGACCAGTTGCGCGCCGTCTGGGCCGCCAACGGCTTGCGCGGGCCGCTGAATTACTACCGCGCTTCGCCGTTGCGCCCGCCGGTGACTGGCGACGATGCGGTGAAGACGCTGGACTTGCCCGACGAAGCCGTCACCGTGCGGGTGCCCACCCACGTGCTCTGGGGCCTGCAGGACATTGCTTTGCGGCCTGGCTTGCTGGACGGGCTGGAACGCTGGGTGCCCGACTTGAAGGTGCAGCACTTGCCCGATGCCTCGCACTGGGTCGTGCATGAACAGCCCGCCACTGTGGCCGCAGCCATCCGCGCAGCTTTGTCAGCCTGATTGAAGGGTCTCGGTCTGGCCCAGGCTTGAAGAGCCCACTTTCACGCCGCCTGAGCCATCGCTTGTGCATGCACGGCACCGGCAGCGCGGCGCACCAGCGAGCGCTGCTTCAGGCTTTTGAGCAAGCCAGCCTCGAACAGGATCAACAAGGCGCGCTTGCGCACGGCCCAGGTCGCGTCTGAAGCGCCATCACCCAGCAGCCAGATCTCGCGCCGCTCGCCCGGCCACAGCACCTGCACGTGCAGCCATTGACCTTGCAGAAACACGCGCACCCAGTCGCCCGGGGCCAGTTCTTCCAACCAGGATTGCGCTGCCAGCAGTGGTTTTGGACTGGAGGCCGGCATCAAGTCGGCCGGTACGGTGACCATCTGAGGTACATCCAGTGCGCCATTCAGTGTGGTGGGAACCGGCTGACCTGCCAGCAGCTTGTCTTCCAGCTTCTGCAAGGCGCCGATTTGGCTGGCCGCCGCAGTGCATCGCCTGGCCAGGCCCTGGCGCAGATAGTTTTGCAGCCTGTCGGCGGCCCAGACGTACAGCGCAGCCGTCTGGCGCGGGTCGGCGATGAGTTGGTCGATCGTTGCCTGTGCCAGACGCAGCAGGCGCGCACGCTCCGGATCGCCAGGGTCGGGCACCATCTCGGCTTCGTAAGCCAGGCGGTTGACGAATTCCCATAGCGGGTGGCCCTCCTCCGTCAACGCAGCAGCGTCCAATTGCGCAAGTTTCAGTGCAGGGCTGTGCAGGCGCAGTATGAGCATCAACACGTCGCCCGGCACCCGTTTATCTTGGCGAATGGCTTCAAACAGGCTGTCTACCAGTGCCTGCGTCTGCGGATCGGCCTGGCGGTCCGGCGATGGCCTGGCAGGGCTGCCTGCCAACGCAGGCGCCGGCCGGTGCCCTGGGGCGTATGTCGTTGCGGCTGCCGCCGCGCCTTCCGTGCGCAGCGCCAGCGCGAGGGTGGAAAGCGTTTGCTGCACCTGGCGCAGGTCGGGGCTGTAGCTGCTGTCCATGGTACGGCTGCTGCGCGCACCCGAAGGCAGGATGACCGTGCGGTAGGCCGCAGGCTCGATGCCTTGAGCATCCAGCCGCGAGCTCGAAGCCGCATAGGCCTGCCGCAGCAGGGCGGCCAGGGATTGGCTGGCCTGACGCATGAACTGCACCTGGAAGCCGCGCGACAGCGGCAGGGCCTGCGCCGCGGCCCACAGCGCACGGGCGTAGCTTTCAGCGCGGAAAGGGTTGTGGTCGCGCGTCAGGTCCATGTCGCCCACCAGGGCGGCGGTATAGGTCTGCAACTCGCGCAATTCATATTCGGCTTCGTTTTTGATGCCTTGGATGGCGTGCGCCAGTTCCACATCGACGGCAACTTCGTCTTCGTCTACCAAGGCCAGTGCATTCGGGCGTGCCTGGGCCAGCGGCATGCGTCCGGTGCCGGTGCCTGTGGCTGTACCCATGGCAGGGGCAGGCTGCTGACGCAGCTCCGCCATGGCCAGGTCATGCAGGCTGCGGACGAACTGGTCGGCCAGGCTCGTGCGACGGGTCTTGATCGCGTGCAACAGGTCGTTGCTGCTGGAACGCTGCAGCGGGGGCAGGCCTGACATGTCCCGCGTCATGCGCTCGACAGTGCTTTCGATCATCTGATCGAACAGCAGCGGTGCGCGCAGCATTTCGTCGTCGACGAATTTTTCCAGCGCTTCGATGTCGCGCGCAGAACGCGCGCGGATGGAATGGAGACTCGGGGGCATAACCCCTATTTTGAGCAAGCGGTCTGCCGCGGATCCACGAAAAAGGCCTGCGTTCATCACGCAGGCCTTTTGTATGACCAGAGCGTCGGTGCCCCGCTTGGTGCACCGACCCAGGCGCCTGGACTTACATGTCCATGCCGCCCATGCCGCCCATACCACCCATGCCGCCACCACCCATGCCGCCGCCTGCTGCTTCTTCCTTCGGAGCCTCGGCCACCATGGCCTCGGTCGTCAGGATCAGGCTGGCCACGGATGCAGCGTTCTGCAGTGCAGTGCGCGTCACCTTGGTAGGGTCCAGGATGCCCATTTCGATCATGTCGCCATAGGTGTCGTTGGCAGCGTTGAAGCCGTAGTTGCCCTTGCCGGCCAACACCGCATTCACCACCACGCTCGGCTCGCCACCGGCGTTGTAGACGATCTCGCGCAGCGGCGCTTCGATCGCCTTCATCACCAGGCGGATGCCGGCGTCCTGGTCGGCGTTGTCACCCTTCACGGTGCCAACAGCCTGGCGGGCGCGCAGATAAGCCACGCCACCACCGGCCACGATGCCTTCTTCCACTGCAGCGCGCGTGGCGTGCAGGGCGTCTTCGACGCGGGCCTTCTTTTCCTTCATCTCGACTTCGGTGGCAGCA
>JBBQXN010000107.1:0-9128 GCA_038209585.1 Burkholderiales bacterium
GCTGTAAACCCTGTCAGGGCGCAGCGGCCCCGTTCGTCCCTTTCCGGTATTTTGAGGTGGCCGATGCTCCCCGGTGGTTATCGTTCTGTCATGGAAGCGCGGAATCGAGACGAGTTCCGCGGTGAAATTATTCGTTTTACGAATAAGCTTGGCTTTGAAACCGTGTCTGCGATCACCGTGATTGACCGCGGTCTGGGCAAGAGCGAGTTCATTCACGTTGACAACACACCTGAGCACTACACCGAGCCATATTCCGATCCGCACTCCTACAAGCGCGACCCGGTATCGCAGCATTGCAAGCGGCAAAGCGTTCCCATCATTTGGAACCAGGACACCTACACACGCCTGGGTGCCGGCGACTTGTGGGAACAGCAAGCCGAATACGGCTACTGCACAGGCATAGCCATGGCTCTACACATGCCTGAAGGGCGTCATTTCATGCTGGGCGTGGACCGCGACCAGCCTTTGCCCGATGACAGCATAGAGTTGCAACGCATCGTTGCCGACCTTCAGCTGTTCGTCGTGCACGCGCAGGACGCAGCAATGCGTCTGTTAGTGCCGCAGATCCTGCAGCCAGAACGACCTTCGCTCACGCCGCGTGAGTTGGAGGCGCTGCACTGGACCATGGAAGGCAAGACGGCCTGGGAAGTGGGCGCCGTGTTGGGTATCAGCGAGCGCACTGCGGTGCTGCATGTGAACAATGCCATGCACAAACTGGGCTGCAGCACCAAGCATCAGGCGGTGCTGAAAGCACTGCGTCTGGGCTTGATGAGCTAAGCGGTGCGTGTTGCGACAGTGCACCTACCTGTAAGAGCTGACAGTTTTCGCCGGCAGGCATGGCTGCTCCAATAGACCGAAATGTGCAAGCGTGCACAGTTTGACCTAAGGACTCACCATGCAATTCGCCACCACCCCTGTCGCCCCCAAAATCCAAAATGTGCAAAGCCCGCGCGAACTAAACCTGGACGAGCTGGCCCTGGTTTGCGGTGGCCTGCCACGCGGCGGCTGGTTGGAGGCAGGAGCGCCAGGGCAAAGCGCTGCCATGGGCATCGAGCCGCTGCCCCGCGGCGGCTGGTAATAACCCGCCCCGCCGCTTTACCCGCGCTCTGGCGCGCGTCCCTGAAGCTCCAGAGCGCTTGCGGGTTGGCTGAGCCTGCCCGCATTTGTAATTTCTCAGGGGTGCCAGTACGCGCGCAGGCATACGCACACGCAAGCCGGCATGCGGCCACTCTTCAGGCCTGAAGCGCTGGCTGCGCAAGCGCAGCCCTGGCTGGGGCGTGTGCAGCTCGTGCGGCCGCTGTCGCTGACCGTCATGACCGTGGGCGTCATGGCAGCCCTGCTGGCTGTGGGCAGCTTTCTGTCGCTGGCGACTTACACGCGCAAAGCCACGACCACGGGCGTGCTGCTGCCTGACCGTGGGCTGATTCGCCTGGTGCCCACGGCAGCCGGCACGGTGCTAGAACGGCATGTAGAAGAAGGCCAGGCCGTGCAGGCTGGCCAGGTGCTGTTCGTGCTGTCGCTGGACCGCCCCTTGTTCGACAGCGGCGTGCAGGCGCGCGTGGCACGCAGCCTGGACGACCGTCGCCGCAGCCTGCAAGCGGCCGCACTGCAGCAGCAAGCGCTGACTTCCAGCCGCCAGGACGCCCTGACTCGCCGCCTGGAAGCGCTGGCCCTCGAATCCAGCCAGCTCGATGGCGAAGTGGCGTTGCAGCAGCGGCGTCTGGCGCTGGCGCAACAAGCCATGGCCAGACTGGAATCGCTGCAGCGCGAGCAGTTCATCTCTGCCGCGCAGGTGCAAGCCAAAGGCGAAGAACTGCTGGCCCTGCAGGCTGCCACCCAGACGCTGGCGCGCCAACGCGCAGCCCTGCAACGCGAAAGCGCGGAACTGGACGGCGAGCGCAGCGCTTTGCCCCTGGTGGCCATTGATGCCGCCGGCAGCATCGCCCGCGAACTGGCCTTGCTGTCCCGCGAAAGCGCGGAACTGGACGCAGACCAGCGCTTGCTGGTGCGCGCGCCACAGTCGGGTACGGCCAGCGCCGTGATGGCCGTGGCGGGCCAGGCGGTGTCCCCCTCCTCGGCGCTGGCCAGCCTGGTTCCGGCAGGGTCGACGCTGCAGGCGCAGTTGTTCGCACCCTCCAGCGCCATGGGGTTCGTGCGGCCCGGCCAGACGGTGCGCCTGCGGCTGGCTGCGTTCCCGTATCAAAAGTACGGTCACTTGAACGGACAGGTGCTGCAGGTGTCCAACACGCCGCTGGCACCCAACGAAGTGGCCATGCTCACCACGGCAGCACCGGCGGCGTCCGCACAAGGCTTGTTCCGCATCACTGTGGTCTTGCAGCCTGATGCTGATGAAGCTCCCCTGCCGCTGACGGCGGGCATGCAGTTGTCCGCCGATGTGTTGCTGGAACAGCGGCGCCTGGTGGAATGGCTGTTCGAGCCGCTGCTGGGCTGGCGCGACCGCAAAGGCTGAACTTGCCCTGGTCCGATCTCATGTCCAGGCTGCATCTCGGCCGCTCTGGCAGCACCCGCGTTCCCGTGGTGTTGCAGACCGAAGCGGCCGAATGCGGCCTGGCCTGCCTGGTGATGGTGGCTGCTGCGCACGGCTTGCGCACCGACCTGCCGACCCTGCGCCAGCGCTTTTCGCTGTCGATGAAAGGCGTGACGCTGGTCGACATGGTGCGCATGGCCAGCGCCATGCACCTGGGCGCGCGCGCGCTGCGCGCTGAACCTGCAGAACTGGCGCAGTTGCAACTGCCCTGCATCCTGCACTGGGACATGAACCACTTCGTCGTTCTGGTGGGTTTTCAGCGCGGCAAGGCGCTGATCCACGACCCCGGCCTGGGCCAGCGCCGCGTGAAGATGGAAGAGCTGTCTCGCCACTTCACCGGCGTGGCGCTGGAACTGCAGCCCAGTCTGGGCTTCGTGCCAGTACGCCAGCAGCAGCATGTCAGCCTGCGGCAATTGCTGGGGCCGGTACTGGGCTTGCGGCGCTCGCTCGCGCAAATCATCGTGTTGGCGCTGGCGCTGGAAATGTTCGTGCTGCTGACCCCATTTTTCATGCAGTGGGTGGTGGACGGCGTGCTGCTCAGCGGCGACGCGGACCTGCTGGTCACGCTGGGCCTGGGTTTCGGCTTGCTGGTGCTGATTCAGGTGGGCACCGCCGCAGCGCGCGGCTGGGCGGTGCTGGTGCTGTCTTCGACGCTGAACCTGCAATGGCTGGTGAATGTGTTCACGCACCTGCTGCGCCTGCCCGTGGGCTGGTTCGAGCGCCGGCATGCAGGCGACATCTGGTCGCGTTTCGGCTCGGTGCAGCAGATTCAGCGCACACTGAGCACGCACTTCATCGAAGCCCTGCTCGACGGCGTGCTGGTGGTGCTGACGCTGCTGCTGATGTTGTTTTACAGCTTGCAGCTCACCGCAGTGGCCGTGGTGGCGGTGGTGATCTATGCGCTGCTGCGCTGGGCCTTCTATCGCCCGCTGCGCGAGGCCAGCGAAGAGGCGTTGGTGTTCGAGGCGCGTCAAAACAGCCATTTTCTGGAAAGCCTGCGCGGCGTGCAGACGATCAAGCTGTTCAACGCGCAAAGCGACCGCCGCTCCCGCTTCGCCAGCCTGGTGGTGGACACCATGAATGCTGGCATCGCCATCCGCAAGCTGGAACTGCTGTTCTCGGTGCTGCACCGCGGCCTGTTCGGCCTGGAACGCGTGGCCGTGATCTGGCTGGGCGCCCTGCTGGTGCTGGACCAGCGGCTGAGCGTGGGCATGCTGTTCGCTTTTTTCGCTTACAAGGAAACGTTTGCGCTGCGCGTCAGCGGCCTGATCGACAAGACGGTGGAGCTAAAGATGCTGCGCCTGCAGGGTGAGCGCCTGGCCGACATCGTGCTCACAGCGCCTGAAGACGCCGGGGCACCGGCGGCCGCCGCGCCAAGCGAGGCACTCCCGGCCAGCATCGAACTGCGTGACGTGCACTTTCGCTATGCAGACGGCGAGCCTGCCGTGCTGAAGGGCGTCAACCTGCGCGTGGAGCCGGGCGAATCGGTGGCCATCGTCGGGCCGTCGGGCTGTGGCAAGACCACCTTGCTCAAGCTGATGCTGGGCGTACTTGCACCCACCTCGGGTGAAGTGCTCATCGGCGGTGTGCCGCTGGCCAAGCTGGGCTTGGCGGCCTGGCGCGACATGGTGGGGGTGGTGCTGCAGGAAGAGCCGCTGTTCACCGGCAGCGTGGCAGACAACATCAGCTTCTTTGCGCCGCAGATCGAACCAGACTGGCTGCACGAATGTGCACACGTGGCCGGCATCCACGACGACATCCAGGCGATGCCCATGGGTTACCACACGCTCATTGGCGACATGGGCACGGCCCTGTCCGGCGGCCAGAAGCAGCGGCTGCTGCTCGCGCGCGCGCTGTACAAGCGCCCGCGCATCCTGTTGCTGGACGAGGCCACCAGCCACCTGGACGTAGACCGCGAACGCAGCGTGAATGGCGCAATCGGCCAACTGTCGCTGACGCGGGTGATCGTGGCGCATCGGCCCGAGACCATCGCTTCGGCGGAGCGGGTGATTGCGCTGCACGAAGGACGCATTGAGACAGGCACCCGCGCAATCGTGCAGGCCTCGTAAAATCAAAGGCTTCATGGAACACCCACAAGCATTCGATGTGATCGTCATCGGTGGCGGCCACGCCGGCACCGAAGCCGCGCTGGCCGCTGCCCGCATGGGCTGCAGCACCCTGCTTTTGACGCATAACTTCGAGACTTTGGGGCAGATGAGCTGCAACCCCAGCATCGGTGGCATCGGCAAGGGCCACCTGGTCAAGGAGATCGATGCCCTGGGCGGCGCCATGGCGGCTGCCACCGATGAAGCGGGCATCCAGTTCCGCATCCTCAACGGCAGCAAGGGGCCTGCCGTGCGCGCCACGCGGGCGCAGGCCGACCGCGTGCTCTATCGCGCGGCCATCCGTCAGCGTCTGGAGAACCAGCCCAACCTGTGGCTGTTTCAGCAAGCCGTGGACGACCTGCTGCTGCAGTCAGACGGGCAGACCGAACGTGTAGTGGGCGCCATCACACAGGCCGGCGTGCGTTTTCGCGCGCGGGCCGTGGTGCTGACGGCGGGCACGTTTCTGGACGGCCGCGTCCACATCGGCTTGCAGAACCACAGTGCAGGGCGTGCTGGTGACCCGCCGGCTTTGCGCTTGTCGGCGCGGCTGAAAGAACTGAAATTGGCACAAGGCCGGCTGAAAACGGGAACGCCGCCACGCATCGACGGGCGGTCGATTGACTTCAGCAAGCTGGCCGAGCAGCCAGGCGACCTGGACCCCGTGCCCGTGTTCAGCTTCATGGGCCGCGCAGAACAGCATCCGCGCCAGGTGCCCTGCTGGATCACCCACACCAACGCACACACGCACGACATCATCAAGGGTGGGTTTGACCGCAGCCCCATGTTCACCGGCGTCATCGAAGGCGTGGGTCCGCGCTATTGCCCCAGCATCGAAGACAAGGTGAGCCGTTTCGCGGACAAGAACGCGCATCAGGTGTTTTTAGAACCCGAGGGCCTGACGACGCACGAGTTCTATCCGAACGGCATTTCGACATCCCTGCCGTTCGACGTGCAGATTGCGGCCGTGCAGTCGATGCTGGGCCTGGAGAATGCACATATCGTGCGCCCGGGCTACGCCATCGAGTACGACTTCTTCGACCCGCGCGAGCTGAAGACCAGTTTCGAAACCCGCGCTTTGGGCGGTTTGTTCTTCGCCGGGCAGATCAATGGCACCACCGGCTACGAGGAAGCTGCAGCGCAAGGGCTTTACGCAGGCGTGAACGCCGCGCTGCAGGTGCAGGGTCGCGACGCCTGGCTGCCACGACGCGACCAGGCCTACTTGGGCGTGCTGGTCGACGACCTGGTGACCAAGGGCGTGACCGAGCCTTACCGCATGTTCACTAGCCGGGCCGAATACCGACTGCAACTGCGTGAAGACAACGCCGACTTGCGCCTGACGGCGCAGGGGCGCGCTCTGGGCTTGATCGAAGACAAACGCTGGGCGGCCTTCGAAGCCAAGCGCGAGCGGCTGGAACGCGAGCTGCAGCGCCTGCGCGCTACCTGGGTCAGGCCGGCCACGGTGCCGGCCATCGAAGCCGAACGTTTGCTGGGCAAGGCACTGGAACACGAATACAACCTGTCGGACTTGCTGCGCCGGCCAGGCGTGAACTGGGACCAGACGGCTGAACTGGCGGCGCTGGCATTGCCAGACAAGGCCGCGCTGGCTGTTTCACGTGAAACATTGCGCACTGACTGGGGTCAGGCCGAGGCAGACACCATCATCGAGCAAGCCGAGATTGCCGTGAAATACGCTGGTTACATCGACAAGCAAAACGATGAAATCGAACGTGCTTCTGCGCTGGAGAGCCTGAAGCTGCCTCAAGAACTGGACTACAACCAAGTCACCGCCCTGTCGTTCGAGGCGCGCCAAACGCTGACGCGCCACCGCCCGGACACCCTGGGCCAGGCATCGAGAATTTCTGGTGTCACGCCTGCTGCTGTATCGCTGCTGCTGGTGCATTTGAAGAAGGGGCGATTCAAGAACTTTGGTGCGAATGCACCCCCGCCCACCCCGGCTGTGGGCCCTGCCACTTGAGTGGCACCGTTGCGGCGCCCACAGCGCTAGAGCTGAGCACGCTGTCAGCCGCCTTGGGCGAGCCCGTCAGCCCGGCGCTGGCAAACACTCTTTTGCGCTATCTGGATCTGTTGGCGCGCTGGAACAGCACCTACAACCTGACGTCCGTGCGCACCCGCGAAGGCATGCTGGCGCAGCATCTGCTGGATTGTCTGGCTGTGGTCGGCCCGCTGCGCAGGCAACTGGCCGCACTGCCGCCGGATGGCCAAGCCCGGTCCTGCCTGGATGTCGGCAGCGGCGGCGGCCTGCCTGGTGTGGTGCTCACCGCCTGCCTGCCGAGCATCAAAGTCCATTGCGTGGACAGCGTCGCCAAGAAAGCCGCGTTCGTCCGCCAGGTGTCCGCAGAGCTAGGCATGACGCGACTGCACGCCTTGCACGCCCGGGTGGAGGCGCTGCAGGCGGCGCCCTTCACGCTCATCACCTCGCGTGCTTTCGCATCACTCGCCGACTTCACACAGCTGACGAAGCATTTGCTAGCCGAGAATGGCCTGTGGATGGCGATGAAGGGCAAGCTGCCGCGAGATGAAATCGACGAGTTGCCTGCGGAAATCGAAGTGTTTCACGTGGAACAACTTACAGTCCCTGGCCTGGAAGCACAGCGCTGCCTTGTCTGGATGAAGCTGAAAACGCACCCATGAGGCCGGCATGAAACGACTTTCGACCACCGTACTGACCCTGAGTTTTGCTGCGGCTGTTGCCAGCTTGGCAGCAGCATCCCAAGTAGCTGCGCAAACGCCACCCGCCGTCACCGCCATCGAGAGCCTGAACGTGCCCGGCTATATGGGCACCTGGTATCAAGTCGCCTGGTTCCCCAACCGCTTTCAAAAACAGTGCGTCAGCGACACCCGCGCCACCTACAACCGCCGCGCCGATGGCAACGTTGATGTGCTCAATCGCTGCAAGACAGCTGACGGCAGCTTCGACGATGCCCAGGGCCTGGCACGGCCCGCCGGTTCGCAACTACAAGGCGACACCTTGCGGCCAGCACAGTTGGAAGTGAGCTTCTTGCCCGCCTACCTGCGCTGGCTGCCCATCTGGGGCAGCTACTGGGTACTGGAATTGGCCAACGACGGCCGCTACGCTGTGGTCGGCGAACCCACCCGCGAATACTTATGGGTACTCTCGCGCAGCGCCAACCTGTCAGCCACTGACGAATCTGGGATACGCTCCCGCCTGGCCCAACTCGGCTATGACCTGAGCCGCTGGCAAGCACATACCCACACCAGCCCGTCGAACTGATCGGCACCCTGACCCGCGAACCCCGCGCCCGGCCACCCCATGTTCGGCATTGCAGACTACGGCGCCTTTTGCGCCGCCATTGTTCTCTTCCTGGCCCTGCCTGGCCCAGGCGTGTTCTGCCTGCTGGCCAGCGCCGGAAAGGGTGGCTTGCGTGGCAGCGCGGCCGCCACAGCTGGGGTCATCCTGGGCCACCGGGTGCTGCTATGGCTGGCCGTGGCCGGTGCGGCCGGTGTGGCCGCCTTGCTCGCCGCGCATCCGCTGGCGTTCAAGGCCGTGCAGTACCTGAGCGCGGCGTGTCTGTGCTGGTTCGGCCTGAGACTGGTTTTCGCCAAGCCTGGGAACAGGCTTCACCCGTCAACATTCAGCCGCATGACTGCGCGCCTCATGCGTTTGTGATCACGTTGCTCAACCCCAGAGCCATCGTCTTCTACATGGCCACCGCCGCCTACGGCCTGCGGTTGTGCTGGTTCGCCCGCAAGGTTACCCAAACCGTGCGCGCCAACCGTCGCTGGGCCAGACACATGCGACGGTTCGCAGGCTGCGTTCTCGTCGCCTTCGGCATGCGACTGGCCGCCCCCTGATGCGCATCTTCTGTGTGGCCAATCAAAAAGGCGGGGTGGGCAAGACCACCACCACCGTCAACCTGGCCGCTGGCCTGGCGCAGGTAGGCAAGCGCGTGCTGGTCGTCGACCTGGACCCGCAGGGCAACGCCACCATGGGGTCGGGCATCGACAAACGCCAGCTCGATCCCAGCGTCTACGATGTGCTGTTGGAATCCAGCACCATCGCCGAAGCCCGCCTGCCGAGCCCCAAAGGCGGGTATGACGTTCTGGGCGCCAACCGCGAGCTGGCTGGCGCCGAGATCGAACTCGTACCGCTCAGCCACCGTGAACGCCGCCTGCGGCTGGCGCTGGACGCCGTGCGCGCCAACTACGATTTCGTGCTCGTGGACTGCCCGCCTTCACTGAGCCTGCTCACCTTGAACGGCCTGTGCGCCGCACACGGCGTGATCGTGCCCATGCAGTGCGAATACTTCGCGCTGGAAGGCCTGTCGGACCTGGTCAACACCATCAAGCAGGTACACGCCAACCTGAATCCGGACCTGCAGATCATCGGCCTCCTGCGCGTGATGTTCGACCCGCGCATCACCTTGCAGCAACAGGTCAGCGAACAGCTCAAGGCGCATTTCGGCGACAAGGTGTTCAACACCGTGATCCCGCGC
>JBBQXN010000108.1:0-9112 GCA_038209585.1 Burkholderiales bacterium
AAGGTGGAGCCCGGCAACACGGTCAAGGCGTCCAGCTGCATGCCGGCCGGCAGCGTGAAGGTGAAGTAGTCGCGGTCGACAACCCCCGCCACGCGCCCGGTGGTGCCGGCCACCAGGTTGGCGCCCAGCCCCAGCATCACAGGCGTGGGTGCCGTGCCAATGTTCGAGAGATCGCCCGCCACAGACTCGTTCCACCCCGTCGCGGCCAGGGCCGGTTGGAAAGCGGCCGCAGCAAGCAGCAAGGCACTGGACAGCAAGGCAGGTTTCAGCATGGGGGAGCCCGGGTCAAGTTTCAGAGTTCGGAGGCCAGATGCCAGATGCCAGACGCCGGACGCTTGTGTCGACATCGAAAGCCGACAGCTGCGCGCCATCGTAGCGGCTGCCACGCCAAGCACGGCCCCAAGGAAATCTTGACCGATCCCGCATCCGCGGGGTGGACAGCGGGGGTTGGCACAAGACCTTGCGCGCTGTGCCAGCACCGCGCGTCGGGAACTTCGGCGGCCTCAGGCGTGGCCGCCCAGCGCGTTCCAGCTCATAAACTTGCGGCGAAAACGCCCGTGTGACCATCGATGCAAAACAGAAGCAGCCAGATGAACGTACCGAACCGGTTGGGTAAAGAAGATCAACGCGTCGCACAGCTGATCGACAGTGCCTACGCGGCGCTGGCGCAGGGCCGGCAGGCCGAAGCCGACCGGCTGATGCGTGAAGCCGAGTCGTCGGCGCCCCGCCATCCGCTGGTGCTGAACGAAATCGGCCAACGCAAGCTGATGGCCGGTGACTTGAACGGTGCGTACGAGCTGCTGACACAGTCAACGCGCGACGACCCCGAGAACCCATCGGCCTGGGTCAATCTGGCCGCCACCCTTCGCGGGCTGGACCGGCGGGAAGAAGAATTGCGGGCGCTGGACAGCGTGCTGGCGCTCGACCCGGCCAACTTGCGCGCCATGCTGCAGAAGGGTTCGTTGCAGGAACTGCAGAGCGACGCGCGAGGAGCCGCCATCACCTACCGGACCGCCTTGCAATCGATTCGACCGTGGACCCCCGTACCGCCGGCGATGCAAGACGTGCTGGCGCATGCGCGCCGCCTGGTCGATGCCAACAACCGCGCGCTGGAATCCTTCATCGAACAACAGCTGGTGCAACTGCGTTCGCGGCATGCCGACGAACCGCTGAAGCGGTTTGATCGCTGCCTGGGTGTTCTGACGCAGCGCGACGGCATCTACCGGTGACAGCCTTCGTTTCTGTATTTCCCGCAACTGGCACCGATCGAGTTCCACGACCGCAGCAGCTTCCCGTGGCTTGACGCCATCGAAGCCGCGACCGACGACAGTCGTGGCGAGTTGGTCAACCTGCTGTCCGAGGGCCAGGCCGCCCTGGAACCCTACGTCACCCAAGGAACGCCGAGCACCATCGAGGAAAAATGGCGTGACTTGCATCAGTCTCGCAAATGGGGTGTGTATGACCTGTGGCGTGAAGGCGTGGCCTATCTAGAGCACATCGCCCGTTTCCCGAAGACGGTGGCCGCACTGGCCAGCTGGCCCCGCTGCGAGAGCCCCGGCTGCAGCCCGACGGCGGTGTTCTCCATCCTCGACGCACACACCCGGATTCCAGCGCACACGGGTGTGAACAACACACGTCTGGTCGTGCACGTGCCACTCATCATCCCGCCCGGTTGCGGCTTCCGCTGCGGCGGCGAACAGCGTGAATGGCAGCCTGGCAAGGCCTTCGTTTTCGACGACACGATCGAGCACGAGGCCTGGAACGACAGCGACGTGCCGCGCGCCGTGCTCATCCTTGACATCTGGAACCCCGCACTGAGCGCTGCCGAGCAAGAAATGCTGAGCGAAGCCATCTCGGGGGTGAACGACTTCTACGGTTTTTCGCAGCACCGGGACGCCTGAGCCGTTTTGATCGACACCCTGGACGGACGGGGATAGCTGCAAGCCCAAGCCAGGCGTAGCGGTACAGCCGACCGCATCACTCCAACGAATCCGCTCCTGCTGCGCATGAGGGCCGCCGTGCAGGTCACGGGCTTTGGCCAATCGACGATCTGCAGGCTGATCGCGGCCGAATGATTTCCGTCGCCCGTACGGATCGCGGAGAGCGCAGTGGCGTGGCGGTTGTCAGATCTGAAGGCCTGGACGGCGGCGCGCAGCAGGTAGTGCGCCTCGCAGGCTCAACTCGATCGACGGCCACCCTGTGGCCTCGCTGGGCGATCTGCTTGATTGGCTCGCTCCTGAACTCTTACGGAAATGGTTGCTGCGTCCTGTCACCTCCGCTTGGGCCTCAGGTCTGAGGCTGCAGGATGTCCAGCAAACCCGAGGCGATTCAGGCCCACTGGCCTTCCGGTTCGTCGAGATCGTCCTTCGACAGCTGCGGCAGGGCAAAACCGGGGTTTGATGCAACGGAGCCTGCTCGAGCCAGCACCCCAGCAACCCAGCAAGGCATCTGTCCATCCGCCCGTCGACGATTCAACGCAGATCTGGGGCCGAAAGGCCTGCCGCCCGCCGCGCAAGGCCGCCTACCCGTGCCGGCTGAACACCGCCACAGCACCCTGCGCCACCAGCGTCGTGCCGCCAATCGGCAGCGGCCCTTGCCAGCCCGGGCGCGCGGGGTCCAGCCAGGCCACGCACAGGGCACCACGGCGGTCGATGGCCAGCGCAGCGCTGACGCGGCCCGCTTGTCGAAAAACCGTGACGGGTGCGCCGGGCTCGAAGCGGTCGTCGCCGAAAGGCTGCGGGCCCTGCCAGCCGGGCCGCGCCAGTTCAAGCCAGGCCACACACAGCCGGCCCTGCGAGTCGATGGACAGCGCGGCGACCACGCCCTCGTCTTGCTGAAAAGCAGCGACATGGCCGCCAGGCGCCATGCGAGCGGTGCCGAACTCTTGCGGCGCGTGCCACGGCGGGCTGGTGGTGTCCAGCCAGGCCACGTTCAGCATGCCCTGGCTGCCCACCAGCAACGCAGCAAGGGTGCTGGCGTCTTGCCGGACCAGCGCCAGCGGCGCACCTGGCACCCCGGGTACGCCGCCCAGCGGCGCCGGCGGCTGCCAGCCAGGCCGCGCGGTGTCCAGCCAGGCAACGTTCAAGCTGCCCAGTCGGTCGACGGTTAGCGCGGCATGGATGCCCGGGCTTTGCTCGATGTGCTGCACCGGCGCGCCTGGCACCAGGTGATTGCCGGCCAACACCAGCGGGCCCTGCCAGCCGGCACCGCCCGCGGTGTCCAGCCAGGCCACGTTCAGCGCCCCGTTGCGATCAACTGTCAGGGCCGCCAGCGTCGTCGCGTCCTGGCGGAACAGCGCCAGCGCCGCGCCAGGCTGCAGGTGCGTGCCGCCAAAGGGCATCGGACCTTGCCAGCCGCGTTGTGCGGGGTCGTTCAGGTCCAGCCAGGCCACGTGCAGGCGGCCGTCAACACCGACAGAAAGCGCCACGTGCACGGCTGCAGCCTGCCGCAGCACGGCCACTGCCGCGCCGGGCACCAGCAGCCGCGGGCCCACCGCCGCCGGCCCGTTCCAGCCGGGCACCCCAGCCTGCATCCACGCCACTGCGAGGGCACCGCGTGCATTGATGGTCAGTGCGGTGAACACGCCCGGGCCTTGCTCAAACACCGTCACCTGGCCGCCTGGCTGCAGGCTGCCTGTGCCTGTGCCTGTGCCTGCGCCTGCGCCTGCGCCTGCGCTGGCGCCCGTTCCTACCGGCTGCGGGCCCTGCCAGCCGTCTTGCGTAGACAAGTCCAGCGTCGCCGCGTTCAGCACCCCGCCGGCATCGACGCTCAGCGCCGTGTGCACGGCACCGTGGGTGCCCAGCGCCAGGTTCACCATGCCCAGGTTGAGGCTGTCGTCATCGGCCCCTTTCCAGGCCACCACCAGTGCTTCGTCAGCCCCGTGCCGCACCCGCGCCAGGCTGGGGGCGTGCGAGCTGCGCTCGGCTGAGGCGTGCAGGTTGACGAAGCTGGCACCGTCGTCGAAGGAAACCATGAAGTGGATGTGTGCGTTGCTCTGCCCCTTCCACGCGATGACCAGATGGTTGCGGTGCGAAGCGATGCTGGGGCCTGTGTCGGCGTCGCAACCTACCGGCAGCGTTGTTTTCTGCCCCAGCCCGCTGATGCGGTACCCCGCGTCCAGTTTCACTGGCGCAACGTTCAAGGCGTCGTTGCCCGAGCCTTTCCAGGCCAGGACCAGCGTCTGGCCGTGCAGCGTCAGTGCGGGCGTTGCGTCGGTGTTCTCTGACGTGAACCGGAACTTGGGTGCGACCGCCCGGCCATTCGAGTCGACGATGAGCAGGTTCAGGCTGTCGTTGCCGTGGCCCTTCCAGGCTATGGCGGTGTGCGGGCCTATGGCCGCCGCCGCCGGCGCCCTGTCTGAGCGCTCGGTCTCGCCCGGGCTTCCCAGCAGCCGCTTGGGGCTCAGCGTAGCGCCGCCACCGCTATGGCCAAAGTTCAGATCTTCGTTGCCCGCGCCCTTCCAGACCAGTACTGAGCCGCCCAGCGCAGGGCCGGTGTCGCTGGTCTCGTCGAAGGTGAACTTGCCTTCGATGCCACCCACCGACATGCGCCGCCCGCCGGGCACCCGCTGGCCGGCCAGCATGACATCCGCGAACGGCTCGGCCTGCTGAACCACGGTGGCCACGTTCAACTGCGCGTTGCCTGACCCGCGCCAGGCCAGCCGCAGAGTGCCGTCGTCCACCGACAGGCTGGGCTGCGCCGCGCTGGCTTCGGACAGCACTTGCACCTGCGTGATGGGGTACAGGTAGTGCATGCCGTCGAGGTCTCGGCGGGTCAACAAGGGGCCGCGCCCGAAGCTGGTGCCGCCGGGCAAAGGCTGCAGCCGGCCCGGTAACTCGCTGTAGTGCATCAGCGAGCGATAGTCGTACGGGCCCAGCAGGGTTCCGCCAGGCGCGATGGCGAAGTTGTTTTCCCACTCGGTGTCTTCAGGCCCTAGCACTTGAACGTAGTGGTCACGGTCGGGGCGCTGCTGCTCGTGGTAGAGGCCCAGCGCATGCGCCATCTCGTGCAGCGTGGACGACTCGTTGTCGCCGGTCGTGGGCATGGTGTTGAGGTTGCGGTTGCCGTCTCCTTTCCAGGCGATGCGGCCGAAGTTGCCGCCCGCGGCAGCCAACGATGGCGCAGCGCTGGTGCTGTCGTCGGTGGAAAGGCCGTGCTGCCAGACCGCGTGCAAACCCACCTCGGCGCCGGTGGTGGTCTGCACGCGGCCCAAGGCCAAGGCTTCGCCGGACTTCCAGGCCAGCAGCAGGTCTGCACCCAGGCCGGCCAGGGAGGGCGCGGCGTCGGTGGTCTGCGGGCTGGTCATCTTGTCGGCAAGGGTCTGGCCCCCGTCGTCAGATGCCGCCACGTTCAGTCTGTCGTCGAGCCCGCGCCAGGCCAAGACCAGCCGGCCGCCGAAAGAGGCCAGCGCCGGGCCGCTTTCGCTTTGCTCGGCCAGCGGCGAGAACGCAAGCAGATCGCTACCGGAACGGCGCGCCACCGTCAGCTGGGTGTTGCCGGCACCCCGCCAGGCCAACAGCGTCGCACCCCTGTGCAGGCACAGGGCGGGCGCTTCTTCGGTTTGTTGCCACGGGTGGTTGGTGCCGGGCCGAAGGACCTCGCTGTAGGACGCGGGCAAGCCGGAAGGCAGGGCAGCAGGCCCGGGGCGCCGCGGCACGCTGCCTGAGCGCAGCAGCCGAAGCCGGTTGCTGCCCTTTTCGCGGTAGGCAATCCAAAGACGACCGCTGGCGTAGAGCAGCGCCGGCCGGCTGGAAGTTTCCTGCCTCAGCACAAGCTGCTGCACCATGGCGCCCCACGCCAGGCCCGCAATGCCGCCCCCCTGCCGTTCAAGCAAGGCCACGTTCACGCGGTCATCCAGGCCCCGCCAGGCCATGAAGAAATCAGCGCTGGCGGCGGAACCTGAACCCGCGCTGGCACCTGCCACGGCCGGGCCATCTTCCGAAGTTGCCGTGTAGATGGTTTTGTTGCCTGAGGCCAGGCGCACGTCGTTGATGCTGCAGTCGATGGTCTGTTCACCGCCGTCCATGCCCACCTGCGACGATTGCGCGCGGTCGTTGGCGCGGCGAATCCGAACACGATCGCCCGTATCTTGCCCGGGCTGAAACTCGATGCCTGTCTGCCAGCGCAAGTAGGCGATGACGGATTCAATACCATTGCGCGCGGCCCGGCCTGGCGGGAATTGGCGGTCGTCTATCGTGTACGGCACGCGCGCATGCGGCCAGCGGCGGTCGAGGTCGGATACGGCATAGGCCATGGCAGGGTCTCCCGGCAGGTGTGGTTCGCGACCGATGGAGCGTCGCGCGATGGCGTCCTGCCAGTTAACACGGACAAACCAGGCGCGATCCGCCATTTGCCATCCGCCATCCGCCATCCGCCATCCGGCCCACGCCATCGCAACCGAAATCGCAATCGCAATCGCAATCGCAATCGCCATCGCCATCGCCATCGCTTGACGCCGTACGCCCGGCTCAACGTGAATCAGTGCCGACCAGGGGGCAAGGTGCAACAGGTTGCTGACCAGGCGGGCGTCGGCTTAGCAGCAGCAACTGGCCGTCTGCATGCAGCGTCTCGAAACTGCCGGTTCGCAGCGCCAGGCTCTCGCGACACAAGGCCAGCAGGCGGCGCGCGAAGTACGAGGTGGCATGCGGGTCGGCTGCTGGGTCGACTCACAGTCGCGCTCAGCGCGTTTCTGACACCGGCAGCCAGGGTTTGCCGTGGGTGAAGCCCAGTTGCACGTCACCGCCTAGCCGGGGCATCGGTGTACGGGCGCCGCTGCGCCCCTCGTCACGCGGCCAATGGCTTTGCCGAACGGGTTTTTCAGGTCTTAGTCAACAGCACGGAAGCCCGTGGCGACGGCACGTTGGCACCGCCAGTTTGATGCCATGTCTGTGCCTCAGGCAGGGGCCGTATGGCGCTGCCTGTGCTGCAGCAAGAGCGCCAGACCCAAACCCAGCAGCAACCAGATGGCAGGCTCGGGAACTGGGGTCGTTACCACCAGGCGGTAGCTGGTGTTGCCGGTGTACGCCGGCGCACCCAGCGCCGTGAAGCCGTCGCCAAGTGTGCCCACGCCCAGATTCTCGGCAAACGACATATTCGCGAAAGCGCCCAATGAAATGGTGTAGTTCCCGGCGGCCAGGCTGGCTGAGTAGCTGAAGTCGCCACCCGTGCTGAAAGCTTGCACGTCGTTCGAATCCACAAAGGTGCTGGCCACGCCATTGCCTTTGAAGATCGTGAAATAGGGGTCGATGCCGCCAGATGCAAAGCCGGTGCTGACGATGCTGAGCAAGCCGGCGATCGGCATATTCAGCGCGTACAACGCCACGTTGTTGGCCACGTCCTGCGCATTGCCGAAAGCAGCCGCGCTGCCGCTGCTGCTGGTCAAGGCCGCGTTGCCAGGGTCGTCAAGCCGGCCGCTGTACACCACGGTCTGGGCATGGCTAGCGCCCGCTGCCATCAGTTCGATCACCCCCATCAAGACCCAGGGTGCCGTGCGTGCGATGTGTGGCATGGGTGCGCTCCATAACTGCCTGGGAATGCTGCAGTGTTCGGCCGACTTTGGCTCAAGTCAACGCGCCGCACGGCTTCAGACTGGGGGGGCACAACTCTTTGGGCGGGCCCCTAGATTCACCGTCTAGTCACATTCGGTCAAGCGCGCCAAGCTACGTGTGGTTCTTGCACCTGGCGGATGAGCACTCGGCCATCCGCGTCTCCACCCCAACCCGAAGGGCTTCCATGAACAAGCAACACTGGATGAGGATGGCCGGCGCCCTGCTGGTCGTATGGGCGCAAGCTCCGCAAGCGCAGGCTGCAGGCCGCGCGGCACAGGTTGAATTGACACAACCCAGCCGGCCATTCAACGACTCGGTCAATGGCTCGGCCAACTACGTCACCCTCGGGCCAGGCAGCACAGGCGTGCTGGGCGTGGGCTCGATCACGCTGACCAATCTGGGCACCGCGACGCGCAGCATCTTTGTGTTCGCGCCAGTGTTCTCCAACGGCTTCAGCTGCGGCAGCACCAACGTCAGCGGCGGCAGCGCCCCGCGCTTCTATGTGGTGGTTCCGCCCGCGCAAACGGTGCACCTGACTTACCCCACGCCGATGGTCTACCCCGGCAGCAGCGGGCAATCCTGCATCGCCTTTGGCGGCGCACAAAACGTTGACATCACCGTCAACGGTTTCATCAACTGAGGCTCACCCCATCAATGAACCAGGGCCGAAGTTCGCCCCAGAAAGCACCAGCGCTACGCGTTCACCGAGCTTCGGGTTGACGACAGCTGAGCACAGAGCAGCCAGGCCAAGCGCAGCGGCCGGCTCCACAGCCAAGTACAGCTCAAACCAAGGCATGCGCCACGCTACGGCAATGACTTCTGCGCTGACCAGGTACGAAGCGGCCACGTACTGCTGCGTGATCAGCCCGGAGATACTGCCGATGCACCGGGTGTCTGACAGTGGCCGCCAGAGGCCAGGGAACACCCATGCTTCCGGCGCGCCAGGCCCTGACGCCTTCAACAGGTGTCGCATGCCGGCCTGCGACTGACGTCGAGAGAAGAATGCCGGCGCGACTGCCACCCGTCCGGCGGCATGGTGTTCCGCTTTCGGCACCGTCGATGGCTTGGGCAAGGCGGCGTCAAGATTTCCGCGCCAGCGCGCCGCGACGATGCCGCGCACAACCATCTCACCTAGAACTCGGTAGGCGTAGGTTTCGAGCGTGGGAGACCACTGGCTGCGTCTGCCAAATCAACCCATCACGGCGCCAGTGCTGGCTTTCCGCACGGTTCAGCCGGGCGAACTGATTCTTCCAGGATCAGTTCAACGAAGCCGGCCCTGCTGTGCACAACAGCTGTCATTAGGTCACGGGCTTTGGCCAATCGACGATCTGCAGGCTGGTCGCGGGAAAACTGTTTCTGTCGCTTGTGCGAATGACGGACAGCACAGTGGCATGGCGGTTGTCTGACAGGGAAGCTTGGACGGCTGACGAGGCACCTGCCAAGTTGTGGGCCTCGCCGGCCCGGGTCGATCGACGGCCAGCTTGTGGCTTGTTTCAACGATCTGCCTGACCGCCCTGCTCCTGACTTCTCAAGGAAAGCCACGATGCAGATGGAAAGCAGTGGCA
>JBBQXN010000109.1:0-9031 GCA_038209585.1 Burkholderiales bacterium
CTGGGTCGACGATGTGGACGGGCTGCTGCGCCAAGCGCGGGCCGTAGTCCTTCCCGATGCCCAGGGCACCGGGCTGAAGAACCGTGCCGTCCAGGCCATGGCTTGCGCCGTGCCGGTGGTGGGCACCCCGGCTGCCCTGGAGGGCTTTCCTGTCACGGATGGCCTTGAGGCCTATGTGCGTGGCGATGCGGCTGCCTTTGCCGACGCCCTGTCTGAGCTGTTGGATGACCCGGGCCGTGCGGCCGCGATGGGTCAAGTTGGCAGGCAATTTGTGTTGGCACGCTACACGGTGCAAGCCATGTCCGCCGCCTGGTCGACGCTGTACAGCCGGCTCGCGCCAACGGCCGCACGGGACGTCACACCATGAAACTGCTGATCTACGGTCTGAACTTCTGGCCCGAGCTCACCGGCGTTGGCAAATACTCCGGCGAGATGGCGGCATGGCTGAGCACATGCGGGCACGAGGTCGAAGTCGTCACCGCGCCGCCGTACTACCCCGAATGGGCCGTGCACGCCCCGTACAGCGCCGCGCGCTGGACGGTCGAAACCTGGCATCCCGATGGGGTGGGTGGACCGGCCGGCGCAGTCGCCATCCATCGCTGCCCCATCTGGGTGCCAAGACGTGTGGGCACACTGTCGCGCTTGCTGCACCTGGCCAGCTTTGCCTTGTCGTCGCTCACGTCGGTGGCCGCGCTCGTGTGGCGCAGACCCGATGTGATGCTGGTGGTCGCGCCGACTCTGATGACCGCCGTCGCGGCCTCATTTCTGGCCCGCTGGCGCGGAGTGCCCGTCTGGCTGCATGTGCAGGACTTCGAGGTGGATGCCATGTTCAGTCTGGTGCGCGGCGATGGCGCATCGTCTTCACTGTGGCGCCGCGCCGCGCTGGGGTTCGAACAGGGACTGCTGCGCCGCTTCGATCGGGTGTCGACCATCTCGCCCAGGATGCTCGAACGCCTGCTTGCAAAGGGTGTAATGCCGGCACGTGCCGTGCTATTTCCAAACTGGGTCGACCTGGCGGCCGTGCATCCGATGCCGCCTGGCGCCAACCATTTTCGTCGGCAGTGGGCTGACGTTGGCGCGCCGTTGATCGTCCTTTACGCCGGCAACATGGGCGAAAAACAAGGCCTGGAGTTGCTTCTCGCAGCTGCCCGCGTGCTGCGGGGCGACGCCGCGTTTCAGTTTGTCTTGGCAGGCGAGGGCAGCGCCCGGGCCCGGCTGCAGGCCGCGGCCGCGGATCTGCCGAACGTGCGCTGGCTCGGCTTGCAGCCATCGCACTTGCTGAACGAGTTGCTGAACGCCGCAGACATCCACGTGCTGCCGCAACGCGCCGACGCCGCCGATCTGGTGATGCCGTCCAAGCTCACGGGCATGCTGGCCAGTGGGCGTGCGACGATAGGGACCGCAGCGATCGATACCCAGTTGGGGCAGGTGCTGGACGCGGCTGGTCGTCGGGTCGAGGCGGGCGCCGTCGAACCGCTGGTGCATGAACTGCGCAAACTGGCCGCCGACCCCGCCTTGCGCCTGGCGCTGGGGCGCAGGGCACGCGAATACGCCGAGGCGCACTTTTCACAGTCCGCCATCATGGGCAGACTTGAAGTTGCGTTGGTCGAGCTGGCGAGTCCAGCGATGGCCGCTGCGCCTCAAGTCGGTAACTGAATTCCCTCTACGGAATCTACGACATGCGATACGAATTTGTCCTCGCCACCTTGAAGAAGCTGATGGCGCAGGGGCAACTTGCGCCCGACGAATCGGTGCTGGCCATTTGCGCTGCAGCGCCGGAGCAGCGGGTCTTCCAGGCTGCAGGCCTGCGAGTCGTCACGATCTCCAACCTGGACGACCGTTTTGTCAAGCCTGATTTCAGCCCATATGCCTGGAGCTATCAGAACGCGCAAAAGCTGAGCTTCGAGGACAACAGCTTCGACCATGTGTTTGTTTCGGACGGGCTGCACCACTGCGATTCGCCACACGGGGCACTGCTGGAGATGTTTCGTGTAGCGAGAAAGTCGGCCATCGTCTTCGAGTCGCGCGACAGTGCCTTGATGCGACTGGCCTGCAGATTGGGGCTTTCGGCCGACTTTGAAGTCGAGGCGGTGATCGGCAGCGGCCTGACCCACGGCGGTGTGAACAACACCGAAATACCCAATTTCGTGTATCGCTGGACCGAACGTGAGTTTGCCAAGACCATCCAGTGTTTCTACCCCTACGGCCCTTGCCGTTTCAATTACTTCTACGGCATGAACCTGCCACTGGAACGGCTGGCCATGCAGCGTTCGCCGCTCAAGAGGATGGTGGCGCTTGTGGCGCGCCCGGCTGCCAGTTTTGTCGAGTGGGTCCTGCCGTCCCAGGCCAATTCATTTGCGATGGTGGCGCGGAAGCCTGCGCAACACGAGTTGTGGCCCTGGCTGGAACGGTCCGAACGAGGCGTTGGTTTCAGGCACTCGTTCGCCGAAACCTTCCGTCAGCCGGAAGGCAAACGCGGCAGCTACTTCAATTAGTCGCCACCGGGCTTCGATTCTCAGGTCCTACCGGGCCTTCACGGCACCGCACTCACTTCCGCGATGGCCCAGGTGCCGACGGCGGGCAGTGTCAGATTCAGTCCCGATGCGCCCACCACGACGTTGCCCAAGTCCTGTGGTGCCTGCCCTGGGCGGTGCAATACGACTGCGTAACGTGTCGCCTGGGGCAAGACCCAAGGCGCCAGCGTCAGCGACACCGTGTTCGCGCTTCCGCCGCTCTTCACCACATGGACCACGCGTCGCCCGGGTTGGGCGGCATGACCTTTGACTACCACGTTGATGCCGGCGGTGACGTTGCGCGCTGCGGCCAGCGCGTCAAGCGTGGTGTCGCTGGTGGCGGACAGCAGCGGCTGCGGGTCGCTCACTTGGCTGCGATCGTTGCTCAGCCGCAGGGTGGTGTGCACAGGGGCGGCGGGGCGCTGCCCACCGGCCCCCAGGCCGGGGCTGCGTACGACAGGGCGAAATGGCACCTGCCGTGCCGCCAGGCGCTGCAGTTGGGCCAGTGCATTGGCCGGCACCACGCCATCGGCGTAGGCAAGAAGGTTCAGCCGCGACAAGGTTTCCCATCCCTGCAGCAACGGACTTTGGGCGCGCGCAAAGCTATATATCGCCCCATAGTCAGCCACCGTGCCAAAGTGTCGCGCTGGCGGCGCCGCGCCCAGCGTAGGCGGCGGCATCCACTGGTCCCAGGGCACCACCGGCCACGCGCCGTGCGCGAAAGCGACCGCAATGCCGTGCCGGACTTGCGCCGTGTTTTCCACCGGCACGAGGAAGAGCCAGGGGCGCCCGCCGGCACGCAGCCACTGGCTGATGAAGGCGACATGGTGGAAGGCCGACTGCGACAGGTCCAGTTCGCCGATCACTTGGTCGGACAGTGGCACCAGGAATGCGTTGGCGCTCCAGGGAAAGGGCGTGTGCAGATTGGTTGAGAAAGTGGCCGTGCCGCCGGACCGCGTGACGATGTGCTGTCGCAGCTGAGCGATGCAGTCGGTTACGGCATCGCGCAAGTAGCTGCGAAAGACAGCGCCCGACGGGAATGTGGCGCGTCGCGCGCGGTAGTCCGCAGCGTCAACTACGCCGTGTTGCTGCCGCAGCCAGTTGCCGTAGTCGGCCGCGGCCTCCGGGCTCAGCGGCAGGTTGGCGCCAGCCGCGTTCTGCTGCCGCACCCAGTTGGCAAAGCCCTGCATGCTTTCAGGCGAGAAGTCGCCAGCACCCCAGTACTCCGCGCCCAATTGCATGTCGGGGTCGTCAAGCTGAATGCTGCGCATGCCCAGGGCCAGCAGGCGGTCTATCCAGGCCATCTTCGCCTGCATGGCAGCCGGGCGGACGCAGGAGTTCCACGGCGCGTTCCACGACGTCTGCCACGGGGCGACGATGGGCCGACCATCAAAGTCGATGGCCGAGCCGCTGTCGTTGGGCGTGGCCGAGTTGTTGTTGATCGCGCCACCCAGCGACGACCCCACCGCGGCCTGCAAGGCCTGCACCGACGCAGGCGCGGTGACGTAGCTCCACACCGCGCGGTTGGCGCCGAAGGACTGCGCCACGGCCGGCGCGTCAGGCCGGTCGAAACGCGGCGAGAACACTGTGTCGCCCGCCCGCAGGCCTGCGGTGGTGCTTGCAGGGTAGGCGGGCAGCAGGCTCGCAAGGTCGGCGTCCGGTGCTGGGGCCTGCGACACCCCGGCGGCGCCCGTTGCCGGCGGGCTTGGGGGCTCGACTGGGCCCGTTGTGGGTTCGGTACCGGGCGGTGGCGAAGGGGGGGGTGAGGGCGTGGGCGTGGGCGTGACAGTAACCGGCACGAGCACCGGCGGGGCGGCTGTTGCCGGCGGCTCAAGCCCAATCGGCGGGTCGGGGACTGGCCCGGCTGGCGCTGATGCCGCCGGGACGAAGCTGGCGTTGGCGTCTGGCAGTGGCCCCTGCACGCCTGAGACAAACACCGGTGGCGTCTCGGCCGCGCCTGCCGGGCTGACGGGCACTGGCGCGCCTGCGCTGGACCGCTGCTCGGTATTGCTGCCCGCGCTGTCGCTGCCACCGCCGCAGGCGGTGACAAGGACCGAAAACAGGGCAGCGCAGAGGCTGGGCATCGAACGGTGGAGAGAGATGAGGTCGGGGGTCATCCCGGCGTCTTCGACCATCGAGCCGCAGAGTTGACGGCTAAATGGTGTCCAAATCTTGCCTTTCGCCGCGGGTGGCCAGGGGAAAGCCGGTATCCGCCGCAAATTTTGGTGCAAGTGCCGGGCGCTTCAGCCGTGCCCCAGCTCGTCGGCTGTGGCCACAGCGCCTGACACCTTGCCCCAGGCGTCGCCAGATGCCCGCCGCTGCCGCGCGAGGTGTCGCTTCTTTGATGATCAATGGGCCGGGGCTGAACGACCCTGCCCGGCACGCGGTAGTGCGTAGTGCGGTCACGGCGCTTCGTTATCGGCCTCGATAGAGCCCACCTTTGCCGTTGACGTGGTGATGGCGTTTGAGACGAACCCCAGCCAGTTCAGCCGTTGCCAGTCGGCATTCTTGTTCGGCAGGTCGGCCACGGTCAGCGTCTCGCCGTTGGCGTACCTGATCTGCAAGGACCAGGTTCCGGCCGACGTTCCCAGCGCCGCGCGCACATGCAGGTGCATCCACTCACCCAGCCGGACGGGGGCGAGCAGACGACTGCCCGAGAACACGCCGTGTGGGCGGATTCGCAGTGCAGGGCCGGTGAGATAGGTGGTGGCATCGTCGCGCCATTCGTGAAGGAAGTCGCTGCCGCTGTCCAGGCGCAGCGAGAAGCGCACCTCGCTGAGGCCCACGTTGTGGTTCAGCGTGGCCCACGCGTAAGGCTCCCAGCTGGGCTGGATCGATGCGGAATCGGCAAAGCGCAGCGCTTTGCCCGATGGCGTGCCGGGCTCGGCCTGGACGCTGATCGCGCCCGGTGTGTTGCCCATGCGCGCGCGCAGGTTGATCGGCAGTCCGCCAATGGCGGTGCCGGCGAAGTCGGCCACATAACCGATAGGCGGGGCCACCACCGGCGGCGGCAGTGTGGCGGTCACTGCCGGTACGGACGCACTGGGCAAGCCCGGCGGGCCAGCGGCTGCGGCCACGTTGGCCACCCACAGGGCAGTGGCGGCATCTACGCCTTCGATCACGACCTGTCGCGGATCGGCGCCCATCGACAGCACGGCATCCGACGTGGCGCAGCCGGTGCCGCATTTCGTCAGGTCCGCCGGGCTGTTCAGCACACGGCTGGAGACCCTGTTCCCGCTGTACTGGACATCGGGCGCAGTGGCAAAGGAGACGAAGGGTACGGCATGCGCCGGTAGCAGCAGGTTGTTGTCGAAGGCCAACCGGGTGAGCGGGTCGCTGCGCGTGACGCGGACCTCGCTGCGCGTGCCGAAGGCCAGCACGTTCTGCCGCACGGTGAGATTGCGTCCATAGTGCAGCAAGTACCCGCCGTCGTCGGTGCCGATGACGATGTTGCGCTCCCAGACGATGCCGGTCGATGATGCGTCGTTGTACAGGCCCCACGCACCAGCGCCATAGCCTGGGTAGCCGCGAACCTGGTGGATGAGGTTGCCGCTGATGACCGTGCCCGGCGACTCGCCCAGGGTATAGATGGCACCCATGTCCGATAGGTGGCCCTGGCCGATGTTGATGAGCAGGTTGTTCAGGATGCGGTTATCGCGTGCCGTGGACTCGCCATACGCCCAGTTCCAGCCCACCGAAATCGCGCTGTAGAGCGTGTTCGCGACGAGGTTGTGCGACACCACGTTGGCCGAGGCGTGTGCCACCAGCACGCCCACTCCGCCGGGCACCCGCATGCCGGTGTGCTCGATGCGATTGGCGTGCACGGTGTTGCCCGTCGTCAGCTCTGCCGTCGTCGGCTTCTGCGCGGTCATTCCTAGATACACGCCACCGGCACCCAGGTCGCTCAGCACGCAGCCTGTGACTTGCGACTGCTGCACATTGCGCCGCAGCCAGATGGCGTGTGCACCGGTACCCGACACGCTGCAGCTTTCGATGGCGACGCGGCGCGCGTGGTCCACCTCGATCGCAGCCCCCAGCGTCTGGCCGGCCTGGCCGTCGTTCCAGCCGGTGAGCGGTGTCAGCAGCCGTGTGTGCTGGAAGGCCAGACTCTCCAGCCGCAGGTCCTGTACCGGTTGCTGCGCGGTGCCGCTCACGACCACCAGTTGTTCAAGCACCGGCATCTCGAAGTCCACGCTGCGCCCCGCCTCGGCGGCGGTGACGCGGTAGCGCAGCCCCTGGCTGTTCCAGATCCATTCACCCGGCGCATCGAACGCGGCAGCAACGTTCTCGACGTAATAGCGTTGATCGGTGCCGAAGTGTAGATAAGGCCAATGTGCGCGCGGTGTGAGTTGGACTGCGTCGGTGCCGACGTTCAGGTTGGCAAGCCGGTGTCGGCCGCTTGACCATGCCTGCATCATGTGGACCTGTGCGGTCACGCGGTCTTCGGCACCCAGGCTGCGCAGAAGGGCCAATGCACCCGGGGCAGCCGCAAAAGCTGCGCGCCCGCGCTCCGCTGCAGTCTCGCCTGGCAACGGCACGGCACGCTGGACAAACCAGTACTGCCCAGCGTCAGGCACGCGGGCCAGCGTCGCGCGTCGTCCGTCGACGAAGAGTTGTGTTCCTTGCTGTGACACGGTGGGGTCAAGTCCGACAGTCGACAGGCTGACCACGCTGCCCGGCGCGCCTACCAGTACCCGTCCCACATGTCTCGCGCCACTGAGCGTGACCGTGCCGGCTTTCAGCGCCCGCCACACTGTGGGCGCTTCGGCGGTGCCAGAGTCTGCGGCATCAAAGCGCAGCGTCTGCTCCAGCCGCCAGATCCCGGGGCCGATGACTACCTGGACCGCACGGCGCACGGCCAGGCCAGCGTTCATCTGTGCCAGCAACTGGCGCGCCCTGGTCTGCGCCATTGGCAGCGTGCGCAGAGGGCCGTCGGAGCCGGTGGCCGTGATGTTGCCGCCTGTCCACCCGTCGTTACCATCCAGCGCGACATGGATCTGGACCGGCGGCAGCTTGCGTGATTCAGCCAGCGCGCCGCTTCCGTCCGCAAGCATGGCTGGCGCGGCTGCGGCGAAGGCTCGCGCGGAAGGCGGGGTTTCGGGCGGCGTTAGGTCAGCGCTGTCTTGCTGTACCAGCGACTCGTCCGCCGTGTATTCGACTTGCTTGCTGTCGAACTCGATGCTGGCGTCGGCCGTGGCGGCAGGCGCCGAGGCATCAGGACTATAGGCAGTGCTGGCGCGCGCGGTCGATGCCGTGGCGGTTGCCGCCTCCCTTGTGCCGCTACCGCCGCCGCAGGCGGCTAGCGCTGCGACGAGGGCGCAAAGGATCGGAACTCGGTGCAAGTTGGACATGGAACGGTGCTGTCGCATGGGTGCGGGAAACTGAAGAGGGCGGCGCCGGTGAGACGCAAGTAGGAGGCACCCGTCGACGGTGCCGGTGACGGTGTTGTCGGCGAGACTGGGTCACGCTTGATGTCACGGCTGTAAGCCATGGTTCGATGTAGTAACGGTTGTGCCTGCAGTGGAAGAGTTGTGGCCGATGTCACTGTCAGCACCGTTGGCGCGCTTGACACGCCCCTCAGGGCCTGGGTTGGGATCGACGCCCACTGGAGGAACTTGAGATGAGTGAATGCGAAGTCGCGCTGGATTTGCAGGCGCGCCTGGGCGAAGGCCTGCATCGGGACGCTTGCCGTGGCTACCGCTGATTCGTCGACATCAAGCGCCAGCGCTTCGGGCGCTGGGTGCCGGGGCAGGCGCCGTGGCACGAATGGACGCTGGACCAGCGGGCGCGCTGGCCCTCGCAATGTGGGGGTCAGCGCGTGGCGGGGGCAGGCTGGTCTTCACCCTCGCCCAGCACCAGGGCGCTCATGACTTCTGTGCCCTGCTGCAGCAGCGGCACAGCTTCATGGCCAGCGGTCAGGCCGTGCGCCAGTTCCTGGGTTGCGACTCGTGGATCATGCGGTTGCGCAGGCGGCGCACCGCAAGCCGGCGATCTCGGCGTTGGCGCGCACGATGGCGGCGCGGTCTTGCGGTGTCAGGCGCATGGCACAGGTTCCGGGGAGGGGCGCGGCCCACTTTACGGGAGAAGGGCGACGTGGTGTTTGCCACCGACGCGCCGGGCGGGGTGACGCTGACGCCGTATGACCTCGCGATGGACGAGCAGCCGTGGCGCGAGTTCATGCGCGACTACCGCGACACCTTCCATCAACTCGCCAAGTAGGGCGCCACCATGGCCTGGCATTGGGCGGACCGCCGCGCGCTGCTGCTGTTGCACGTCGACAGCCTGGCCGAGCACGGCGGCGCGGCAGGACTGCGAGACGAAGGGCTGCTGGACTCGGCGCTGGCACGCCCGCTGAACCTGGCCGCTTGCAGCGCCCTGACATCGCCGCGCTCGCGGCGTCCTGCGGCGTCGGGCTGGCCAAGAACCACCCCTTCGTCGATGGCAACAAGCGCGCCGGCTTTCTCGCCGTCGGTCTGTTTCTGGCGTTGAACGGTCAGCGTCTGGCGGCTGCGCTGCCG
>JBBQXN010000110.1:0-9028 GCA_038209585.1 Burkholderiales bacterium
GTGAAGCTGATCAACCCGATCGCGATGGAAGAAGGCCTGCGCTTTGCCATCCGTGAAGGCGGCCGCACCGTCGGCGCCGGCGTCGTGGCCAAGATCATCGAATGACATGTGAGCCCTGGCTGCGCTGAAGCGCGGCCACCCCCAAGGTCCGGGCTCTTTGAACCAACACATCAGTTTTTCGTAGGGGTATAGCTCAATTGGCAGAGCGTCGGTCTCCAAAACCGAAGGTTGGGGGTTCGATTCCCTCTGCCCCTGCCACCCGGTCAGCCGCGGTGGTGCCCTGACAGCAACGACGAAGACAGCCCGCAGGGTCGCACAAATCGGCCCGCGGGCTTTGCTCCTGAAAACGCACACCGGATCTGCTGCCACGCTGGCGGCACCCTAGATGAAAGTCATGGCCACACAACCCGAAGTCGAAACCATCTCCACCGGTGCTGACAAAGCCAAGCTGGCTGGTGCCGCCTTGCTGCTCGTGGCTTCGGTGGTCGCCTTCTACGCCCTGGGCAAGCAGGACCTGTGGCTGCGTGTCGTTGCGCTGCTGGTGCTGGTGGCTGCGGCAGTGGCCCTGTTTTTCACCTCCGAGAGCGGCAAGCAGCTCATCGGCTTCAGCCGCGACGCGGTGCGCGAAACCAAGAAGGTCGTGTGGCCCACCCGCAAGGAAGCCCTGCAGATGACCGGTTACGTGTTTGCCTTCGTGTTCGTGATGGCCCTGTTCATGTGGCTGACCGACAAGACTCTCGAATGGCTGCTCTACGACCTGATCCTGGGCTGGCGCTCTTGAAAGACTGACCCATGACCGATCAACAAGCCCTTCCCGACACTTCCGCTGGCGCAGTCCCCGCAGCTGCCGCTTCGAACAAGCGCTGGTACATCGTGCACGCCTACTCCGGCATGGAAAAGGCTGTCGAACGCAACCTGCTGGAGCGCATCGAGCGCGCCGGCATGCAGGACAAGTTCGGCCGCATCCTGGTGCCCACCGAAGAGGTGGTGGAGCTCAAGAACGGCAAGAAGAGCGTCACGCAGCGCCGCATTTACCCCGGTTATGTGCTGGTCGAAATGGAAATGGCCGACGACACCTGGCACCTGGTCAAGCACACCAGCAAGGTCACGGGCTTCATCGGTGGTGCGCGCAACCGCCCGGCGCCCATCTCTGAAGCCGAAGTGGCCAAGATCGTGAACCAGATGCAAGAGGGCGTGGACAAGCCGCGGCCAAAGGTGGAATGGATCGTGGGCGAACTGGTGCGCGTCAAGGACGGCCCGTTCACCGACTTCAACGGCGCGGTCGAAGAAGTCAACTACGAAAAGAGCAAGGTCAAGGTCTCGGTCACGATTTTCGGCCGTGCCACGGGCGTTGAACTCGACTTCGCACAGGTCGAAAAAATCTGAATTCCTCCGTTTGCCGATGCAGCCCCGGCAAGCGATTTCTGTTTTGGGCTGAGTGACGAGGAGCTGTGCAGGATTGAAGATTTCGTCGCAAGCGCGTCGAGATCAGGTTGAGGAGCGCAGCCGTACGTCCGTACGGCGGTCACCGCAGGCCTGATACCGGCGGGCGCAGCACAAAGATTCATTCCTGCAGGCGTTTGAACTCGATAGGAGTGCCACATGGCAAAGAAAATCGTCGGCTTCATCAAGCTGCAAGTACCGGCCGGCAAGGCCAACCCTTCGCCCCCGATCGGCCCCGCGCTCGGCCAGCGTGGCCTGAACATCATGGCGTTCTGCAAGGAGTTCAACGCCCAGACGCAGGGCTACGAGCCGGGGCTGAAGCTGCCGGTGGTGATCACGGCGTTTGCCGACAAGAGCTTCACCTTCATCCTGAAGTCGCCCCCTGCGACTGTGCTG
Organism: Burkholderiales bacterium; assembly: GCA_038209585.1. Classification (GTDB taxonomy): domain Bacteria; phylum Pseudomonadota; class Gammaproteobacteria; order Burkholderiales; family Burkholderiaceae_C; genus Rubrivivax. The sequence continues at coordinate 1,840 of JBBQXN010000110.1, forward strand.
CTGAAGAAGGCCGCCAAGATCGACAAGGGCTCCGGCAAGGCGCACCTGGACAAGGTGGGCAAGGTCACGCGTGAGCAGCTCGAAGAAATCGCCAAGACCAAGATGAAGGACCTGACCGCCGCTGACATGGACGCTGCCGTGCGCACCATCGCCGGTTCGGCACGCTCGATGGGCCTGACCGTTGAAGGAGTTGTCTGATCATGAGCAAGCTCACCAAAAAGGCCAAGGTACTGGCCAGCAAGGTCGACAGCAACAAGCTGTACGCCCTGGATCAGGCCCTGAGCATCGTCAAGGAATGCGCCACCGCCAAGTTCGATGAATCCATCGACGTGGCCGTGCAGCTGGGCATCGACGCCAAGAAGTCCGACCAGGTGGTGCGTGGCGCCGTCGTCATGCCTGCAGGCACCGGCAAGACCAAGCGTGTGGCCGTGTTCGCCCAAGGTGCCAAGGCCGAAGAAGCCAAGGCCGCCGGCGCCGACATCGTCGGCATGGACGACCTGGCGGCCGAGATCAAGGCCGGCAAGATGGACTTCGACGTTGTCATCGCCAGCCCCGACACCATGCGTGTGGTCGGTACCCTGGGTCAGATCCTGGGTCCGCGCGGCCTGATGCCCAACCCGAAGGTGGGTACCGTGACGCCCGATGTTGCACAAGCGGTGCGCAACGCCAAGGCCGGCCAGGTGCAGTTCCGCGTCGACAAGGCCGGCATCATCCACGGCACCATCGGCCGCCGCTCCTTTGAAGACGGCAAGCTGGTGGACAACCTGCGCGCGCTGATCGAAGCGCTGAACAAGGCCAAGCCGGCCAGCAGCAAGGGTGTCTACCTGCGCAAGGTGGCGGTGTCGTCGACCATGGGCGTGGGTGTCCGTGTGGACACGCAATCCATCGCCGCGCAAGCCGCAGCATAGGTTTTCAGTTTTTGGGCGGCGCGCGAGTCTGGCGCGCGGCCCGCAAGTGTTTGGTGGGCTGGTCGTCGCAAGGCGGCCAGGTCATCCAAGACCGCTGGTGAGGCCCGCAGGGGTTTCGTAATCGAGGGCCACGCCGCAAGGCAGCACCCGAAGCCAGCGCAGATGGCGGTCCCGCTGTGAGTAAGGAAGTCCTTTGGATGTCCCTGTGAACAGATGGCTGCTGAATCCGGTGTGCCGGGTGGGCGTCACAGCCCCTTGGCACGTTTCGCACGTTTTGTGTGAGGAGCAGACCTCTTGAGTCTCAATCGCAACGAAAAGGCAGCCGTGGTCACGGATGTGTCGGCGCAAGCTGGCCGTTCGCAGACGCTGGCGTTGGCCGAGTACCGTGGCCTCACCGTGGAACACCTGAACAAGCTGCGCGTCGATGCGCGAGCCAAGGGCGTGTACCTTCATGTACTGAAGAACACCCTGGCCCGTCGCGCCGTTGCCGGCACCCCGTTCGAGGTGGCCCAAGGTGCCATGGTCGGCCCGCTGATCTACGGTTTTTCCGAGGATGCCGTTGCCGCGGCGAAGGTCATTTCCGACTTCGCCAAAAGCAACGACAAGCTCGTCATCAAGGGCGGCGCTTTTGCCGGCAAGGCACTCAACGCCGACGGCATCAAGGCCCTGGCCGCGATCCCGAGCCGTGAAGTGCTGCTGGCCCAGGTGGCCGGCCTGCTGATGTCGCCCATCCAGCGCATGGCTGGTGTGCTGGCGGCTGTGGCTGAAAAGCGCGGTGGCGGTGTGACGGCTGATGAAGCCGTTGCCGAAGCCCCGGCGGCCTGACGAGTTCAAAGCATTCCTCTTTTTGCAATCAACGTTTCACAGGTAATCAAAATGGCATTCGACAAAGACGCTTTCCTGTCCGCGATGGACAACATGTCCGTGATGGAACTCAATGACCTGGTCAAGGCCATAGAGGAGAAGTTCGGTGTTTCCGCAGCCGCGATGGCCGCTCCGGCCGGTGGTGGTGGTGGCGCCGCCGCCGCCGTGGTGGAAGAGCAGACTGAATTCAACGTCATGCTGCTGGAAGCTGGCGCCAACAAGGTGCAGGTCATCAAGGCCGTGCGCGAACTGACGGGCCTGGGCCTGAAGGAAGCCAAGGACATGGTCGACGGCGCGCCCAAGGCAGTGAAGGAAGCCGTGGCCAAGGCCGACGCCGAAGCCGCACTCAAGAAGCTGGTGGACGCCGGCGCGAAAGCCGAAATCAAGTAAGACGGGTTGGTGGGGCGCCTGTGGCGCTCCGCCCCTCTCGCGAGAACAGCGAACAAGGTCACCGAGGACTGCCGCGGATCCGGCTTTGCCGGTCCGCCAGCGGAGCCCCCTTGGGGGGATGGCGAGGATGGCGGCGCAGCCGACACCACAGCCTGGGGCCTTGTTCAGTGTTCTCTGATCCGACTGCAGAGAACGGGTTTGGTCGGGCCTCGGTGCAATGCCGGGGTTGTCCGCCAGCGGCAGGTAGTGGCCTGTCACCAAGCCTCGGGCCGTCCTTTGTGATGCCTGCCTGAGATGCCAGTCAAAGACACCGCCCGTGCCCAGGCCAGGCGCGGGTCGTCTACAGGAGAGTTCAATGGCGCAAGCAACCCCCTACACCTATACCGAGCGCAAGCGTATTCGCAAGAGCTTCGGTAAGCGTGAGAGTGTTTTGAAGGTCCCGTACCTGCTGACCATGCAGCGCGAGTCCTACGTGGCGTTCCTGCAAAAGGACGTTCCTCCAGCCAAACGCAAGCCCGAAGGCTTGCAGGCGGCCTTCCTGTCTGCTTTTCCGATCACGAGCCACAACGGCTTCGTAGAGATGAAGTTCATCGAATTCAACATCGCGAAGCCCGCGTTTGACGTTCGTGAATGCCAGCAACGGGGCCTGACCTTCGCCGCCGCCGTGCGCGCGAAGCTGCAGATGATCATCTATGACCGGGAATCGCATCCGGCCAAGGCGGTCAAGGAAATCAAGGAACAAGAGGTCTACATGGGCGAAGTGCCCCTGATGACCGACTACGGCTCCTTCATCGTCAACGGCACCGAGCGTGTCATCGTCAGCCAACTGCACCGCAGCCCGGGCGTGTTCTTCGAACACGACAAGGGCAAGACGCACAGCTCCGGCAAGCTGCTGTTCAGCGCGCGGATCATCCCGTACCGCGGCTCGTGGCTGGACTTCGAGTTCGACCCCAAGGACATCCTGTACTTCCGCGTCGACCGCCGCCGCAAGATGCCGGTGACGATCCTGCTGAAGGCCATCGGCCTGAACCCGGAAGCGATCCTGGCGAACTTCTTCCTCAACGACAACTTCCGCCTGATGGACACGGGTGCGCAGATGGAGTTCGTGCCCGAGCGCCTGAAGGGCGAAGTGGCGCGTTTCGACCTGACCGACAAAAACGGCAACGTCGTCGTCGAGAAGGACAAGCGCATCACCGCACGCCATGTGCGCACGCTGGAAACAGCGGGCACCGGCTTCGTCAGCGTGCCCGAGGACTTCCTGGTCGGTCGCATGCTGGCCAAGAACCAGGTCGACCCCGATACCGGTGAGATCGTCGCCAAGGCCAATGACGAGCTGACCGAGGCCGTGCTGAAGAAGCTGCGCGCCGCCGGCATCAAGGAAATCCTGTGCCTGTTCACCAACGAGCTGAACCAGGGTGCCTACATCAGCCAGACGCTGGCTGCTGACGAAACGGCCGACCAGTTGGCTGCGCGCGTGGCCATCTACCGCATGATGCGCCCCGGCGAGCCGCCCACCGAAGACGCCGTCGAGGCCCTGTTCCACCGCCTCTTCTACAGCGCCGACACCTACGACCTGAGCCGTGTCGGCCGCATGAAGTTCAACGCGCGTGTGGGGCGTGACGCGCCCGAAGGTGCGATGACGCTGTCCAACGAGGACATCCTGGACGTGGTGAAGATCCTGGTGGATCTGCGCAACGGCAACGGCGACGTCGACGACATCGATCACCTGGGCAACCGGCGTGTGCGTTGTGTCGGCGAGCTGGCCGAAAACCAGTACCGCAGCGGTCTGGCGCGCATCGAGAAGGCCGTGAAGGAACGTCTGGGCCAGGCCGAAGCCGAACCGCTGATGCCGCACGACCTGATCAACAGCAAGCCGATCAGCGCCGCGCTGAAGGAATTTTTCGGCGCGTCGCAGCTCAGCCAGTTCATGGACCAGACCAACCCGCTGTCCGAGATCACGCACAAGCGGCGTGTTTCGGCCCTGGGCCCGGGCGGTTTGACGCGTGAACGGGCCGGCTTCGAAGTCCGCGACGTGCACCCGACCCACTACGGCCGTGTGTGCCCGATCGAGACGCCGGAAGGCCCGAACATCGGCCTCATCAACTCGCTGTCTCTCTTCGCCCAACTGAACGAGTACGGCTTCCTGGAAACGCCTTACCGCCGTGTGCACGACGGCAAGGTGACGATGGAAATCGACTACCTGTCGGCCATCGAAGAAGGCAAGTACGTCATCGCCCAGGCCAACGCTGGCCTGGACAAGGACGGCAAGCTGATCGATGAACTGGTCAGTGCCCGTGCCAACGGCGACTCGGTGCTGCTGTCGCCCGAGCGCGTGCAGTACATGGACGTGGCGCCGGCGCAGATCGTGTCGGTAGCGGCATCGCTGGTGCCCTTCCTGGAGCACGACGACGCCAACCGCGCACTGATGGGCGCCAACATGCAGCGCCAGGCCGTGCCTGTGTTGCGCCCCGAAAAGGCGCTGGTGGGTACCGGCGTTGAACGGGTCGCTGCTGTTGACTCGGGCACCGTCGTGACGGCGCGCCGCGGCGGCATCGTGGACTACGTCGACACCAACCGCATCGTGATCCGCGTCAACGACAAGGAAACCGTGGCCGGTGAAGTGGGCGTGGACATCTACAACCTCATCAAGTACCAGCGTTCCAACCAGGACACCAACATCCACCAGCGCCCCATCGTCCGCCGTGGCGACCAGTTGGCCAAGGGTGACGTGGTGGCCGACGGCGCCAGCACCGACCTGGGCGAACTGGCCCTGGGTCAGAACATGCTGGTCGCGTTCATGCCCTGGAACGGCTACAACTTCGAAGATTCGATCCTGATCAGCGAACGAGTCGTCGCCGAAGACCGCTACACCTCGATCCACATCGAGGAACTGGTGGTCATGGCGCGCGATACCAAGTTGGGCAGCGAAGAGGTCACGCGCGACATTCCGAACCTGAGCGAACAGCAACTGTCACGCCTGGATGAAAGCGGCATCGTCTACATCGGCGCTGAAGTCGGCCCCGGTGACGTGCTGGTGGGCAAGGTCACGCCCAAGGGCGAGACCACGCTGACGCCGGAGGAAAAACTCCTTCGCGCCATCTTCGGTGAAAAGGCCAGTGATGTGAAGGACACGTCGCTGCGTGTCGACCAGGGCACCATGGGCACCGTCATCGACGTGCAGGTCTACACCCGCGAAGGCATCGTGCGCGACAAGCGTGCGCAGCAGATCATCGACGATGAACTGAAGCGCTTCCGCCTGGACCTGAACGACCAGCTGCGCATCGTTGAAGCCGACGCCTTCGACCGCATCGGGAAGCTGCTCACCGGCAAGGTGGCCAATGGCGGCCCGAACAAGATCGCCAAGGGCACGGTCATCGACAAGGACTACCTGTCGTCGGTGGAAAAGTACCACTGGTTCGACATCCGCCCAGCCGAAGACGAAGTGGCCAACCAGCTGGAAAGCATCAAGAACGCCAACGACCAGACGCGCCACAGCTTTGACATCGCTTTCGAAGAGAAGCGCAAGAAGCTGACGCAGGGCGACGAGCTGCCGGCTGGTGTGCTGAAGATGGTGAAGGTGTACCTGGCCGTCAAGCGCCGCCTGCAACCAGGCGACAAGATGGCCGGCCGTCACGGCAACAAGGGTGTGGTGTCCAAGATCACCGCGGTCGAGGACATGCCCTACATGGCCGACGGCACGCCTTGCGACATCGTGCTCAACCCCCTGGGCGTGCCTTCGCGCATGAACGTGGGCCAGGTGCTGGAAGTGCATCTGGGCTGGGCCGGCAAGGGCATCGGTCAGCGCATCGGCAACATGCTGCAGGAGCAGGCCAAGATATCTGAACTGCGCAAGTTCATGGACGAGCTCTACAACAAGAGCGGCGGCCGCACCGAGAGTCTTGACGACCTGAGCGATACCGAAGTGCGCGAGATGGCCCAGAACCTGAGCCATGGCGTGCCCTTCGCGACGCCCGTGTTCGACGGTGCTGCCGAAGAAGACGTGCGCGCGATGCTGAAGCTGGCATTCCCGGACGACATCGCCGCCAGGAAGGGACTGACCGCCACGCGCACCCAGGCGCAGCTGTCGGATGGCCGTACGGGTGAGCCTTTTGAGCGCCCGGTGACCGTGGGCTACATGCACGTGCTGAAGTTGCACCACCTGGTGGACGACAAGATGCACGCGCGATCGACCGGTCCATACAGTCTGGTCACGCAGCAGCCGCTGGGCGGCAAGGCGCAGTTCGGCGGCCAGCGTTTCGGCGAAATGGAAGTCTGGGCGCTGGAAGCCTACGGCGCTTCGTACATCCTGCAGGAAATGCTGACCGTCAAGTCCGACGACGTGAACGGCCGCACCAAGGTGTACGAAAGCATCGTCAAGGGCGAACACGCCATCGAAGCCGGCATGCCGGAATCCTTCAATGTGCTGGTCAAGGAAATCCGTTCCCTTGGCATCGACATTGAACTTGAGAAGAACTAAGGAGTTGACGCATGAAGGGACTACTCGACCTATTCAAGCAATTCACCCCCGATGAGCATTTCGATGCCATCAAGATCGGACTGGCAAGCCCGGAGAAAATCCGCAGCTGGTCGTTCGGTGAGGTGAAGAAGCCCGAGACCATCAACTACCGCACCTTCAAGCCCGAACGCGACGGCCTGTTCTGCGCCAAGATTTTTGGTCCCATCAAGGACTACGAATGCCTGTGCGGCAAGTACAAGCGCCTGAAGCACCGCGGCGTCATCTGCGAAAAATGCGGCGTTGAAGTCACGCAGACCAAGGTGCGCCGCGAGCGCATGGGTCACATCGACCTGGCCGCGCCGTGCGCGCACATCTGGTTCCTGAAGAGCCTGCCGTCACGGCTGGGCCTGGTGCTGGACATGACGCTGCGCGACATCGAACGGGTGCTGTACTTCGAAGCGTATGTCGTCGTCGACCCGGGCATGACGCCGCTGAAGAAGTTCAGCATCATGACCGAGGACGATTTCGAGGCCAAGCGCGTCGAATTCGGTGATGAGTTCGTTGCGCTGAT
>JBBQXN010000111.1:0-8996 GCA_038209585.1 Burkholderiales bacterium
GAGCCTCGGTTCGTCGAACCCGTACAACCTGGTTCGCGCCACGCTCGACGCACTGAAGCACACCAGCACCCCGGCCGAGATCGCTGCGAAGCGCGGTCTGACGGTCGAAGAGCTGTTCGGCTGAACGGCGGAGAGAACATCATGGCGACCAACGAAGCTAAATCTGAAACCGCGAAGAGCACCGTCAGCATCAAGCTGGTGCGCAGCATCAACGGCACCCGCGAGTCGCACCGCGCGACTGTGCGCGGCTTGGGCTTGCGCAAGCTGAACAGCGAATCGACGCTCGAAGACACGCCCGCCGTGCGCGGGATGATCAACAAGGTCTCGTACCTGGTCAAGGTGCTCTGAGCGCCGACTGACTGAAGGACTGAATCATGGAACTCAATACCATCAAGCCGGCAGACGGCTCGAAGCACGCCAAGCGTCGCGTCGGTCGCGGCATCGGCTCCGGCCTGGGCAAGACCGCAGGCCGCGGCCACAAGGGCCAGAAGTCGCGTTCGGGCGGCTATCACAAGGTCGGCTTCGAAGGCGGCCAGATGCCGCTGCAGCGTCGCCTGCCGAAGCGCGGCTTCAAGTCGCACCTGCTGAAGTTCAACGCCGAGATCAACCTGACCGATCTGCAGAAGCTGGTGGATGCTCAAAAAACCGGCGAAGTCGACATCCTGACGCTGAAGCAAGCCGGCTTGGTCGGCGAGCTTGCAAAAGTCGTGAAGGTCATCAAGTCGGGTGAACTGACGTCGGCCGTGGTGCTCAAGGGCATCGGCGCGACCGCAGGCGCCAAAGCGGCGATCGAAGCGGCGGGGGGTTCGGTCGAGGCCGTTCCGACCTCGAGCGGCTCGGTGGCCTGAAGGCCGGCGGCACAACCTCAAGCAATCCCGGGATCTCAGTGGCAACCAACGCGAATCAACTGGCGAAGAGCGGCAAGTTCGGCGACCTGCGTCGCCGCTTGACGTTCCTGCTGCTCGCGCTCGTGGTCTACCGCGTCGGCGCGCACATTCCCGTGCCCGGCATCGACCCCGACCAGCTGAAGCAGCTGTTCAACAGTCAGGCCGGCGGCATCCTGAGTCTGTTCAACATGTTCTCAGGCGGCGCGCTGTCGCGCTTCACCGTGTTCGCGTTGGGCATCATGCCGTACATCTCCGCGTCGATCATCATGCAGTTGATGACCTACGTGGTGCCGACGCTCGAAGCGCTGAAGAAGGAAGGCGAATCGGGTCGTCGCAAGATCACGCAGTACACGCGCTACGGCACGTTGGGTCTGGCGCTGTTCCAGGCACTGGCGATTGCGACCGCGCTCGAGAGCTCGCCGGGTTTGGTGATCTCTCCGGGCTTCGGCTTCCGCATGACGGCCGTCGTGAGCTTGGTGGCCGGCACGATGTTCCTGATGTGGCTCGGTGAGCAGATCACCGAGCGCGGCCTGGGCAACGGCATCTCGATCCTGATCTTCGCCGGCATCGCTGCCGGCCTGCCGGGCGCGCTCGGCCAGTTCGGCACGCTGGTGAGCCAAGGCTCGATGAGCATCGTCGCCGCGCTGTTCATCACGCTGCTGGTGTTCGGCGTGACCTTCGCGGTCGTGTTCGTCGAACGTGGTCAGCGCAAGATTTTGGTGAACTACGCGAAGCGACAGGTCGGCAACAAGGTCTACGGCGGCCAGTCGTCGCACCTGCCGCTGAAGCTGAACATGTCGGGCGTGATCCCGCCGATCTTCGCGTCGTCGATCATCCTGCTGCCGGCCACCGCGGTGGGCTGGTTTGCCACCGGCGACAGCTTCCGTTGGCTGAAAGACGTGGCCGATCTGCTGCGCCCGGGCCAGCCGATCTACGTGATGCTGTATGCAGCCGCGATCGTGTTCTTCTGCTTCTTCTACACGGCGCTGGTGTTCAACAGCCGCGAGACCGCAGACAACCTGAAGAAGAGCGGGGCGTTCATCCCGGGCATCCGACCGGGTGACCAGACGGCGCGCCACATCGATCGCATCCTGTCGCGGCTGACGCTGGCCGGTGCGATCTATATCACGCTGGTCTGCCTGCTGCCCGAGTTCTTGGTCCTGAAGTACAACGTGCCGTTCAATTTCGGTGGCACGTCCTTGTTGATCATCGTCGTCGTGACGATGGACTTCTGGGCGCAGGTGCAGAGTTATGTGATGAGCCAGCAGTACGAGTCGTTGCTGAAGAAGGCCAATTTCAAGGCAAGTTGAACCGCTTGCATTCTTTTCATCGACAAATATTAGCAATACGAAACGGCAGGCATGGCGAAAGACGATGTCATACAGATGCAGGGCGAGATTCTGGAGAATCTGCCCAACGCAACCTTCCGCGTGAAATTGGAAAATGGCCATGTGGTGCTAGGTCACATTTCCGGGAAGATGCGCATGCATTACATCCGCATTCTTCCTGGTGACAAGGTCACCGTGGAATTGACGCCCTACGACCTGACGCGGGCACGCATAGTGTTCCGCGCCAAGTAGTTATCGAGTTTGAGTTCAAGGAGAAGATCATGAAAGTCGCCGCTTCCGTGAAGAAGATGTGCCGCAATTGCAAGGTCATTCGTCGCAAGGGAGTGGTGCGCGTGATCTGTACCGACCCGCGCCACAAGCAGCGCCAAGGCTGATTTAAGGAAAGAACATGGCACGTATCGCCGGTATCAACATTCCTCCGCACAAGCATGCGGAGATCGGTCTGACCTCGATCTACGGTATCGGGCGCCCTACTGCGCAGAAGATCTGCGAAGCGGTCGGTATCCCGTATTCGAAGAAGATCAAAGACCTGAGCGACGTCGATCTCGAGCGCATTCGCGAGGAGATCGGCCGCATGACGATCGAAGGCGATCTGCGTCGCGAGTTGTCTATCAGCATCAAGCGGCTGATGGACCTGGGTTGCTACCGTGGCTTCCGCCACCGCCGCGGCTTGCCCGTGCGTGGTCAGCGTACGCGCACCAATGCCCGCACCCGCAAGGGCCCGCGCAAGGGTGCGGCTGCACTGAAGAAGTAAGCTGCAGCCATTCCTGAATCTGCCAAAGAAAGTCATCCATGGCCAAAGCACCAGTCAGTACCGCGGCACGCCGCGTGAGCAAGAAGGTCCGCAAAAACATTGCGGACGGCGTAGCGCATGTGCACGCTTCCTTCAATAACACCATCATCACCATTACCGACCGGCAGGGCGGTGCACTGGCTTGGGCCTCCAGCGGCGGGCAGGGGTTCAAGGGTTCGCGCAAGAGCACGCCTTTCGCCGCACAGGTGGCAGCGGAAACCGCCGGCCGTGCTGCGCAGGAACAGGGCATCAAGAACCTGGACGTCCGCATCAAGGGCCCAGGTCCCGGCCGGGAGTCCAGCGTTCGGGCGTTGGCCTCGCTGGGCATCCGCATCAATTCGATCAGCGATGTGACGCCAGTGCCGCACAACGGTTGCCGCCCGCAGAAGCGCCGCCGCATCTAAGAACAGCAGACAGCGGGCCGGCAAGACCGGCTGCGCGTCAGATGTTTGGCAATGTCCAGGCATCCCTGAAGCTAGCTTTCATTCTTAAGACCACCGTCTGCAAGGCGCTTTGCCAAGCAGACTTGCGCGGGCCGACATCCACAACTTGTCGGCTGCCGCGTCAAAACTCAAAGGAAACACAGTGGCACGTTATTTAGGCCCCAAGGCCAAACTTTCTCGTCGTGAGGGCACTGACCTCTTTCTAAAGAGCGCCCGCCGTCCGATCGCAGACAAGTCCAAGTTCGAAAGCCGCCCGGGACAGCATGGGCGCACCAGCGGTACCCGCACGTCAGATTTCGGTTTACAGCTGCGTGAGAAGCAAAAGGTCAAGCGCATGTATGGTGTGCTCGAGCGTCAGTTCCGCCGCTATTTTGCCGAGGCTTCGCGCCGCAAAGGCAACACCGGCAGCAACCTGCTGGCGCTTCTGGAATCGCGTCTGGACAATGTCGTTTACCGCATGGGTTTCGGCAGCACGCGCGCCGAAGCACGACAGCTTGTTTCGCACAAGGCACTGATGGTGAACGGGCAGGTCGTCAACATCCCGTCGTATTCGGTCAAGGCTGGCGACACGGTGGCCATGCGGGAGAAGTCGAAGACGCAACTGCGCGTGACGGAGGCATTGAAGCTGGCTCAATCCATCGGTTTGGCCGACTGGGTTCAGGTAGACGCGACCAAGCTCGAGGGCGTTTTCAAGAAAGTTCCTGACCGTGATCAGCACGGCGCCGAGATCAAGGAAGCGCTGATCGTGGAGCTGTACTCCCGCTAAAGCAGACAGAGGAACGGGTTAGTCGAGCTGCGCTCGGGGCCTTTTCCGCTTGGATCATTTGTTGTGCTTCGCCCGCCGGGCGCGAAGCGGTATGCAACACCCAGCCCGGCGCGGTCCATCAGCCTTATCGGTGTAACGAGCCGAGGGAATTGACAGGAACATAAAGACGCAATGCAAACCACACTTCTGAAGCCCAAGGCCATCCAGGTCGAGCCGCTTGGCGGCCATCGTGCCAAAGCCACCCTCGAACCCTTTGAGCGCGGCTACGGCCACACGCTCGGCAACGCACTGCGGCGCGTGCTGCTTTCGTCGATGGTGGGTTACGCCCCAACCGAAGTAACGATCGCCGGCGTACTGCATGAGTATTCAGCTATCGACGGCGTACAAGAAGACGTCGTCCACGTGATGTTGAATCTGAAAGGTGTCGTCTTCCGTCTGCACAACCGCGATGAAGTGACGCTGGTGCTGCGCAAGGAAGGCGAGGGCGCTGTGACGGCGGCCGACATCCAGACCCCGCACGATGTCGAGATCATCAACCCTGAGCACGTCATCGCCCACCTGTCGCAAGGCGGCAAGCTGGACATGCAGATCAAGGTCGAAAAAGGTCGCGGCTATGTGCCCGGCAACCTGCGCCGCTATGGCGACGAGCCCACCAAGAGCATTGGGCGCATCGTGCTGGACGCTTCTTTCTCGCCTGTGCGTCGCGTGAGCTATTCGGTCGAGAACGCCCGTGTCGAGCAGCGCACCGACCTGGACAAGCTAGTGATGGAGATCGAAACCAACGGCGCCATCCCGCCCGAGGAAGCGATCCGTCAAAGCGCACGCATTTTGGTGGAGCAACTCGCTTTCTTCGCGCAGATCGATGTCAGCGAGGGCGGTGGGCAGTTCCCGCCGCAGATGCCGCAGCGTTCGACGCCTTTCGACCCGATTCTGCTGCGTCCGGTGGACGAGCTGGAACTGACGGTGCGGTCGGCTAATTGTCTGAAGGCAGAGAACATCTATTACATCGGTGACCTGATTCAGCGCACTGAAACTGAACTGCTGAAGACGCCCAACCTGGGTCGCAAGAGCTTGAACGAGATCAAAGAAGTTCTGGCATCGCGCGGGCTCACGCTCGGCGCCCGGCTGGAAAACTGGCCCCCTCAGGGCCTCGACAAGCGCTGAAACGTTTGTCGGTGTGCAACCCTCGGTACCTGATCCGGCCGAGGTTCAAATAAAGACAGGAAACAAGCACCATGCGCCACCGTAACGGCCCCCGTAAGCTCAATCGCACCACCTCACACCGCCTGGCGATGCTGAGGAACATGTGCAACTCGCTGCTCAAGCACGAGGCCATCAAGACCACCTTGCCCAAGGCCAAGGAATTGCGCCGCGTGGTCGAGCCGCTCATCACCCTGGGCAAGACACCCACGTTAGCCAATCGCCGCCTGGCTTTTGACCGGACGCGTGATCGCGACATTGTCGGCAAGCTCTTCAACGAACTCGGCCCGCGCTATCAGGCCCGGCCAGGTGGCTATACGCGCATCCTGAAAATGGGTTTTCGCGTCGGTGACAACGCGCCCATGGCTTTCGTCGAGCTCGTTGATCGGCCTGAGCCTGCGGCCGAGGCGGCAGACAAGACCGACGCATCCGAATGAGGGCTCGCTCGAGCAACAGACCTCGGTAACGTGTCAGAGTGGCTCTAACGCTCCTGGCTGCTTGCGTGGTCGGTTGTCAATCTTAAGGTGCAACTCAAGCTGCAACTCACGCAACGGTTTTCGTGCACGATTCAGCCTGGCGTCAGCCCGCAATGACAGGCGCAAGATGGCCACAGCCAATCCAGGGTCATCGACCCGGTGCTTCTCTGGCAGGTTCAGATAAACGCGGGTCAGGGCGCTGCCAAAGCGCGGACAGCTAAGGACCAGCACGGTTTACGTTGCTCGCCCAACGGGCCGGTCTTCTGTAGGCCCTAGGTCTGGGCCAGCCACCAACACAGGTCGGCACGACCCCAGAAGCGCTGCGCCAGATGGTTCAGCGTGTCGCCGCTTGCTGGTTGAACGACACACAGTCGATCGTTCTGACCCGACACCTGGCATAGGCCTGGGCAGCCGTCCCGGGCGGGGTGGCGGCCATGATGGTGTTGCTGGCCTTGACGCTGTCAGCGGCGTCGGCGTCCGCCGCTGTTGCCGCAGTACACAGCAGCCCGGCAAGCGGCCCGACGTGTAGCCTAAACCTCAGCGCCAGTCTCATTCTGACTTGCGGGCTGGCGTATGGCCCTCGTCTCGTCTTTGCAGTGCCTGGGCCATGGCGTCGAAACTGGCGTACAAGCCGCCGAACTCGTCGCTTCGCGCCTGCGCGATCCGGTGTTCGTACCGGCCCTTGACGATCTCGGCCATGGCCTCTTCGACCCGCTGGGCAGGCTTGGCAAACAGGCGCGCCAAGAAGAAGGCAGCCAGTGCCAAGATGACAACGAGGGCCGCACTGCAAGCCAGCATCAGATTTATGAAGTCGCGCTGGGCGGCCAGGGCAGGCGCTGCAGACACGCCCACAACCACGCGCCCCAGCGTCTTGCCCTGTACCAAGACGGGCGCTTCAAAAGACAGCAGATGCTGCCCAGGGCTGCTGATACGTCGGCCTTGCACACCGTTCACACCCCATGCCTGAACAGCCAACCCCTGGGCGACATACGCCTGGCCGACCTGCTGCGGCTGGCTGGAAGAGCGCACAACGCCCGCCTTGTCGATCACGCTCAAATTTGCAAGTTCGCCCGTGCCCGCGCCCGTGCCCATGGCCGCCTGCACCTGAAGTGCCACGGTTTCCCAATCGTCTGCCAACACCAGTTGAGCTTGCTGCGCGGCCAGCATGCGCGCCAAGGCGCCGCCTTGAATGCCGGCCTGATGCAGCCACGTGCTGGACTGGTGTTGTGTGCTCAAGGTGGTCACCGCAGCCATCAGCATCGTCATCAGCGCTGCCGCAAGCGCTGCCGCCTTCATGCGCAGCGGCAGCTGGCGCGGCCGGCGTTGGTCGTCTTCTGCGACCTCCAGTTCGGACAACACGCGCAGCAAGGCGTCAGCCAGCTCCTGCCCCGTTTGCCAGCGCTGTGCAGCCGTCTTGGCCAAGCAGCGTTCAACGACAAGGCGCAAGGACGCTGGCACGTCTGACCGTTTGCGCAGCAGCGGCGCGGGCTCTTCGCTTGCAACGCGCGCGGCCAATTCCGCCAGGTTTTCGGCGCGAAAAGGTCGCTCGCCAGCCAGCATCTGGTACAGCACCACGCCGGCCGAGAACAGGTCAGTCCGACCATCGACTTGCTCGCCGCGTATTTGCTCTGGCGACATGTACTGCGGTGTACCGAACACCGTACCAGCCGGCGGACGGTCGCCGGCCGTGCCCGCCATGTGCGCAATGCCGAAGTCGGTGACCTTGATCGACTCGCCGTCGGCCAGCAGCATGATGTTGCCGGGCTTGATGTCTCTGTGCACGACGCCGCGGCTGTGCGCGTAGTCCAGCGCACGCGCCAACTGCAGGCCAATCACCACTGCCTGGCGCAGAGGCAGCTGCCGGGTGGCTTCCAGCTTGGCCGACAGCGGCATGCCGATGACCAGTTCCATGGCGATGAAGGGCCGGCTCTCGCTTTCGTCGACGTCCAGCACTGCCACGATATGCGGATGCGATAACGCACCTGCGGCATGTGCTTCGCGCAGAAAGCGCGAGCGCGCGTCGGGGTCTTCGCACATCGAAGCGTGCAGAAATTTGATGGCTATATCGCGCCCGGCCTGTGGGTCGTGCGCACGGTAAACGGTGGCCATACCGCCGCGTCCCAGGCGCTGATGAATGCGGTAGCGACCCAGTTCGCGCAGCGGCGCATCGGGCACGGCGCGGACGGTTGCAGCCGGCAGGGGCTGCGCGGGCTGGGCAGCCGTTGTACTGGGTGCAGGAAGATCGATGCCGATGTCTTCGTGCAGCCGAGGCGCTGGCCGTTTTTCGGTACGCACCAGCACCAGCGTGGTTTCGTCGAAATCTTGCGGCTCACCGCCAATCTGCTGGCCTTCGTCCATGGCGCCCAAAGCGGCCGAGGTAGAGAGTGCGTTGGCAGTGCCCGCGACGATCTGCCTGTCCATCTGCCTGTTCATCTGCGCCGCCAGATGGCGAGCCATCTCTTCCTCGCTGGGCGTGACTATGGGCGCGGCTTCCGCTGGATCCAAAGGGCCGTACAGCAGCGGGATATCGTCTGGAGAGGGCTTCATCGGGACGCAGGCAAATGTCGGCGCAGTTTCGCACCATCTGTCCAGGTTTTCGGTTAGCCCCGGCCTGCAATGAAGGGCATCTGCCGTGTTCCTTGATCTGCTGGCTACATGATCTGGCGCCAGTGTGCAAAAGTGCGCTACACTATCGAGCTCAGTCGCGGGGTGGAGCAGCCTGGTAGCTCGTTGGGCTCATAACCCAAAGGTCGCAAGTTCAAATCTTGCCCCCGCAACCACGAAAACAGCAGCTGAATCAACGACTTAGCTGCAAAGCGGAAGCCACCCAACAGGGTGGCTTTTTGCTTTGTGACGAGGTTTGTGACGAGGTCTGTGTCGTCACAGACTGGGCGCCGTCGTGAAATGACCAGTGGGCTTTGTGGCAGAAATCTGCTCTTCGCTCGTCGACGCTTACTGGTCGGCGCAGGCCTCAGCCTCGCCCAAAGGCTACTTGGCCTCAACCGCAGCTGCATCAGAGTTCACGACGAACACCTCGGACCACACCTTGAGCTCAAGCTGGGTTTGCCTCTCCTTCCACACG
>JBBQXN010000112.1:0-8776 GCA_038209585.1 Burkholderiales bacterium
GTTAATCTGGTTTGATTTGCCAGACGCACCGCGGCCCGCGCAAGCGGGCCTCGGCAAGTCCATTGGGAGGGAACGTGTCCAAAAGTCTTAGTTGCGCAGTGGTTGTTGCCTTGACCATGTTCTCAACGGGCAGCTACGCCCGGCTTGGGGGCAACGGAGCTGATGTCACAAGAGCCGGCTTCATCAGCGAACTTTTTTTGAATGTCCAGGACAGTGTGAATCTGCTCTCTTACACGCTCGATCTCGGTGTCGAAATGTCGGCCTTCTTCATTCAAACGCAGCAAAACGACGGGTACCAAAAATTTTTCGTCATCGATTCCCCGAACTGGGACAGTTTTCTTAGCCGCGTCAGCAGCCCCGCCACCTTGCAATGGTCGGTTTTGAGCATCAAGCCCGGTGGTAGCTCACAGCCTGGGGTTCAACAACTTTTCACTACGGCGAGACAGGGCGAGGAAGCCAAAATCGGCCTCTCAACAAATGCCAGGTTCTCTCCCTACATCAATAGCTCAAGTACCCTGGATTTTTTCAACAATATCAATAATCCCAACGGCGTCCCTGATCTCAACTTTGCCGACAACTTCGATTTCGTTGCTGATTTCAGCGATCCCGTGACGCGGAGAGCTTATTACGGCAATCCCGACGGACTGAGGCCAGACGGGTCCGGTGCCAGATTGTTCGAATTCGAAGCTACCAACCTGGTTGGCAGTTCATCCTGGTTTTATTACTTGTCCAGATCGAACACATTGAACGGCTCGAACAACCGTGTCCGCGTCGACGAATTCGACAACGGTAACCCTACCGACGGCGGAAACGATGGCTACTGGGGCTTCACCCTCGCCTCAGACCCCTCCAACACGTTGCCTGAATGGGCGGGCAAGTACTTGCTGAGCTTCACCATGCCGGCCTTCAGCCCGGTATTGACAGCCGGCGTGCGCACATTCGCCGCGGGCATTGGCCGCACAGAATACGGCGGCGGATTCTTCACCACGCCCCTGGGCGGGCTAACGGCAGCCAGCGGCTTTGAAGTCGGTTCTTCCAACGGCATTCTGGCGTTGTCCGGCGTGGCCACCGCACAGCTCGGTGACCCAGGTCTGCCGACGTTGCTCAGCCCCGTTCCTGAACCGCGCAGCCTGGGCTTGTGGTTCGCTGGCTTGGCGGGCTTGGTCTGGACACAACGGCAGCGCAGTCGGCAGCTGTTGCTCCTGAAAACGCAAATACAAATCTAAACGCAAACGCAAACGCAAACGCAAACGCAAACGCAAACGCATTGAACTGATCCTGCCCGATGCTCCCAGCTCGCCTGGCCTGCCGCCTGACACCGATGCTTGCCCTCTTTGCTGCCCACAGCGGCACGTGGGCGCAAGAAGAACCTGCGCCTACGCCCCCACCCATGTCTGCACCAGCCGAACCTCGCTTCGACGTCCTGGAATTCGAAGTTGAAGGCAACACGCGCCTGGCAGAGCGCACCGTCGAACTCAGTCTGCGGCCCTTCATGGGCCCAGGCCGGGTTCTGGCCGATGTCGAGGCGGCTCGGGCTGCGCTGGAGCAGGCCTTCCAGAAGGCCGGCTTTCTCACGGTGCTGGTCGACCTGCCCGAACAACGGGTCGACGCGGGTGTGCTGCGTTTGGTTGTTCTTGAGGGCCGCATCGACCGTCTGCGCGTCACGGGCTCGCGCTACTTCTCGCAGGGCTACATCCGCGACCGCGTGCCTGAGCTCGCAGAAGGCCAAGTGCCCAACTTCAACCTTGTGCAACAGCAGTTGGCGCAACTCAGCCGCGGGCCGGACCGGCAGTTGCAGCCCGTCTTGCGCCCGGGCGCCTTGCCGGGCACGGTGGAAGTTGAGCTGAAGGTGACCGACCAGCTGCCGCTGTCGGGCAGCGTCGAGATCAACAACCGACACGCCGCTGACACCGAACCCCTGCGCCTGGCCGCCAATCTGCGCTGGGCCAATCTGTTTCAGCGCGACCATGCACTGGCGTTGAACGTTATCACCGCGCCCCAGGCTCCGTCGCAGTCGAAAGTGCTCGTGGCCAGTTACGCCGCACCGCACGACACGGGCCTGGCCAGCAGCCCTGCCAGTTGGCTGGGCACCTTCATCTGGTCAGACAGCACGCTGGAGCCCCTGGGTGCGGCTACCGTCATCGGCCGCGGCGTAACCATGGGCCTTCGCTATTCGCAAACCTGGTTCGGCACCGCTGGCAGCCACACGGTGGCCCTGGGCGGCGACTTCAAGGATTTGCGCGAACGCATCACCGCAGGTGGCGATGCCTTGTCCACACCCTTGCGCTACCTGCCTTTTCAGGCGGCCTACAGCGGTATCTGGCTGGCCAGCGGCAGCCAGACGACGCTGGCTGTGACCTTAAGCTTTGGCTTTGCCGGGCTGCTGGCGCGCGACATCCCGTGCCCCGGCAACATCGGCCCCGTGGACCAGTTCGCTTGCCGGCGCCTGGGTGCAGACGGCAACTTCGCAGCCCTTCGCGGTGAATTGCGCCATGAGCGCGAAATGCTCGGGGGTTCATTGATATTGCGCGGCACCGGCCAATGGGCGCAGCAGCCGCTGATGGCCGGGGAGCAACTCAGCCTGGGCGGCGCCAGCACCGTGCGCGGCTACTACGAAGGTGAAGCCGCCGGTGACATGGGTCTGCAGGCCAGCGCCGAATGGCGCAGCGCCAACTTGATCCCTGTCGCACAGGGCCACAGTGGCCACAGAGATAACGGTGACAACAGCGGCGGGGGCCGGCTCAGCGACGCGCGCCTGCTCGGTTTCGTTGACGCCGGCCAGGTGCGCACCCTGCAACCATTGCCCGGGCAGGCCGCACGCATCCCGCTGCTCGGTGCGGGCTTCGGTCTGCGTGTGCGCGGCGGTCTGCCCGGCCCGGGCAGCCTGACCGGTACCGCCTGGTCGGCAGAACTTGAAGTGGCGTGGCCGCAAAAGTCGGCCCGCGGTAACCCCGATCGCGACCCCCGCCTGCACGGGCGACTGGGTCTGAACTTCTGAAGCATCTGCATGCCCACGCCAAAGTTGCTCGATAGATCCGTCCCCGACCTGGCGCGCCGCCAGCGGTTGGTGGCGCGCGTTACGCTGACACTTTCGCCGTTGATGATGGCGCTGGCTGCTGTGTGGCCGCTTCAGGTACTGGCGCAAAGCGCACCGCGCCCGGTCACGCCTGCAGGCGATGCTGTTCCGCGGCCTGCCCTGCCAGGCTGGCGCGTTCAGGGCGCCGGCCCGACCGCCGCGCCCATGAACACGCCCAATGAGCGCGGCGGCATCGACCAGCGTATTGACCAGACCTCGTCGCGCGCCATCTACCAGTGGCAAAGCTTCGACATCGGCAGCAACAGCAGCGTGCATTTCCAGATGCCCGATGCCAGCAGCAGTGCGTTGAACCGGGTGCTCAATAGCATGGCGCCCAGCGCCATCCACGGCCGGCTCAGCAGCAATGGCACGGTGTTCTTGCTCAACGGCAACGGCGTGCTGTTCGGGCCGCAGTCGCAGGTTGATCTGCGTTCGTTGATCGTCAGCACGATGAACGTCACCGACGACGACTTCGCCGCTGGCCTGACGCAATCGATCTACGCTACCCAACCCAGCTTCTTCCGCGATAGCCTGCTGGGCCAGCCCTCGGTGGGCCCCGGCTTCGTCGAAGTCCAGCCCGGTGCACAGATCACCACGGCCAGCGGCGGCCGCGTCTTTCTGTTTGCGCCTGAAGTGAAGAACGCGGGCCGCATCAGCACACCCGAAGGCCAGACCGTGCTGGCCGCCGGCGACCAGATCTATGTGCAAGACCCCACGCGCGAGCCGCTGTACGCCAGCGAAGTGAACGCGGCCGTGCCGGCGCTGCGCGGCTTGCTGGTGGAAGTGACCGGGGCAGGGCGCGTAGACAACCTGGGCGAGATCAGCAGCCTGCGAGGCAACACCACCCTGGTGGGCCTGGCGGTGAACCAGGCTGGGCGCATCAGCGCCAGCACCAGCGTCCGCGAAAACGGCTCGGTCTTCTTGCTGGCTCGCAGCGGCACCACTGCCGTGCCGGGGACCACCGGTAGCATCATCAAGCGTGCGAGCGGAGCGGGTACCTTGACCTTGGCGGCGGGCTCGCGCATCGACATCGCGCCCGAACTAGCCCGAGATGCTGACGGACAGCTGCTGGCCAACCAGCCCATGTCTTCAGACAGCGCTGGCTTCACCCGCTCGCGCATCGAGCTGTCCGGCCAGACCATCGAAATACAGGCCGGCGCCCGCATCGAAGCGCCCGGCGCGGTGGTGCGCGCACGCGCCGGGAGGCCCACCTACGACATTGACCCGCTGGCGGGGCGCGCCGTTGGTACGGCGAGCTACACCGACCCGTCTGCTCGCCTGGTGATCGCCGACGGTGCCGTTATCGACGTGGCCGGCACCAACAGCACCCAGGTTTCGGTAGCGCGGCAGTTCGTCACCACCGAAGTGCTGGGCAGCAACGACCTGCGTGATGCACCGCTGCAGAAAGACGGCCCACTGTTCCGCAGCCGGGTCACTTTCGACTTGCGCCTGGCCGTGCCCGTCCTGGGCGACACCAGCACCTACCGCGACAACGTGGCGCGCAGTGTGTCTGAACGCTTGGCCAGTGGCGGCAGCGTGGCGCTGGAAAGCACGGGTGCTGTGATGGTGCACCCCGGGGCGCGCATCGACGTGTCTGGCGGACGTGTGGAGTACCTGGCCGCCACCGTGGCGCCGACGGTGCTGGTGTCTGAAACCGGCCAGCGCTACACGCTGAACTCGGCGCCGGCCGGCTTGCGATACCTGGCCATCGAAGGCGTGGACAGTGGCTTCACGCTGCGCGACGCCGACGGCGGTCGCGCGCGCCTGCAAGACCGCTGGGGCTTGTTGCCGACCTACAGCGCGGCCTTCCTGGGGCGGCGTGAAGAAGGTTATGTCGAGGGTCAGAACGCCGGCATCATCAGCATCCTGGGCGCGCAAACGCTGGTAGACGGTACGTTGCTGGGTGGCGTCACCCTGGGCCAGCGGCAGCGAGACGGGCGCGACGTTGCGGCTTCTGCAGGGCGTTTCAGCCTGGGCAGCCTCAGCAATGACGGCAGCTTCGGCAGCGCCAACTTCCGCGGTACGGGCGTCGACACGGACCTGCTGCTGACGGCACGCCGCGCCAGCATGGGCGACGCCCACATCAGCGCGCTGTGGGCCAACCCGTTGTCTGCCACGCTGCCCGCGCAAAGCCGTGTGGCGGCCGCCACTTTGCAGGATGGCGGCTTCACCCGCATCACCCTGGCCACCGACCGCGACCTGCGCACCGAAGCGGGTGCGAACCTGCGGCTGGCCGACAGCGCCAGCGCCAGCCTGGCGGCCTCAGGCTCCGCAGGCATCGCGCTGGGCGGGCAATACTTCAGCGCCGGCGGCAGTTTCAGCGCCCAGACTGCGGCGGCTTCCGGCGGCAACGCCACCCAGGTGGGTGGCATTCAGGTGCTGGCCGGCAACACGATCAGCACGGCTGGCCGCTGGCTCAACTTGCGCAGCGATCCTGCGACCGACACCGCTGGCATGGTAGCCGGTGGCAGCATCAGCCTGCGGTCTGCCGCCGGCCTGGCCTTGGAAGCCGGTGCGCTTCTCGACGTGTCTGGCGGCGGCAGGCAGGCTGCCAGCGGCAGCCTGCAGTCGGGATCAGCCGGCAGCCTGGCTCTGAGCAGCACGCCACGCACAGGCGGCAGCGTGCTCGAGGCCACCGAATTCAGGCTCGACGGCGAATTGCGCGGCCTGGCTATCACCGGCGACCGGGGTGGCAGCCTGAACCTGCGCGCCAGCCACGTGGTGATTGGAGAAAATGGCAACAGCAACAACAACGGCAACAACAGCGGCCACAACAGCTTGCCTGCCAACATCCTGCAGCTGACGCCAGAACTGTTCTCCAGCGGCGGCTTCACGGAGTTCAGCATCGACGGCGTGATGGGCCTGGACCTGCTGCCTGGCACGGTGATCTTGCCCCGCCCCCTGAGCTGGGAAACCAGCATCGCGCTGCGCGCCTTGCCCAGCGGTGTCAACCTCGGCACGGTCTTGCGGCCCACGGTGGCGTTGGACGAGCAGCGCCGTGCCGTGAACTTGGCTTTGCAGTCCAGTGGCGTCGCCACCACGGTTGACGGCGGGGTGCTGACAGCTGGTGCAGGTGCCCGCATCAGCCTGGACCCGCTGGCGACCGCCAGCTTCAGCGCAGCGCGCCAGTTGCGCTTCGATGGCGAAGTACGCGCGCCTGGCGGCACAGTCACACTGGACAAGACGGGCTTCACGGGTGAGGCCCTGCCCGACCCCTACGGCGTGCTGTGGCTGGGCAGCCGCAGCCGCATCGACGTGTCAGGCGCGTTTTTTCAGACACCGTCCACCGACGGCCTGCTGCGCGGCCAAGTGCTGGCCGGCGGGCAGATCAACCTGCGCAGTTCTCTGCTGGTGTGGGATGTGGGCTCGGTGCTGCGCGCGGCCGGGGCACAGGCCCTGGTGAACGCGCCGGGTATCGGCGCATCGTACGCAGGCGGCACGCAAACCGTGTCTAGCGCGGCCGGCGCGCTGGTCATCGAGTTGCGAGCCGAGGTGCCGCCTGGCGGTGGCGCCAACATCCTGCCTGGCGGTGGAGTGTTGAACGGCCGCTTCGATGCCCCAGCGGCCCGCGCCAGCAGCGCCGGGGGTGAGCTTCGACTAACTTTGGGCGGCGACGGCGCTGCCTTGTCCAGCTCCACGCGCCGCATCACCTTGACCGACACGCCCGGCGCGGTAGCTCCCGCATTCGGCGATGTACCAGCGCTGGAAGGCCTGCGTGGCAATGTCGAACTGGATGTCGCCGGCTTGCAAGCCTCGGGCCTGGACAGCTTGAGCCTGCGCAGCAGCGCTGAGTTGGCCTTCGGCGGGCGAATCACGCTGGACCTGGCGCGGCGCATCAGCCTGGACGCACCGCTTTTCAATGCCCTGCCGGGCGCCGAGATCCGGCTGTCTGCTGCCTCGTTGTCGCTGGGCAGCAGCTCGACTGCCGTCGCACAGCAGTCGGCGCCCACGCCGCTGGCCGGCAACGCCCTGTTCCGTGCCAGCGCTGGCACGCTGGACCTGCTGGGCAGCAGCAGTTGGAACGGCTTTAACGAGATCGCCTTGCAAAGCCGCGGCGACCTGCGCGGCAGCGGTGTTTCCGCCAACGGTGGGCGCCTGGTTGGCGTGCTGCGTACGGCGGGCGATTTGCGTTTGCAGACCGCGCAGGTGCTGCCCACGACGGCCAGCCAGTTCAACTTCGAGGCGGCCGACGGCCAGATCGTGGTGGCGCGCACTGCAAGCGATGGCGGCGATACCCGCGCAACTGCGGTGCCTTTGTCCGCCGGCGGCAGCCTGGTGCTGCAAGCGCAGCGAATCGTGCAGGGCGGCGTGCTGCGTGCGCCGCAAGGCAGCATTGCACTGAATGCTGCCGAGTCCTTGCAGCTGACATCAGGCAGCGAGACTTCGGTCAGCGGCGCCGGCGTCGATATCTTCTACGGGGCCACCCAAGGCGGCGGTGCCCGTTGGACGGTGCAGGGCCCTGGCGACACGGCCAGCAGCGCGCCCGAGAAACACATTGACCTGAACGCGCCCGTGCTTGACGTTGCCGCGGGATCGCGCGTGGACATGTCGGGTGGCGGCGACCTGCTGGCCTACGAATTTGTACCGGGCCCGGGGGGGTCGGCGGATGTCTTTGCTGGCGCGGCTGGCGGCGCGTTTGCCGTAGTGCCCACACAAACCGGCGTGGCGCCTATCGAGCCGCTGATTGCTGCTGAAGTCGATGCTGCGGGCCGCACGCCCAACCAGTCTTTCGGGCGGCAGATCAGGTTCGGCGAGGGTGCCCCCCTCCCTGCCGGCGCCTACGCCGTGCTTCCCGCGCGTTACGCCTTGTTGCCAGGTGCCTTCCTGGTGCGGCCGGCAAGCGGTCGCACCCCCGCCGCCCTGGGCCTGGCGCAAATGCAAGCCAATGGCTCGACCCTTGTCGGCGCCCGCCTGGGCACGGCAGGCAGCGGCCAGGCGGAAAGCCTGCCCGGCTTGTTCCTGGTGACCCCCAGTGATGTGGCAAGGCGCGCTTCGGAAGTGCGCATCAGCAGCGCGAACGACTTCTTCATCAGCAGCCGCCCGGCTGACGCCGGCGCGTTAAATCTGCAGGCCCAGCAACTGGCGCTGAACGGCAGCCTGGGCTTTGCCGCAGCACAAGGCGAGAACGGGCGAGGCGGCGAACTGAATGTGGCGGCACCTCGTATCGTCGTCGGCAACGTGCCTGCTGAGCTGGCCGCTGGCGCCTTGCTACTGGACATCGGGCAACTCAACCGCAGCGGCGCCAGCAGCGTGCTGCTGGGAGGCACGCGCGCTTCAGCCCCGGCCCCGGCCCCAGGCGCCGAAGCGGGCAGCCGGCTCGTCACCGCCTTCGCCAATAAAGTGATCCTGGGCAACGGCGACACCTCGTTGCGCCTGGGCGACCTGAGCCTGGTGGCACTGGACAGCATCAGCGTGCTGGCGGGTGCCAGCGTGGTGCCAGAAGGCGAGGGCAGCGCGACGGAACTGCACGTGCTGGGCGACGGCGCCGGTTTGCGCGTGAATGCGGGCAGCGGCGAACTGCTGCGAACGCCCGGCAGGGCGGGTGCGGGAGGTGCAGCGAAGGGTACAGCGGGGGAAACCGCCGCAGGGCAGTTGACCATCGGCGCTGGCGCCCCACGGGGCGCCGGCAACCACACGGCTGAGGCCCCCGGTCGGCGGAATCTCGCCCCCACCGCCTTACAGCGTGCCGGGGCGCTGACC
>JBBQXN010000113.1:0-8727 GCA_038209585.1 Burkholderiales bacterium
GCTTCATCGACGATGCGGTGAAGGAAAGCCTGGACACCATTGGCGAAGCGCTGGCTGAAAACGGCCGCGTCGTCGTCACCGGCTGCCTGGGCGCCAAATCTGGCGCAGACGGCGGCAACCTGGTGCGCCAGATGCACCCCAAGGTGCTGGCTGTCACCGGGCCGCATGCCACGCAGGAAGTGATGGACGCCGTGCACCAGCATGTGCCCAAGCCGCACGATCCTTTCGTGGACCTGGTACCTGCCGCGCGAGCGGAATTCCGCGGCGCGGCCGGCATCAAACTCACACCGCGCCACTACGCCTACCTGAAGATCAGCGAAGGCTGCAACCACCGCTGCACCTTCTGCATCATCCCCAGCATGCGTGGCGACCTGGTGTCGCGGCCCATCGGCGATGTCTTGAACGACGCGCGGGCCTTGTTCGATTCAGGCGTGAAGGAGTTGCTGGTCATCAGCCAGGACACCAGCGCCTACGGTGTCGATGTCAAGTACCGCACCGGCTTCTTCGACGGCCAGCCCGTGAAGACGCGCATGCTCGATCTTTGCGCCCGGCTGGCCGACCTGGCCGCTCCCTATGGCGCCTGGGTGCGGCTGCACTATGTCTATCCGTACCCGCATGTGGACGAACTGTTGCCGCTGATGGCCGAGGGCCGCGTGCTGCCCTATCTGGACGTGCCCTTTCAGCATGCGCACCCCGATGTGCTCAAGCGCATGAAGCGCCCGGCCAGCGGTGAACGCAATCTTGAACGTCTTGCGGCGTGGCGTGCGGCTTGCCCCGAGATCGTGGTGCGCTCCACCTTCATTGCCGGATTCCCGGGTGAGACAGAAGCCGAATTCCAGACCTTGCTGGATTTCCTGCGCGAAGCAGAAATCGACCGCGCCGGTTGCTTTGCCTATTCGCCTGTGGAAGGCGCCACCGCCAACGCGCTACCGGGCATGCTGCCGCAAGAGCTGCGCGAAGAGCGGCGCGCACGTTTCATGGCAGTGGCCGAAGAGGTGTCCACGCGCAAGCTGCAGCGGCGCGTAGGCGCCACGATGCAGGTCCTGGTTGACCATGCGCCCGCGCTGGGCCGCAAGGGTGGTGTCGGCCGCAGTTATGCAGACGCGCCAGAGATCGACGGCGTCGTGCGCCTGCTGCCGCCAGAGAAGGCGAGCAAGACGCTGAAGGTGGGCGACTTCACGCGCGCACGCGTGATCGCCACCGAAGGCCACGATCTGGTGGCTGTTCCGATCTGACCTCTCTTGCAATCACCGCCATGGCCCGCGACATCAGCACCGATCTCATCCACCACGCCTACCGTCCGCCAGAGGGTTTCGACGCGCCGCAGGCGGCGGTGCACAAGGCCAGCACGGTCTTTTTCCCCAGCGTGGCGGCCATGCGCGGTCGCGATTGGCGGCACAAGACCGGCTACACCTACGGCCTGCACGGCACGCCCACCACCTTCACGCTGGAAGCGCGCATGGCGGCGCTGGAAGGTGGCCTGCATTGCGTGCTGGCGCCCAGCGGACTGTCTGCCATCGCGCTGGTCAACCAGGCGCTGCTGTCGCATGGCGAAGAAGTCCTACTGCCCAACAACGTCTACGGGCCCAGCCGCGAACTTGCGCGGTACGAACTGGCGCGTTGGGGCATCACGCACCAGTTCTACGACCCCATGGACACGGCTGCGTTGCCTGGTCTGATCGGCCCGAAAACCAAGCTGATCTGGCTGGAAGCACCGGGTTCGGTGACGATGGAATTTCCTGATCTGACTGAACTGGCGCGCATCTCCCATGCCCATGGCCTGGTGACAGCGCTGGACAACACCTGGGGCGCTGGACTGGCCTTCAACGGCTTCACGCACGGCGCAGACGTGGTGATGCAGGCCATGACAAAGTACCCCAGCGGTGGTGGCGATGTGCTGATGGGCTCGGTATGCACGCGCGACGATGCCTTGCACGAACGAATCCTGATGACGCACATGCGCACGGGCGTCGGCGTGGCGGCGAACGACGTTGAACTGGTGTTGCGTTCTTTGTCGAGCATTGCGCTGCGATATGCGGCGCAAGACGCATCAGCCAGGGCGCTGGCGCAGTGGCTGCAGGGCCGGTCCGAGATCAGCGCCGTGCTGCACCCCGCCTTGCCGGGCGCGCCGGGGCATGAACATTGGCAGCAACACTGCAGCGCTGCGGCCGGGCTGTTTTCAGTGCTGTTCGACGAGCGTTTCCGTACAACGCAGGTCGATGCGTTCGTCGATGCGCTGCAACTGTTCAAGATCGGGTTTTCCTGGGCAGGCCCGGTCAGCCTGGCGGTGCCCTACGACCTGAAGCAGATGCGGCCTGGACAGCGCGCTGGGGGGCACTTGGTGCGTTTTGCACCAGGATTTGAAGCAGTAGTCGACCTGCAGGCCGACCTGGCACAGGCCATGGCCGCCGCTTTTTAGCCGGTCAGCTTTTTGAAGAAACCTTGTGCCGCATCAAGCGGCCCTTTTCGCGGTCCCAGTCGCGTTCCTTTTGCGTGTTGCGCTTGTCGTGTTCAGCCTTGCCTTTGGCCAAAGCAATCTCTGCTTTCACCAGCCCGCCCTTGAAGTGCAGATTCAGCGGTACCAGGGTGAAGCCTTTCTGCTCGACCTTGCCCACCAGGCGGCGGATCTGGTCCTTCTTCATCAGCAGCTTCTTCGTGCGGTCCGCCTGCGGGTTGACGTGGGTCGAAGCCGTGCGCAGCGCATTGATGCGGCAGCCGATGAGAAACAGCTCGCCGTCGCGGATATGTACATAGCCGTCGGTCAGCTGCACCTGGCCGGCGCGGATGGCTTTGACTTCCCAGCCTTCCAGCACCATGCCGGCCTCGAACTGTTCTTCGATGCTGTACTCGAAACGGGCGCGCCGGTTTTCTGCAATATGCGCCATCAGGTGTCCATGAAACTGGCTTCTACAATAGCGTGATTGTATGAAGCATGTGAAGAAGTCGGTCCTGCTGTGGTACTCGGCCACCGAGATGTACGAGCTGGTCACGGCCGTGGAACAGTACCCCCGCTTTTTGCCCTGGTGCGACAAGGCCGACGTGCTGCAGACCCATGAAGACGGCGTCACTGCCCGCCTGGGTCTCTCCTACATGGGGGTCAAACATGCTTTCACCACCCGCAACCTGCTGGTGCCGGGTGAGTCGGTCAGCGTCAATCTGGTCGATGGGCCTTTTTCGCTGCTGGACGGCACCTGGTTGTTCAAACCCATAGGTGCGGACGGTAATGGCAATGGCCATGGCCATGGCAAAACGCAGCAGGCCTGCAGGATTGAATTCGACCTGCGATACGCGTTTTCCAGCAAGGCACTGGAAGTGGTGGTGAGCCCGGTGTTCGACAAGGTCGCAGCCACCTTCGTCGAATCTTTCGTTCGCCGCGCAGAATCGGTCTACGGAGCGCGCTGATGCTGCGCGTGCAGGTTGTCTACGGTGTGCGGCCGGGGCAGGTCGACGTGGTGGATGTGCAGTTGCCAGAAGGTGCGGTGTTGTCAGATGCGCTGAACAGCAGCGGCTTGCTGGCCCGCTATGGCCTGAACCTGGCGGCTGTGACAGCCGGCATCTGGTCTCGTGCCATGCCTGTGGACACAGAGTTGCGCGATAAAGACCGCGTGGAAATCTACCGTCCGTTGACGGTAGACCCGAAAGAGGCGCGGCGACTGCGCTACCAGCGCCAGCGTGGCAGCAAGGTCTCCGCTAAGACGGCTTAGCGGCAGTCTGCAGTGATGACTTCGCGCGCGCGCTGCGACTCTTGCGCACGGCCTTTGTCGTCCAGCACCTCGCGTTCGCCCTTGTCGTTGACGCGTGCCATGCGCTGGCCGTTTTCCAGCGCGATGAGCTGGGCGCGTGCGCGGCGGCAGTTGTCGGCACGCTGTCGCACCTGTTGTTCTTCTTCGCCTTTGGCCTTGGCCAGCTTTTCTTCTTCGGCCGCTTTCTTGCGTGCTTCCAGCTCGCGGTCTACAGGGGCGGGCTTGGCCGTTTCGGCCGCATTGCCCGGCGCGCTGGCGGCGCGAGGCGCATCGGCAGATGGGGCATTGCGCGCAACAGGCCGGCTCAGAATGTCTTTATCAGGAATTTCACGTGGCGGCGGCAGGTCGCTGGCAGTCACTCGGCCGTCTTTGTCGCGCCAGGTCCACTGCGCCTGCGCTGCAGTGCACACCAAGCACAAGCTGAGCAATATCGCCATGGAAGACGCGGTAGAAAAAGAGGTTCGGCCCATGCTGCGAGTTTAGTCCGCCAGGGGCCCTGCACAGCTGTGCAGTCGGTCACGCCGCACCCTCTGATCAAACGCTGCGGGCGGCGCCTTCCTATAATCGTTTTTTGCGTCTGGAGCTTTTTCATGCGCCTACTCGGCAAAGCGCTCACCTTCGACGATGTGTTGTTGGTGCCGGCTTATTCCCAGGTGTTGCCCCGCGACACCAATCTCTCGACCGCTTTTTCCCGCCACATCCGCCTGAACCTGCCCCTGGTCTCTGCGGCCATGGACACCGTCACCGAAGCTCGTCTGGCGATTGCCATTGCCCAGGAAGGCGGCATCGGCATCGTGCACAAGAACCTCACGCCGAGGAAGCAAGCGGCTGAAGTGGCACGCGTCAAGCGCTACGAATCGGGTCTGCTGCGGGACCCCATCACGGTGGCGCCCACCATGCCCGTACGCGAAGTGATGGCGCTGTCGCGCCTGCACGGCGTTTCCGGCTTCCCGGTAGTCGACGGCAAAACGGTGGTGGGCATCGTCACCAACCGCGACCTGCGTTTCGAGACGCGGCTGGACACGCCGGTGCGCGAAATCATGACCCCGCGCGACCGGCTGATCTTCGTCAGCGAAGGCACAGCGCTGGAAGAAGGCAAAAGCCTCATGCACCGCCACAAGCTCGAACGCGTGCTGGTCGTCAATGACGCCTTCGAGTTGCGCGGGCTGATGACCGTCAAAGACATCACCAAACAAACTGACTTTCCCAACGCCGCGCGCGACAGCCAGGGCAAGCTGCGCGTGGGCGCGGCGGTGGGCGTGGGCGACGGCACCGAAGAACGCGTCGACCTGCTCGTCAAGGCCGGCGTCGATGCCCTGGTCGTGGACACGGCGCACGGCCACAGCGCCGGCGTCATCGAACGCGTGCGCTGGATCAAGCGCCATTACCCCGAAGTGCAAGTCGTCGGCGGCAACATCGCCACCGGCGCTGCCGCGCTGGCCCTGGTGGAAGCCGGCGCCGATGCGGTGAAGGTGGGCATCGGCCCGGGCAGCATCTGCACCACGCGCATCGTTGCCGGTGTGGGCGTGCCGCAGATCATGGCCATCGACAACGTGGCCAAGGCCCTGCAGGGCAGCGGTGTGCCGCTGATTGCAGACGGCGGCATCCGCTACAGCGGCGACATCGCCAAGGCCATCGCCGCCGGTGCAGGCACGGTGATGATGGGCGGCATGTTCGCAGGCACCGAAGAAGCGCCGGGCGAAGTCATCCTTTACCAGGGCCGCAGCTACAAAAGCTACCGTGGCATGGGCAGCATCGGTGCCATGAAGGCCGGCAGCGCCGACCGCTATTTTCAAGAGGCGGACGAGACCAGCAACCCCAATGCCGACAAGCTGGTGCCCGAAGGCATCGAAGGCCGGGTGCCCTACAAGGGCAGCATGGTGGGCATCGTGCACCAGATGGCAGGCGGCTTGCGCGCCTCGATGGGCTATTGCGGCTGCGCCACCATCGCGCAGATGCAGGCCGAGGCCGAATTCGTCGAGATCACGACCGCCGGCATCCGAGAGAGCCATGTGCACGACGTGCAGATCACCAAAGAAGCGCCGAACTACCGCATGGAATGAGCTGTCTTGACTGAACCGAAAGAATTGCCCGGGCAGGCTGACACTCCAGACGCATCCGGTCCTGCCGACAACCCTGTTGCAGCGGCTGCCCGCCCCGCAGCCATGCGCTTCATCATGCTGGTGGTGCTGATCGACATGCTGGCCATCGGCATCATCGTGCCGGTGCTGCCGGCCCTGGTGGGCAAGTTCACCAGCGACGCGTCGCAGCAGACCTACTGGTATGGCGTGGTCACCTTCTCGTTCGCCCTGGCCAGCTTCTTCGGCAGCCCCATCCTGGGTGCACTGTCTGACCGCTTTGGCCGCCGCCCAGTGCTGCTGTTGGGGTTTTGCGGCCTGGCGGTGAACTTCTTCGCCACGGCTCTGGCCACGTCGATGTGGATGCTGATCGCTTCGCGTGTCGTTGCCGGCGGCATGCAGGCCAATGCCGCCGTCGCCAACGCGTATGTGGCCGACATCACGCCGCCAGCCGAGCGCGCCAAGCGTTTTGGCATGCTGGGGGCCATGTTCGGCATCGGCTTCATCCTGGGCCCCGTCGTCGGCGGTTTGCTGGGAGGCATCGACCTGCGCTACCCCTTCTTTGCGGCAGGCGTTCTGGCGCTGGTGAACCTGGTCTACGGTTATTTCGTGCTGCCTGAATCGCTGCCTGTGGACAAGCGCCGAAGCTTTTCCTGGGGGCGCGCCAACCCGGTGGCTGCGCTGCAGCAACTCGCAGCCCTGAAAGACACCGCGCCTCTGGTCGCCGTGCTGGGCTTCGTTGGCTTGGCGCAGTTCACGCTGTACACCACCTGGGTGCTCTACACCACGTTCAAGTTCGGCTGGGGGCCCACCGAGAACGGTTGGTCGCTGTTTGCCGTGGGCATTGCCGCGGCGCTGGTGCAGGGCGTGCTGCTGGGGCAACTGCTGAAGAAGTTCACGCCGCAGCGCCTGGCGGTGCTGGGGCTGGCTTCTTCCACCGTGGCTTACGCGCTTTGGGGTTTGGCCACCGAAGGCTGGATGATGTATGCCGTGATCGCGGCCAATCTGCTCGGCGGCACCGTGGTTGCCTGCCTGCAAAGCTTGGTGTCCGGTGCTGCTGACTCCAAAAGCCAAGGTCAGACCATGGGATCGATCAGTTCGCTCAACAGTCTGATGGCAGTCATCGCCCCGGCCATTGGCGCGCCCTTGCTGGCCCTGGTTTCGCACTACCCGCCGGGCGATTGGCGCATCGGCGCGCCGTTCTTCGCCTGCGCCTTGTTGCAGGCTGCTGCGCTGGTACTGGCCTGGTCGCATTTCCGCAAGATGCGGCTGGCGGGGTTGACCCGTGTCGCCGCTGCTCCTTAAATCCCGCCTAGAGCCAGGTTGAACCCCATGCACGACAAGATCCTGATTCTGGATTTCGGCTCACAAGTCACCCAGCTCATCGCGCGCCGCGTACGCGAAGCCCATGTGTATTGCGAGATCCATCCCAACGACGTCAGCGACGACTTCGTTCTCAGCTTCGCGCCCAAGGCCATCATCCTGTCCGGCAGCCATGCCAGCACCTATGAAGAACACGAGCTGCGTGCCCCGCAAGCCGTGTGGGACCTGGGCGTGCCGGTGCTGGGCATCTGCTACGGCATGTTCACCATGGCGGTGCAGCAGGGCGGGCAGGTGGAAGCCAGCATGCGCCGCGAGTTCGGCTATGCCGAAGTGCGCGCCCATGGCCACACGGCTTTGTTGCGCGACATCCAGGACTTCCACACCCCAGAAGGCCATGGCATGTTGAAGGTGTGGATGAGCCATGGCGACAAGATCACGGCGCTGCCGCCGGGTTTCAAGCTCATGGCCAGCACGCCCAGCTGCCCTATCGCCGGCATGGCCGATGAAGCGCGCGGCTACTACGGTGTGCAGTTCCACCCCGAGGTGACGCACACGGTGCAGGGCAGGGCGCTGATCGAGCGCTTCGTGCTCGACATCGCCGGCGCCAGACCCGACTGGGTGATGCGCGACCACATCGCTGAAGCGGTTGCCAAGATTCGCGAGCAGGTCGGCAGCGAAGAAGTCATTCTGGGCCTGAGCGGTGGCGTGGACAGCAGCGTGGCAGCCGCGCTGATTCACCGCGCCATCGGCGACCAGCTGACCTGCGTCTTCGTCGACCACGGCCTGCTGCGCTTGAACGAAGCGAAGCTGGTGATGGACATGTTCGTTGGCCGCCTGCATGCCAAGGTGGTGCACGTGGACGCCAGTGCGCAGTTCCTGGGCCATCTGGCGGGGGTGATCGACCCCGAAGCCAAGCGCAAGGTCATCGGCCGCGAGTTCGTCGAAGTGTTCCAGGTCGAAGCGAAGAAATTGAAGAACGCCAGGTGGCTGGCGCAGGGCACGATCTATCCTGACGTCATCGAAAGCGGCGGTGCGCAGTCTTCGACCGGCAAGAAGAAGGCGACCACGATCAAGAGCCACCACAACGTCGGCGGGCTGCCCGAGACACTCGGGCTCAAGCTGCTGGAGCCGCTGCGCGACCTGTTCAAGGACGAAGTGCGCGAACTGGGCGTGGCGCTGGGCTTGCCACCCGAGATGGTCTACCGCCACCCTTTCCCCGGCCCGGGTCTGGGTGTGCGCATCCTGGGCGAAGTGAAGGCCGAATACGCCGACCTGCTGCGCCAGGCCGACGCCATCTTCATCGAAGAGCTGCGCGACTTTCGCGATCCCGTCAGTGGCAAGACATGGTACGAGCTGACGAGTCAGGCCTTTGCCGTCTTCCTGCCCGTCAAAAGTGTGGGCGTGATGGGCGACGGCCGAACCTACGAATACGTGGTGGCGCTGCGCGCCGTGCAGACCAGCGATTTCATGACCGCAGACTGGGCCGAGCTGCCATACGCGCTGCTCAAGCGCGTGAGCAGCCGCATCATCAATGAGGTACGCGGTATCAACCGCGTGGCTTATGACGTGAGCAGCAAGCCGCC
>JBBQXN010000114.1:0-8251 GCA_038209585.1 Burkholderiales bacterium
CCTGGACCTGACCCTAGTAGGCACCCATGTAGTCACGCTTGCCGATGACTACCCCGTTGTGGCGCAGGATGGCGTACGCAGTGGTGACATGAAAGAAGAATTGCGGTGAGCCATAGTTCGCCAGATAGGCTTGACCGCTGAGCTGCTTCTCTTTCGGCGTGCCGGGGCGCAAGACGATTTCCCTGCTTTCGCTGCCCTCGAATTGCGCCGCATTCAGGCCCTCCAGAAAGGCGATGGTCTGGGTCAGCAGCGCGTCGAGGTCCGAGAATGTTTTCTCATTTCCGTCAAACACCGGAACATCAACACCCGCCAGCCGTGCCGAGATTCCGCGCGCAAAGTCGGCTGCAATCTGCACCTGCTTGAGCAGCGCGAACATGTCTGGATAGAGCCGCGCCTGCAAGAACGCATCGGGCTCCATCGACTTGGCCGCAACCTGCGCATCAACCTGCGCCAGCACGATTTTCATGGCTGTCAGCATCTGCTTGAAAACGGGGACAGAGTGGGCATACATCGGGCTG
The DNA here is from genome assembly GCA_038209585.1 of Burkholderiales bacterium. GTDB lineage: Bacteria > Pseudomonadota > Gammaproteobacteria > Burkholderiales > Burkholderiaceae_C > Rubrivivax. The sequence goes on from JBBQXN010000114.1 coordinate 519, forward strand.
TTCATGCTTGATTCCTGGTGGGTGTGAAGGGCAGTGATGTTGATTGGACCGCAACGCAAGTTATCGGAGATGACGGTGAAGGCTGCAATCATCAAGAGCTGCCCGAAAGCGGCGTGGCACGCACAACGCCACCGGCGAACAGGCTCGTGCTTGACCCCTGACGAGCACGTGACGCGCCGGTCGATCAAACTCCGGCATTGTGGTTATTTCTCTCGCCGCACCACCAGCCCCCCGACCGGCTAAACCCCTCACCAAAGCCATTTCAATGTCCGAGCCATCGATCTACACAACCACAAAGAAGCTTGCCAAGTTTTACGGTGTCGGCATTCTCGTCTTCTCAGCCATCGTGGGTTCCATCACCTTGCTGGCCAAGTTCGTGGCGCATTTGAACCTGGAGTAGCAAGCGGCGGCCTTGGACTTCGCCTGCCCGGCAACATCCCGCGCAGGACTGGCCCTGCCGAACCGCCTGCAGCGCTCGAGCGGTTCGAGAGCTTGCGGGGCTTGGCACCCAGGTTGAACTTGGGGCAACTTCAACGACCAGCGTCACGGATCGTCGTCACGGATCGTTCTCTTCGCACGGGCGGCGTACTGTCAACACTGCCAACACTGCCAACACTGCCATTTTCAACGGGCCGACGATCTCGAACGGCGCGACAGTCGGCTCCTCGGCCTCCTCGACCTCCTCGTGCCACGGAAATCTGGATGCCACCGCGAATCAGGGGCTGATCCTGCCGCGCCGCGCCGCGCAGACACCCGGGCCAGGGCTGCACCTTCGACAAGGGCTCTCTAGCGCTGTCGAGTGCGAAACATGGGCCATAGCCGCTTGCCAGCAGGCCATCAAGCCAAATTCGCCAACAGCGCTGTGTGCACTGCTATCTGCGCATCTTCCAGCGAAGGCAGCACCTGCACCTGGCAGCTTGAGTCAGCGCTGCTGATCGGGTGGGCCAGGGCGCTGTGCCGCACTTCATCCAGCCGCACACCCAGCGAAGCCAGCCCAGCGCAGATATCTGCGCGCACCAGAGCGTCGTGCTCGCCGATGCCGCCTGTAAAGACCAGGGTGTCTGCGCCTTCCAGCGCCACCCACATGGCCGCCAGTTGCTTGCGCACGGCGTAGCAGAACATGCAGATGGCCAACGCCGCCTGCGGGTTGGTGGCCGCTTGCGTATGCAGCGTGCGCATGTCGCTGGACAGGCCAGAGATGCCGGCCAGGCCGCTGCGGTGGTCAACCAGGTCTTCCAGCATCCTGGCATCGAAGCCGCGCTCGCGCGCCAGGTAGACCAGCACGCCGGGGTCGATGTCGCCACTGCGCGTGCCCATGATCAGGCCCCCGCTGGGCGTCAGGCCCATGCTGGTGTCGATGGACACGCCCTCACGCACGGCAGTGATGCTGGCGCCATTGCCCAGGTGTGCAATCAGCAGGCGGCCGGGCAAGCCGCCAGTGCCTGGTTCGGCCAGCGGCTTGGCCAATTGACCCACGATGGATTCGCACGACAAGCCATGAAAGCCATAGCGCTGGAGGCCTTGCGCGCGCAGCGCGGCCGGCAGCGGCAGTGTGCTGGCCCAGGCGGGCATGTTGGCGTGGAACACCGTGTCGAAGCAGGCCACCTGGGGCAAGTCTGGGTACAGCGCCTGCGCGCTGTCGATTACCGTCAACACCGCCGGCATGTGCAGCGGCGCGAAAGCCTGTGCCTGTGTCATCTTCTGCAGCACAGCGCTGTCGATGCGGCAATGCCGGCGCAGCGTCGGCCCGCCATGCACCACCCGGTGGCCCACAGCCTGCGGGGCGGGTGCGCCACGGTCAGCCAGCAAGCGCGCGAATCGCGCCACCGCCTCTGCCACCGTGGGCAATGCAGCAGATTCGCTGCACAGCACACGGCCGCTGGCATCGGTCGCCTCGAAACTGCTTTTCGCCTGGCCGATCCCTCGCACTTGCCCGCTGACGACCTGGGCTGCATGCGCGCCCAGCACGGCATACAAGCCGAATTTGAGCGACGACGAGCCGCTGTTCAAAGCGACGATGTGCAACGGTGCGGCGGCGGTTGAGGCGTTCATTCTTGGTGCAGTGAGCCGGTCAGCCTATGTGGTCTGTGAGCGGCCGACTGTTCGCCACCGCACTGACAGCAGGGCGCTGCCAGGCTAACTTGATGGCTGGATTTCAATCAAGTCGAAGTTCAATCGAGGCGCCCGGCAAGGAAGCTCATCAAACCCTTCCATTCAACCGCCGCAATGCCAGGCCGCAGTGATCGAGGTGTCGTCACGTCCATTCGCGGCAGCGTGGTCGATGTGCGCTTTGACGGGCCGTCGCCTCCCATTCTTTCTATGCTGCGCGCAGGCGAGAACAATGCCGTCGTCATCGAGGTCCTGACCCAGCGCGACGCCCACCATGTGCGCGGCGTGGCCCTGACAACCACCGAGGGCCTGGGCGTGAACTGGCGGCCGGTGCACAGGGCACCGCCGGCGCTGGCCCGGCGTTCCACCACGTCTCAGGTGTTCGAGACCAGCATCAATCAAGGTCATCGACGTGTTGACCCCCTTGGAACGCGGCGGCAAGGCCGGTCTTTTCGGCGGCGCAGGCGTGGGCAAGACGGTGCTGTTGACGGAAATGATCTGCAACATGATCGACCACCAGGACGGCGTCAGCATCTTCTGCGGTGTCAGTGAGCGCTGCCGCGATGGCGCTGAGCTGTACGCGGCCATGCAGGACGCGGGCGTGCTGGACAAGATGGTGATGATCTTCGCGCAGATGAACGAGCCGCCCGGCGCGCGCCGTCGCGTGGGTGACGCCAGATGCCTTCGAGGCTGGGCTACCAGCCCACCATGGCCACCGAACTGGCCGGGCTGCAAGAGCGCATCGCCAACACCGACAGCGGCGCCATCACCTCGATCCAGGCGGTGTATGTGCCGGCAGACGACTTCACCGACTCGGCGGCGGTACATACCTTCTCGCATCTGTCCGCGTCCATCGTGCTGTCGCGGCAGCGTGCCAGTGAAGGGCTGTACCCGTCGATCGACCCGCTGCAATCGAGTTCTCGCATGGCCACGCCGGGTATCGTGGGAGCGCGCCACTCCAGTGGCAGCAGGCGCTGGCTCACAGGCACATGCGGACAGGGCGGCGATCGCTGGCACGCCGATTTCGCGGTTCACCTTTCGGTTCACCTTTCATTTCTACGGCCTGAGCACAAGGATCACAGGCCTTCCATGCACGGAGGAACCATGTCACCTGCCCAGCCCCAGCACGGTTCTGTCAGCAGGGCTTGACGGCATCGGCCACACTTGCTGACGTGCCCCTTGTAAAAAACGCCAGCCTGTGCCGAACGCCCGTCATGCCACGCCGAAACTCGCCCAACGAAATCCACAACCTCAGCGACCTGAGCCGTCTGGGCGACATCGTCTTCGACAAGCGCTTGGGCCAGCGTGCCGCAGCGAAGAAAAATCGCCGCAACCGGCACGTAGAGAAACAGTTCATACGCCATACGCTGGCGCACCGCCCTGCGACCGACGGCAACGAAGGCTTTGGGGATGAGCAGGAGGCCCTGCCACCGTTGCTGTCTGGTGCTGTCTGACGCTGTCCTACATCGCGTGAAGCTGCTGCCACCATCACAACCCATCGGAAGACCACCCGCCATGCTCAGGTTTCTACTCGCTCTGTCCATTGCCGCCATGCCGCTTCTCGCACAAGCCGTTGAAGAGCCCGGTTTCCAGGTCGTTCAGGAACTGGCCGGCGATGTGCAGATTCGCCAGTACGCGCCGTATGTCGTGGCCCAGGTGCTGGTCAGCGGCCCGGCAGAAGAAGCCGGGAACAAAGCATTCCCTATTCTGGCCGGCTACATCTTCGGCAAGAACAAGGGCGCCAGGAAGATGGAAATGACCGCGCCCGTGACGCAGTCTGCCGCGCCCGTCAAGATGGCCATGACAGCCCCTGTGACGCAGCAAGCGGCCCAGGGTGGCTATGTGGTGCAGTTCGTGTTGCCCAAAGACGTGAGCCTGGCCACGGCGCCAGTGCCAGACGATTCGCGCGTGCAACTGCGGGAAGTGCCCGGCAACCGTGTGGCGGCGATCACATATTCAGGTTTCTGGTCGCAAGCCAATTACGAAGAGCATCTGGCCAAGCTGAAAGCGGCCTTGCAGGCGGCCGGCGTGGCGTGGACGGGCGACCCCACGCTCTCGCGCTACAACGGCCCGCTGACCCCCTGGTTCATGCGCCGCAACGAAGTCTGGCTCAGCGTGGCTGCGCCCGGCGGCTGACCCACTGGCCTTGCCAACTTTGCCCCTGCGCCCCTTGAGCCCCTTGAACCCGCTGAAGGCGCTGAACCCGCTGAACCCGAAGAAACTGCTCCTGAGCAAGTGGACGGCCGTGACGCCCAGTGACCGGGAGAAGCACTTCGTCGTGGTCCGCGTGGTGGAACCTGTACCGCCTGATGTGCGCATCGACCAGATCGAACTGCAGGCCGTTCATTCCGGGCGCACGCAGCTACTGCACTGGCGCGATTTGAAGGATGCCAGCCGCTGGCGCCAAGGCTGGGCCTAGGGTGACAGCGGCTGAGTGCATCATCGAAGCATGAGCATCAGACACCTGGATTCCTTGTTCGACCCAGCCTCGGTGGCTGTGTTCGGTGCTTCGCAGCGGCCAGGCAGCGTGGGCGGCACTGTGTGGCAGAACCTGCGCAGTGGTGGCTATGGCGGCACGCTGTGGCCGGTGAATCCCAAATACAAGCTGCTGGGTGACGTGCCTTGCTATTCCAAGGTCGGCGACCTGCCCGCCACGCCCGAGCTGGCCGTGATCTGCACCCCGCCGGCCACTTTGGCGGCGCTGATCAAGTCCCTGGGCGCGCGCGGCACACGCGCTGCGGTGGTGTTGACGGCTGGCCTCAGTCCCAAGCAAAAGCAAGTCATGCTGGACGCTGCGCGCAAGCACCTGCTGCGCATCCTGGGGCCCAACTGCCTGGGCCTGCTTTCGCCTCACATCGGCCTGAATGCCAGCTTTGCGCATGTGGGCGCGGCACCGGGGCAGCTGGCCTTCGTTTCGCAATCGGGCGCGCTGGTGACGGCCTTGCTGGACTGGGCGCGCGGGCGTGGCGTGGGCTTTTCGCATTTTGTTTCAATGGGCGAAAGCGCCGACGTCGATTTCGGTGACATGCTGGACTGGCTGGCCAGCGACGCCAAGACGCGCGCCATCCTGATGTACGTGGAATCGATTCGCGATGCGCGCAAGTTCATGTCGGCCGCACGCGCGGCGGCACGCAACAAGCCGGTGATCCTGGTGAAGGCCGGGCGTTCTGCGCAGGGGCAGGCAGCAGCCGCTTCGCACACGGGCGCGCTGGCCGGGTCAGACGCCGTTTTCGACGCCGCCGTGCGCCGCGCTGGCATGTTGCGCGTGGACACGCTGCAGGAACTGTTCGACGCCGCGCTGACGCTGGACCGGCTGGCGGGTGGCGTATCCGGCCACGCGAAAGACAGGCTGGCCAACAACGTCACCATCATCACCAATGGCGGCGGCGCAGGCGTGATGGCAGCCGATGCCGTGGCCGCTGCGAATTTGACGCTGGCACCCTTGTCCGGCGCGACGCGCGCTGCGCTGGACGCCGCTTTGCCCGCCAACTGGTCGCACGGCAATCCTGTGGATCTCATCGGCGACGCGCCTGAGGCGCGCTATCTGGCCGCCATGCGATCCCTGCTGGCCGACCGCGACGCCGGCATGCTGCTGTTCACGCATGCGCCCACAGCCATCGTGCCCAGCGTACGCATCGCCCAGGCGCTGGCGCCGCTGCTGCAACCGCAGGCCGCGCGTGTCGTCAGTGCCTGGCTGGGCGGAGAAGCCGTGACTGCAGCGCGTCAAGTTTTCCAAAACGCTGGCCTGGCCTGCTACGACACGCCCGAGCAGGCTGTGGCCGCCATTGCCATGCTGGCCACGTGGCGTCGCAACCAGGCGCAGTTGATGGAGGCGCCCCCGGCTGATGCCTGCACCGCAGCCCCCGACCTGGCCCCGGCCCGACAGGTCATCGCCCAAGCGCTGGCCGAAGGCCGCGAGATGCTGAGCGAGCCCGAGGCCAAGGCCGTGCTGGCTGCAGCAGGCGTACCCGTGGCGGTCACGCGCTGCACGGGCTTGCAAGCTGACGAAGCGGTGGCTGCTGCGCTGGCCATCGGCTGGCCGGTGGCGCTGAAGATTCTGTCCAACGACATCTCGCACAAGAGCGATTCCGGCGGCGTGATGCTGGACCTGGGCGACGAAGCGGCCCTGCGCGCTGCGGTTGCCACCATGCTGCAGCGGGTGCGGCAACACGAGCCCAATGCCGTGCTGCAAGGCTTCACCGTGCAGTCGATGGTCAGGCGGCGCATGGCGCAAGAGTTGATCGTTGGCGCCAGCCTGGACCCGCAGTTCGGCCCGGTGATCCTGTTCGGGCAGGGCGGCACCGCCGTCGAAGTGATTGCCGACCACGCGCTGGCCCTGCCGCCCCTGAACCAGCCGCTGGCCCAGGCGCTGGTGGACCGCACACGCATCGCCCGCTTGCTGCGCGGTTGGCGCGATGTGCCGCCGGTGAACATGCCCGCCGTGCTGGACACCCTGATGGCCGTGTCCAGATTGCTGGCCGAACTGCCAGAAGTGGTGGAGCTGGATATCAACCCGCTGCTGGCCGATGCGCAAGGCGTGATAGCGCTCGATGCGCGCGTGCGCGTTCGGCCGGGCGAACTGGGTGGTGCTGCCCATTTCGCCATTCGTCCTTATCCCGCCGAGCTCGAGGAAGTTTGGGATTGGCAGGGCCAGCGCGTTCAGGTGCGCGCTATCCGGCCAGAAGACGAAGCGCGCCACCGGCGCTTTCTGGAACGGCTGGACCCCGAGGACATCCGCATGCGCATCTTCTACAGTCGGCGCAGCATCGAACGCAGCGAACTCGCCCGGCTGACGCAAATCGACTACGAACGCGAGATGGCCTTCATCGCGCTGGACGAGGCTGGCGAAACCCTGGGCGTGGTGCGCGGCTCGGCAGACCCCGACAATGTCCAAGCTGAATTCGGCATCGTCGTGCGCTCTGACCTGAAAGGCGGCGGTTTGGGCGAACGCCTGCTGCGCAAGCTGGCAGACCACCAACGCGCCCGCGGCACCCAGGTGCTGATGGCCACGGTGCTGGCCGAGAACAGCCGCATGCTGGCCCTGGCGCACGAGATGGGATTCACCATCGGGGATCGCAGCGAAGACGGCACGAGGCTGGTCAAGCTGGCGCTGTAGGCAGCGCGCCGAGCCTGATAGGCCAAGCGGTCGTCCGTCAAATCCGCCCCAGTGCGCGCAAGATTTTCTCAGGCGTGATCGGCTGCGAAGCCAGCCGCGCGCCCAGCGGCGCCAGCGCGTCGTTGATGGCGTTCATCACCGCTGCTGGCGCGCCCGCGGTACCCGCTTCGCCCGCACCCTTGGCGCCCAGCTGGCTGCTGCGCGTGGGGCTTTGCACATGACCGATGACGATGTCGGGCATTTCGGCGGCCATCGGCACCAGGTAGTCGGCCATGTTGCCGTTGCGCAGCGTGCCGTCGGTGTCGTACAGGCATTCTTCGAACAGCGCGCCACCGATGCCTTGCACGATGGCGCCGCGCATCTGCTCGTCCACCAGCATCGGGTTGATGACGCGGCCGCAGTCCTCGACCGCCCAGTGCTTGAGCAGTTTCACGAAGCCGGTGTCCACGTCTACCTCGACATGGCTGACCTGCACGCCGTTGGTGAAGATGAACGGGTAGTCGCGCTG